>CAYTMD010000542.1:0-4494 GCA_964438685.1 uncultured Acidobacteriota bacterium
TTGATGGGTACAGGCAGCGACAAAGGCGGCGTCGAGCCGCCGCACTCCAAGGCGCGTCGCGCAGGCCAAAACTATGACTCGTCTTAGTCCGCCGGGAGAAATCGCACAGCCCAAATGCTTGCCAAAATAGCAAGAATTTAAGGCGTGGCAATGCAGGGCGGCGGAACCGCAACCAAATTTCCGCGGGCGGACGAAGAAACCCCTCATCCGCTTCGTGCCTCAGCACCTTCTCCCCTGGGAGAAGGTTGGTAGTTAAACTGCCCTCTCCGAGGGGAGAGGGTGGCGGCCATGCGCCGCCGGGTGAGGGGTCTCTTCTCTCGACCTTCCACTTTCAAGATGTACACAAAAATGTTTGCTAAAAAAGACAAGAATATAGGGTATTGCAATGCAGACCTAAGCGCCGTTTGCTTTCGTCTGCGGCTCGTAAAATCGGAATCTCGAACTGTCCATTGCCAGGCATCGAGAAAGGGCCGCTTCTTCGAATCCCTCATGCATCCCTACCTCCACTAAAAACAACCGAAAAAGCACACCTCGTACGTTCTGGTACCGGCTGCCTTCTGGACTTTGCTACAACCCCTGACAGATTAACGGTTTAAGCTGCCTCGTTACAACTCGGCCTTTTGGTGTGCTGGCATACGGTCACTTTTTGCGGGTGAGCGCGAGGATTCGCGGAGATCAACGCGGCGGGACTGTGCCGAGTAAGGGCAGGTCGGAAAATGGGCGCCCGAACACCGATCTTGAACTAGCCTTGTACCGGCACCCTTCACACGTTCTGACTTTCCCATCACATAGTGACTACGCCCGTTTGGTATGTTGGCAAATGGTCAACCGAAGGGCTTCAGCCCGAATGGCGTAAGCATCTGTGTCTTTAGGGTCCAACTCGATAGCGCGTGTGGCATCGGCTATGGCCTTGTCGTACTTTCCAGTTCGCCTATAGCAGTCTGCGCGTGTACAGTAGGCAAACTGAAATTCAGGGTTAAGTTCGACAGCCCGCGTGTCATCGGCGATTGCCCTGTCATACTTCCCTGCCACTGCATAGGCGTATGCCCTGGTGTGATAATAAATTGCGTCCTGAGGGTCTAGTTCGATAGCCCGTGTGGCATCGGTTATCGCTTCATCGTACTTTCCAATTCGCCTATAACAATCAGCGCGGAGGCCATATGCGGACGGATATTGAGGGTTCAGGTCAATGGCCCGTGTGGCATCGGCAATTGCCTCGTCATACTTCCCTGATGTCTGATAGGCATTAGCCCGGATGTCGTATGCAATCGCGTCATTTGGGACCAACTCGATAGCTCGTGTGGCATCGGATATCGCTTCATCGTACTTTCCCGTGAGCCTATGACAATCAGCGCGTATGCCGTAGGCGGACTGAAGTTCAGGGTTCAGTTCGATAGCCCGTGTGGCATCGGCAATTGCCTCGGTATACTTCCCTACCATTCCATAGGCGCAAGCCCGAGTATAATAATAACTCGCTTCCTTTGGGTTCAGACTGATAGCCCTTGTGGCATCGGATATCACTTTGTCATACTTACCAGTCACTCTATAACACTCAGCGCGTATGCTATAGGCAAGGTGAGAGTTAGGGTTCAGTTCGATAGCCCTTGTGGCATCGGCAATTGCCTCGTCATATTTCCCCGCCGTCGCGTAGGCGTCAGATCGTATGCCGAAAGCAATGGCGTATTCGGGGTTTAGTTCAATGGCACGCGTGGCATCGGCAACCGCCGCGTGACACATCCCGAGGCAGTCGTAACTATTAGCCCGCACGCAGTAAGCAAATGCGCCCTCGGGTTTCAGCTCGATAGCCCGTGTGGCGTCGACAACGGCCTCGTCATACTTCTTTAACAGATTGTAGGCCTTGGTGCGTATGCAATAGGCAAACGCATACCCAGGGTACAACTCGATGGCCCGTGTGGCGTCCGCAACCGCCTCAGCAAGCCTCTCAGACTCCAAAAATGCCATAGAACGTATGCCGTAGGCAGTCGCGTCTTCAGAGTCAGTCTCGATCGCCAGCGTGGCCGCCAGGATGGCTTCCTTGGTATCGCCCTCCCAAAGACTCGGGTCTACCTCGAATTGCATTGATCCTTTTTCTTCAGGAATCATGGCCAAGGCGAGTAGCCACCCTTGGTTTTTTCTGTCCCACTCGCATTTTGGGTTGAAAGCTCTGCGGACAAGACAGTCAAGGCAGTGAAGCTCATGCTCGTCCTTTACTATGGCCATTCGCTCGCCAGCCGCATGCTCCATCTCAGAAAGTGCCATTATTGTAGCCATCTGCTTATCAGCCGCGCGCGGGCTTTCTGATAACGCCTTAAATCTCCTAAACTTCTCCTCGGCTCCGGTGTTGTCTCGCATAGGGGGGGAGTATGGCACACACAAGGTATGCTGTCTAGAACACCCACATGGGTTCGTGGGGGGGGGCTGCTGCAGGAAGCATTGAGCAAAGGTCGCTCGTGGCGCCCATTACCTGTTCTTCAAGTAACCTGGCCTTCCAAACCACTCCCCCTTCTCGATCGACACTTGCGCCACACGAGCACCGACATTCTGAAGGGCAGCATAAACTACATCAAAGTCCAGCCTAAACCCCAGTTTGCCCTCATGAACTGTTTCGCTGAAAGAGAGGGGAGCGGTGCCGAATTCATGAACCGCAGCACACCGCATGTACGTGTAGCAAATGGCTCCAACCGAGAAACGCCATAGATCGGCTATGAGTTTATCCTGCTCGGGCTTCACAATGTTGCTCTGACGAATTATGGCCGCGATCTCTGACTCATCGAAAAGTTCCCCAGGTCTCTTCTTCACCAGTTCCTTTATCTCCTGTTTCACACCCGCGGTGTTTTTCCAACGCTTGTCGTTTTTCGGGTCGAGCAATTCTTGAGCGTGTAGCTTTCCAAACACCGGATTGCCGCTCAATTCACGCATGGCTTGGCAAAAAGCTCGTTGGCTTCCGTTTCGGCTCCCATAGTGGCACGAGGCCAGGCCATCGATGTATACGAGACACAGAATGAGGGCTTCATCCTCGAAAGACTTCTCGCCGATCTTCTGGGACCGTAATGTCGCAAGGTTTTCTATTCTCAATTTCACTTTCTCAAAATAAGTGCTCACAAAAAATGCTTTGTCTTGGTTCGTCACGTCCCTACTCCAATCCTTAATCGCAGATACCGAACGACCTCACTATTGTAACAAATCGTGAAAGCCCGTAGCGGCCACGGTCAATGCTCACGTAACCGTGGGTTTTCCCTCGATGACGCACGCCGGGATGCGGTCTTTTGAGCCTCTGAATTTGGCGCGAGGTTGCCACAGGAAACGCGTCGACGGAGTTCCCCGAGTGATGACAGGCCGGAGAATAGTTGAGGCAGAACACGTGTAAAACCGCCGGAAAAGCACACTGAAACTCTCCCTTGTACCGACTTGTACCCGTAGAGTTCGGGACTTCGATGTAACCCTCTGAAAGATTGCGGACTTTGCTCTCCGGCTTCGCCTCGACCGTTTGGTATCAAGGCAAAAGGTGACAATCCCCGCCTAAGTTCTAGCCGCTTTACGGCTACTCCCCCGTCCATTCCCAGTACAGGCTTTAGCACGCCACTTTAAGGGGCGCTGGACACTTTTCGACGGCAGCATCGAGGAGGCCGACCTGTACGTTCTGCGTTATCGTCAACCAATAAAGCAAGTGGCGCGGACCTGCTATCCAAGGGCCGCGCCTTTTCGGCTTCAAATGCGCGCATGCACGTCGAAGGGAAGTGGAACGCGATCAAGCCCAGTCTGTAAAACCGTTCATGGTCCTCGCCGCTAACCCCCACGGATTCCCGTATGCTCGAAGTAAGCCGCGGACCTTGTACAGCAGGTACGCGCGACGATCCTTCCTTGCACTTGTGGCAATCGTCAGATATCAGCGACCTCAGGATTAGCGCGCTCAACGCCCACCCACTGGCGGACCAACTCCACCACCTTGGGGAGGGCGGCGGAGACGACGGGGGAGAGAGCCTCGCCAAATTCAAAAGTCTGGGCGGTGACGGTGATCGAGATGGCCCGCGGGCGGTGACCATACAACTGTTGGGCACTGGCGAGCAGCCCGGAGGGCGTGCAGGTGTGGGTAAATGAAGATGACGTGGGGGCCTGTGGACGGACGGCGCGGCGATGAATTTCGCCCGGCTTGCCTTCGGCGTCAGCGTCGATAAAGACGGCGCGGCGGCACTTGCTCAGGCGTTCGGCAAGTTCAGGGGTAAGTTGATGGCAGGTAATGACTTCGACGTTCTTGCCAGTAAGCTCCTGGGAGAGCAAGAGGCTGGCATGCCAGCCCAGCGCATCATCGCTCCGCAGTGGATTGCCGTAGCCGATGATTAAGGTCATTTGTCCGGGGGGCGACTGGGAGGGGGTAGGAGTCAGGAGCCAGGAGTCAGGAGTAAGGGTAGCCTGTGGATTGCATAGTGGGCCTTCCCCGCTGGCGATATTCCGTCTTCTGTCTGCTGACTTCTGGCTCCTGACTCCCGCCTTTCG
>CAYTMD010000543.1:0-4494 GCA_964438685.1 uncultured Acidobacteriota bacterium
GCGCTTGTGCTGCACCTCATTCCCAACCTGACGCAATCTGTTTTGGACACGAGTGGGTTGGGAGCCCTCTGGGTACGGCAGCGAAAGCGGGAATCCAGGCGAAGGTCAACCGCTGTGAGCCGCCTTCCTCTTTCTGCTGATTTAATTTCAGTTTCTGTATGAGACCGTCCCGACTTAGGACCACGGATGGGGAAGGGCGGGGCAGTTGGGGCTCTTTCTCACGCTGGCGGTCAAGCCAACCTGTTTCCAGCGGAGATCGAGGAGATTCACTGCCCAAGCCCCCTTGCCCGGATTATTCACGAACTTCTTGCGGCGATGGAGGGCAGGAAAGAATTTCGCACAGAGGTCACAGAGTTAAGGCACAGAGACCACAGCGAGGTCCCGAGATGTTCTCTGTGCACTCTGTGGTCAAACGCTTCCGTAATTCGATCGACAAAGCACTCCGTGGACTCCGTGTGAAACATTCTTAAAGCCGCCCCTCGCTTATCGTTTTCATGAATAATCCGGGCAAGGGGGCGAGGGAAAATGGATCACTCGTTTGGCGTCGAATTCGTGATCGTGTAAGAGCAGAACCGCTTTCACCACACGCCGCGACTGGTGTTTTAGAAAGCAGTGTTGCAGATTATCGTTTGCCGGCCGCCTAGCCCTACCTGTGTACTCTTGCAGATTGCCATGTATGATGGCAATGTTTGGGGAATTGGCGCATAATGTGTGGCAACACATTCGATACTGGAGGGAGTCATGCCGCCGCAACGCACACCTAACGTACGCGACGCCGGGATTTTTACACCCAGGGAAATACCGAAATATTACGGTGTATACCGTGGCCAGGTTTACTCGAACGAGGACCCGCAGGCGTCCGGACGAGTTCAAGTCAGCCTGCCCTTTTTGGGCTCAATGATGTGGGCGCTGGTTGCCTCTCCTACGCAGCCTTGCCGGGCGGAAAAGAAAGACACGGCTGCCGGTTCCGACCCCGCAAACATAATTCAGCCTGGTGACATGGTGGTCGTCGCATTCGAGGGCGGAGACGCTTCCCACCCAATAGTGATCGGACGTTTGGGAAGTTAGGCTCCTCCCGAACCGTCCAATTAAACCATCGCCAAGTCTGGGGCGCGCGTGTACGCGAAATGGTGAGTGTTGGCTCGCTCGGTGGGGCGAATGTGCGGTGTGGCGGCGTCTCCCGTCGTGTTCGACGGTGGCAACCAACCCTTACTGCTTTGACTCTTGCTGCATCCGGGCTATCATGGCCGACGCTTTTTGCATAAACACTTTATACTTTTTGTTGGCCTTCTCGGGTTCGTTGACCACGCCCGCGAGTTGCACCGCGCCCGCCACAATCTCAGAGGTGACATGCTCGGGTGGCGGCACGGCTTGGACGTTGGGGGGGGCCATGCTATAACCCGCGAAGAACACGGCCAATGCCAACAAACCTGACGGTGTCTTGGGGTCTTCCTTGTCCGCGGTTTCCTTGGCAGCCCAGCGATTCTCCTCATTGGGAGCAGACACCCATCGTTCCGCCGCCACTTGGACATTCGGAAGGGGCTTGTCTTTTTGGCTGGTCAGGACATGCCGCAGGCAAAGGCAACCCCATCCGATCGCCTCCCGCTTGGGGAGCAGGTAGGCGATCACCCGAATAGCGTCGCCAAACATCTCTTTCTCAACCAATAGACTGAGGAATTGCTTTGTCGAGAATTGATCGGTCAGCAGAGCCTTGGCTTCGTCGCCCACTTTCGCCCGATCACAGAACTCTCGCAACGGCGATACCGGTGTTTTCACTACTCCATCACTGCCCATATTTTTCGCCTGTCTCGTGATACGGACCCAGCGACCTGTGCAGCCACCACCCGGAAGTTGGTCCGATTATACCCCCATCTGTCTTCCCCAAGTAAACCCGTTCTTAATTGATCATGGTGATTGCGCCTTTGACCGTCAGCATGGCGTCGGCATTCACCGTGGTCATGAGGCCCTTAACTTCGGTCTGTACCTGTCCTTGAATAGAGACCATCATCCCCTTGACCGTCACGCCCATTTGATCAATTGTAATGCTGTTTTGCCCCACCTTGAGCGTGATGGACTGCATGGCCTCGGTTGAACTCGCACCCAAATCCAACTTGGTTGTCTGGTTCCCCATGGATATCTTCAGCGAATCGTTACCCATGCTGATTTCAACGTTGCGGTCGCCCGTTTTGACTTTATGGGTATCATCGCCCGTTTTGACTTCGACCAGACGATTTCCGCTCCCCACCGTATGGGTGTCATCGCCGGTGGTGACCTCAACCACCCGGTTGCCGGTCGAAACGGTAAGCGTTTCATTGCCGGTAGTGACTTTGTGGGTGCGGTTGCCCTGTTTTATCTCGACCGTTTCGTTGCCCTCAGTGACTTCTTCGGTTCGATCGTTCTTGACGGTGATCGTCTGGTCATGGCCGACCGTCAAGGAATCATCATTTTCAACCTCGCGGTGCATGTCCTTTTCCGCGTGGATGAAGAGATCTTCACTCCCTTTCTTGTCTTCGAAGCGGATTTCGTTGAAGTTGTCGGCGCCGCCAGCTTTCGAACTGCGGGTCTTGATTCCGCTTTGCGTCATGTTATCAGGCAGAGTGTAGGGCGGCATCTGCTCGGCGTTGTAGACTCGCCCCGTAATGAGTGGCTGGTCGGGATCCCCTTCCAGGAAATCCACCATCACTTCCTGGCCAATTCGGGGGAGGAAGATCACTCCCCAGTTCTTGCCCGCCCAGAACTGCGAGACCCGAATCCAACAGGAGGCGTTTTCATCCTTCGCCCCCACTCGATCCCAGAAAAAATGCACCTTGATCCGGCCGTATTTATCCGTGTAGATCTCTTCCCCCGAGGGGCCTACCACCACCGCCGGCTGCGGTCCCGTGATGGTGGGATGGGGAGTCAAACGCGGAGGCCGGAACGGCACGGAGGCAGGGATACATCGGAAGGCATTGGAGTAATGGTCCTCCTTGGCCCCCTTCGAAGCGCTATAGGAAGTGGTATGGGCGACATGCTCAATATCGGTCAAGACGTAGGAGGTATTCATGTCATCCCGGTAATGGCCCTTCAAGGTAAACTTGTACCCGGTAACCAGGCTTCGCGCATCGCTGGTGCCGTTGGCGACCAGATGCGGGGCTTCTTCTTCCTGCATCCGGATTTTTGTCAGGGAGTCCCCATCGCTCTTTTTCAGGTACTTTCCGGGATAATCGTAGGTATCAAATTTGCTGTTTCCGCCGACTTTATTGAGGGTGGCTGTGGTAGCCAGAAGACTACTGCTCGGCGTTTCGAAGTTGTAGTCCGTCAGCGTGCATTTACCCGTGCGAAGTTCCTGCTCGGTGTGCCATCCGTTTATAATGTCCTCTTCCTGAACGGCGCCGGTTGCAATGTAGAAACGGAATTCACTCTGGCCAGGGCACTCCTGATTTGCGCTGGGATCGTCGCCAAGCACCAGAGTGTGTTTACCCTGCTCATGCTTAAAGAAGTAAAAAATGCCGTACTCTTCCATGAGCCGGGATACAAAACTGAAATCCGTCTCGCGGTATTGGACACAATAGTCTCGCGGATCGTATGTACCTTGAAGTGAATCGGATACATCGTTGAACCCCAAATCACTAAAGACCTGCTTAATGATGTCGGGAATGCTTTTGTTCTGAAATATCCGGCAATCCTCGGTGCGTGTCAGGAACCAAAGCCAGGGGACCATTTCCGCGTGGTAAGAGGTAAAGAGGTCATCCGTGCCTCCCTGGCCGAAGCGGCTGATAATCCCACTCAAGAACCGGGGTGTGCCATCCGCCTGCCGGAGCGAAATGGTGACCTCTTTCCCGATGATATCGGTGTATTGGATATCGGGGTCTTCGGAAAGAAGATCAAGTTCAAAGCGAAAGAGACGTGATATTCCTTCCGAACCCCGAAACCCTTTCAGGAGAAGTTTATCCTTTCCCAAGGGCGTGCTGATCGTCATCAGACTGGCGCCACCCTGCGTAAAGCTTGTCGCCATGACTTTGCTCCTCCTGGTTTAACTGTATACAAATGCCCCATCGGCGCCGATGCCGACATGGACACTCGTCACCTTCTCGCCCTCGGCCATTTTTCCCAATAACTGCCGGGAAATATCCGGTAGCAGGGTGTTGGTCAGAATGTTGTCCACATTCCGGGCCCCGCTTTCCACTTCCGTGCAGCGGCTGGCCACGGTGTCTACCAGGGCCGGGTCATAGGTCAGACGAATCTTGTGGTTCTCTTCGATGCGCTTCTGAATTCTACTAAGCTTCAATTCAATAATCAGCCTGAGGGAATCTTCGCGAATCGGGTAAAAGGGAATGAGCACCATGCGTCCGAGAAAAGCCGGCTTGAAGATCTTATTCAGTTCCGGCCGCATCGCTTTGATAATCCCTTCGGCAGTGGGCATGGTTTCCTTGTCTGCACACAGCTTCATCATTTGATCTGTGCAGGCGTTGGAGGTGAGGATAATGATGGTGTTCTTGAAATCGATTTCGCGGC
>CAYTMD010000544.1:0-4493 GCA_964438685.1 uncultured Acidobacteriota bacterium
GGTAATTGTACTCCGGCGCGCGCAGGAAGCCGAAGCCGTCCGGCAGGCATTCGAGGACGCCTTCGGAGAAGATCAGCCCGCTCTTTTCGGCCTGCGTCTGCAGGATCTTGAAGATCAATTCCTGTTTACGCAGGCCGGTGGCCCCTACCACGGCCAGGTCTTTGGCGACCTGGGTCAGCGTGGTGATGTTCATCTCTTTGAGCTTGCCAATGTCGAGGACTTCACCCTCTTTTAAATCTACGATTTTTTCTTCCTGTACTTCGTCTACTTTTACTTCCTGTTTCTTTGCAGCCATAGCTTTTCTCTCAAATTAGTTGAATTACCGGTCGGATGACCGTCCCGTTGATTGTGTCGGGTTCCATTGCCAAGTCGCTCGCGGAATCGATCCTTAATGTGCTGGATTACTCAAGATACTCAAGCAGTCGTACAAGGTGCGGCAAGAAGCGTCATACGCAGTTGCAGAACTTTGTGGACCCCATTTGGAGGAGGCTGAGAACGGGCGCCCTTCCACTCAATACGCAGAGCCTTTAGTCCAATCGGTATGATGCACAATCAGCTCCGAATGGTTCCCAGACCCTCAGACAAATTCCCTGGTCCCTTAAAACGCTTAGTTCGTCATGGGTTCCCGGCCCAAATCTTTTGAAGGAGTCTCCACTGTGGACGGAGTGGCCACGCCCGGGACAAGAATGGGCAGGGGCTCCAACTTCGTTTCCAGTGCAATTTCAAGCACGTCTTCCACTTTATCGACAAAGCGGATCGTCAACTCCTGCTGGATGTTCGCAGGAATATCCGCCAAGTCTTTTTCGTTGTCCCGCGGAATGATGATTGTCCGGTTGCCGGCACGGTGCGCTGCCAGGAGCTTTTCCTTCACTCCACCAATCGGCAGTACCTTCCCGCGAAGGGTGATCTCGCCCGTCATGGCAACGTCACGGCGGACAGCGATTTTGGTGAGGGCGCTGACCAGGGCGGTGGCCAGGGTAATTCCCGCCGAGGGCCCGTCCTTGGGAATGGCGCCTTCGGGAATGTGGATGTGGATATCCAGATGGCGATAAAAATCGGCATCGAGTCCCAACAAAGCAGCCCGGGAGCGAACCCAGCTCATGGCCGCTTGCGCCGACTCCTGCATCACATCGCCGAGTTTTCCCGTCAGCAGCAGTTTGCCCTTGCCTTGCATCAGGGTGGCCTCAATGGTCAGAATCTGGCCGCCCACTTCCGTCCAGGCCAATCCTGTTGCCAAGCCAACCTCGTTCTTCTCTTCGGCCTTGGTATCCCGGAACTTGAGAACTCCCAAGTATTCCTTGACATCGTCGGGGCCCACGGTTACTTGCAAGCCACGGCCTTCCTTGACGACCTTGCGGGCCACCTTGCGGCTCACGTTGGCAATCTCGCGTTCCAGGTTGCGAACCCCTGCCTCCCGAGTGTAATGACGGATGATACTAACCAGCCCGTCGTCGGTAAGTGTGAGGTTTTCCGCTTTCAGGCCAGCGGCTTCACGCTGTTTCCTCACCAGGAAGCGCTTTGCTATTTCCAGCTTTTCCGGCTCCGTATAGCCTTCCAGTCTCAAAATCTCCATGCGATCCTGGAGCGGCTGAGGAATGGTGTGGACAACATTGGCGGTGGTAATAAAGAACACCTTCGAGAGATCGAACTCGACGTCAAGGTAATGGTCCATGAACGTGCTATTCTGTTCAGGATCAAGGACTTCCAGCAGCGCTGCGGAAGGATCACCACGGAAATCCATACTCATTTTGTCCACTTCATCCAGCAGGAAAACGGGGTTTACCGTATCTGCCTTTTTCATCATCTGGATGATTTGGCCGGGCAGGGCGCCGATGTAGGTCCGGCGGTGGCCGCGAATTTCCGCTTCGTCCCGAACGCCGCCCAAGGAGAGGCGGACGAACTTACGACCTGTAGCTCGAGCAATTGACCTGCCAAGAGACGTTTTTCCAACTCCCGGGGGTCCAACGAAGCAGAGAATCGATCCACGCGGGTTCTTAACGAGCTGGCGAACGGCAAGAAATTCCAAAATCCGTTCTTTGACCTTTTCGAGCCCGTAATGGTCTTCTTCCAGCACTTTCTGGGCGCGGGTGATGTCGCGGATTTCCTTGGATTTCTTCTTCCAGGGCACGGCGAGCAGCCAATCCAGGTAATTGCGAGAGACGGTGGATTCCGCCGACATGGGCGGCATCATCTCCAGGCGCTTGAGCTCGGACATGGCGTGGTCAAGAGCGTCCTTGGTCATTCCGGCGGATTCGATCTTCTTCTTCAGCTCATCGATTTCGCTTTTTTCGTTGCGGCCCAATTCCTTCTGGATGGCCTTGATCTTCTCGTTCAGGTAATACTCGCGCTGAGCGCGCTCCATCTGACGCTTTACGCGGCCCTGGATGGTGCGGTCGACGTTCAGCTTTTCGATCTCGATTTCCAGGATGTCAGCCAGACGCGTGAGGCGATCCACGGGATCGAATATTTCAAGCAATTCCTGCTTTTCCTCAATGCTGACATTCAGATTGGCGGCAATGGTGTCCGTGAATTTGCCGATTTCATCCACTTTTACAGCCGCGATCATGGTCTCGTAGTTAAGACTCTGGGAAAGCTTTACGTATTGTTCAAAAAGCGAGGTGGCGCGCTGGACCAACTGCTCCAGGCTGGGAGTGGTCACCGGGCGAAACTGCTTGGTCTGAACGTTGACGCGGAAATGGCCTTCCTCGTTCGACATCTTCAGAATCTTGCCGCGCTCCACACCTTCCACCAAAACCTTGATATTGCCGTCAGGCAGCTTCAGGCTCTGGACGATGTTCGCGACGGTGCCCACCTGGTAAATCTCATTGGGCTTGGGCTCGTCGACGGCAGCGTCATGCTGCGTCGCCAGAAAAATCTTCTTGTCGCCTGCCAGGGCCTCTTCCAAGGCCCGGATGGAGGTTTCGCGTCCGACCACAAAAGGAGTCATCATGTGGGGAAAGATGACCACATCGCGTATGGGCATCATGGGTAAAAGTCGGGTTTCGTTCTTTTCACGGCCTGAAAACATATTGGGGTCCATTAACCTGCCTTCTCGAGGAAAGCGGAGCTGAAGTTGATTTCGTGATCGTTAACCATCTCTTGCGTCACAAGAAACTCTCGAATCTTGTGCTGGCTGGGGAGGTGGTACATCAGGTCCAGCATTAGATCCTCGAGAATCATGCGCAGTCCGCGCGCGCCAACTTTTCTTTCCAGTGCCTGGGCGGCGATCGTCGCCAGGCTGCCATCACTAAACTTCAATTTAACGTTTTCGAATTCGAAGAGGCGTTGATACTGGCGCACCAGAGCATTTTTGGGCTTCGTTAGAATTTCAACCAGGGCCTGCTGGTCCAGGTCACTCAGCACACTGACAACCGGCAAGCGGCCCACAAACTCAGGTATCAACCCATAGTGGATCAGGTCGGTGGGCTGCACCTGCTCCAGAACGGCCGTATCCCGCCGTCCCGTGGTAACCGGCGCCGCCGGTGTGTCCGCATGAAAACCCATGGTCTTCTTGCCCATGCGGTGTTCAATGGCCTTTTCCAACCCGCCAAAAGCCCCGCCACAAATAAACAGGATGTTGGTGGTGTCCACCGGGGTGCATTCCTGGTGGGGGTGCTTGCGTCCGCCCTGCGGCGGAACGTTGGCTACGGTGCCTTCCAGGATCTTCAGCAACGCCTGCTGCACGCCCTCGCCGGAAACATCGCGCGTAATGGAAGGGTTTTCATCCTTCTTGGCAATCTTGTCGATCTCGTCGATATAGATAATGCCCTGCTGGGCTCGTTGCACATCGCCGCCGGCGTTCTGCAGGAGCTTCAGGATGATGTTTTCAACGTCCTCGCCAACATAACCTGCTTCCGTCAGGGTGGTGGCATCAGCAATGGCAAAAGGAACTTCCAGCACTCGCGCCAGGGTTTGGGCCAGAAGAGTCTTGCCCGTGCCGGTCGGCCCAATCAGGAGGATATTGGATTTCGTCAACTCCACATCGCTACGAACGCGCGTCATGATGTTGCGTTTGTAGTGATTGTATACGGCGACGGCGAGCTTCTTCTTGGCTTTTTCCTGGCCCACCACGTACTGATCGAGAAATGCGTTGATCTCCGAGGGGCGCGGTAACTTTGGTTGCGCCGCGGGCGTGCGCTCGGCACGGTCTTCCTCCAGAATGCTGTTGCACACCAGCACGCATGCATCGCAGATGTAGGCGCGGGCATGTTCACCGGGCGAAGAAATCAGTTTCGCCACGGCATCCTGCGGCTTCTGGCAAAAGGAGCAGTGCAACAATTCCCCGGCACCAGGGCGTTTCAAATTCATCTCCGTGGTCTACTTATGCTTGTATATGATTTCATCG
This sequence comes from uncultured Acidobacteriota bacterium, assembly GCA_964438685.1. GTDB lineage: Bacteria > Acidobacteriota > Terriglobia > UBA7540 > UBA7540 > Bog-366. Next base: position 4,346 of record CAYTMD010000544.1, read on the forward strand.
ATGATGCCATATTCGTGCGCTTGTTGGGCACTCATCCAGAAATCACGTTCCACGTCACGTTCAATCTTCTCAATCGGCTGATTAGTATGCTTACCCATGATTTCGTTCAGGCTGGCACGAATGCGTAGGATTTCGCGGGCATGAATAT
>CAYTMD010000545.1:0-4484 GCA_964438685.1 uncultured Acidobacteriota bacterium
AAGGCAAGCAAGGGCCCGCCTCCATCAAGATTGAAATGCCAATGGCAAGCGCATGCGAAACCGATCTTCAAGGGAAGAAAATAGCAGACGCGACATGCGAAGCCGGCAAAGTGAAATTTGAATCCAAACCCTGGAAAGTCCAAACCTTCGAGGTCGCTTGACCGCAGCGAAACAAGATATTTGCCGCCGAGGCGCTGAGTCGTAAAGAATAGACTTTCTCTTTATCTACTCTCTGCGCCTCCGCGCCCCGCGGTGGCAAAGATCCCTTCCTACCAATGAATCCGCACGCGGTACTTGAGCAGCGCTTCGCTGTTGGCCGCCACCGGCACGGTGAATCGGGCGGCGAATGCCGCGGTCTTTTCGAATTTGAAGGTCGAATTGAGCATCGTCCAATCACCGCTGATGGGCTCATTCACATACACGGTGACAGGCTCCGGCTTATGGTTACGAAGTGAAACTTCATACTCCACCTCAGCGCTATGGGAGCCCAAACGCTGGTAGTCCGTCTGCTTGCGCTCGGCCACTACATCGAAGGCGTTGCCGATATAAAGGCTCACCGTTTCATCCTTGGGCGTATGGTCAATGCGATCCTCACCAATGAATTGAACGCGTCCCTTGGAATCCCCCTGGTAGACGCGCACGGTGCCGGCGGGCAGAGGGACTCCCAACGAGTTCGCCTCCGTATTCTTGAATTTGATCAGAACTTTTACCGGCTCTTTGGCTGGTTGTCCGGGACTTTGAGGGCTCTGGTAGTAGTATGATTGGCCATCAACCTCAAAGACCTTTTCCACCGCCGCGCCCGCGGCCGCGAGCAGACTGATCTGTTTGGATTCATTGTTTTGAATGCTCGTGGGCCTTTGAAGAGTGTAGAGGTGATACTCGGAAAGCGCTTCCTGTTGGAATTGGGGCGCCGGCGCATTGGCCGACTTCATCAACATCTCGCGCATCACCATGCCCCCTGAAGGCATCACGCGATTCAACTCCCCCGCCACCAACTGCAGTTGCGCGTTGCGGAAAGACGTGCCGCTCTGATTCACAACAGTTACCCAACCGTTCAAATCCGCTGATTTCTGGTCGGAGTGCACGGTGAGGACGTAATCGGAACTCCAGTTCATCTGGTTTGTAAGATAGGAGGCCTCCACCGCCTGTTCGCCCGCGTGGCGATTGTCCAGCAACCAGACGAGAGTGGGCTTGCTGTAGAGGTTCTCCGGCATATCAGGGAACACGTAACGGTCGGCGCCCATGCCGGTAATAATCTCGTTCCCCACCTTCCAAACGGGTCCATCGTTATCGGACAACAGCAGGGCCTTTACGGGAACTTCCTTGGTGGAGTTGTTCTCCTGGATGACGCGGACCAACGTCAATTCCTTGCCGACATATTTTTGCAGGAGCTTCTGCGGGCTCAATAAATCGTATTCGTAGTTCTGTTCAAGGACGTTCAACTCCTTGGGCGCCGTCAGGGAAACAATATGGACGGTTGCGGGATTCACCTGCGCGGCAATGTCCATGTAGCGCAGGTCAATGACGCCGCCGGGCAAATGCACGCGGCGGACGTCGCGGACCAGGGCAACGTTGGAGTTGTAAACGGTAACAGCCAACTCCTTCTGGTCCTGCTCCGTAGAGGTCACAGTGGTCTGAGCCCAAGCCGATCCGGCAGAGATCCAACCGGCCAGAACAATTGCCACAAAGAGCCGAACGGGGGAATGCTGATTCATTTGGATTCACCTTTCATGTCGGAAAATACCAGCGCCACTCTACGGGAACTCCCATCGTAACGCTGGTTGACCCGGAATAATAGCCGCGCCAACTCCTCCCTTAACGGACCGAATGCTTCTATCTGAAGAACGCGGAACGCGTAATTTCTTGCATCCACCGGGAGCCGGAATGATTCGCGGGGGTTGGTCAGGGCGAGGCCGGGCAGTATTCAAAGTGCTCTGCGCGGGGTCGCCGGTGGGTAGGAACGTCGGCGCGGAACATTCGACCCCTCCAGGGTCGAGGCGAGGACGGGACCGTCAGCCGTGGGCGGCGGGCACAAAGAACGTGCCCTTGCCCACGGCTATTCAATTTTCACCCCTTCGGGGCTCGCTCAAGATCATGCACCGTCATAGTCGGCGGACCCAAACGCAGGTGCGGCCAAATCCGCCGGTAGAATTCCGGGTTAGCGTCGATTTTGAATTAATGACAGCAGTGCCGGAATCGCCTTGACCTCATGGAACGTTTGCCAACCTGGACAGTCGCGACCATAGACCGCCACTCCAATTCGAGGTGCCTGTTCAACGAAACAAGGCGCGAACACTACGCATGTCCACATCAGCGAATTCCGACGCAATCAAGTCCGCATGCTGGAGCTCCGCGGCGGGCCTGCTGTGGGTGAGCGCCAGGCATTTCAAGCCAGCCGCTTGCGCGGCGACGACCCCCAGGGGCGCATCCTCAATGGCAAGGCACTCCTCCGACTGCAACGACTCATCACGAAAATTCGGCAAAGCGCGTAAGCGGGAGAGGGCCATAAGGTAGACCTCGGGATCGGGCTTGGAGCGCTGGCAGTCGTCCGCCGTCGCCAGGACAGAAAACTTTTCGCGCAAGCCCATTTTGGTGAGCAAGTGGTGGATTTCCGAGAGCAGGCTGCCACTGGCAATGGCCAACGGGTAATGGCGGGCAAGTTCGGTAATGAACTCAGCCGCGCCCGGGATGGGAGGCAGACCTTCGCGAATGATCTCCTCATAGCGCTGGCATTTCCAGTCCGCCAATTCATCGCGCCGTGCCCGGTCCACAGGTTTTCCATGGCTGGCATAGAGGTGTTCGATCATGCCGCGGTCGTCGAGGGCCAGATAATCACGGTAATACTCTTCTTCACTGACGGACCAACCCTCCATGGCGGCCATCTGCTGGGTCAACGTCAAAATGAGCGGTTCGCTGTCTACAATGATGCCATCAAAGTCAAAGATAACGGCGCGTAACAAGTTGGGGGAGGCTCCTTTTCTATAGCCGGTTTTGGTGGTCGATCGACGATTGGAAACCATCAAAAATCGCCCATTGGCAACCGGCAATTCACGGCGCTATGGTACACTTGAGATGGAAGTTGGTACAAGCGCGGAGTGTCGAAACCACCCTTCCCCATAGGTGCCCCGAGGGATACTGGAGGGTATTGTGCCTCAAGCATTTCCGTCACCTATATAGATTTACTGCGTCTAATAAAGTGAGGAGAACGACCGAAACATGACTCACGAGCTGAGCATTCCCATCGCCTTCCTGGCTGGAATTGCTTCATTCCTATCGCCGTGTGTGCTGCCGCTGGTCCCGGGATACCTTTCCATGCTCTCGGGGGCGACGATTGAGGAGTTGAAAATGGAGGCCAGCGGAGAGCTTCTCCGTCGGGTGCTCCGCAATTCCTTCGCATTCGTAGCAGGGTTCTCCCTGGTCTTTGTCATTCTGGGGGCCTCCGCAACATGGGTGGGAAGATTCCTGCTGGCGCAGCGAACCACCTTCAACATTATCGCGGGCCTCATCGTGATTGTTTTTGGATTGCACCTGACCGGCCTGGTAAAGATCCCCCTGCTCTATCGCGAGGCACGACTGGATACAGGGGCGCCTCGCCGCAGCCTGGGGGGGGCGTTTTTGCTGGGATTTGCATTTGCCTTCGGATGGACTCCCTGCATTGGCCCGATCCTTGCCGCGATCCTGGCTGTCGCCGCCCAACGGCAGACGGTGTATCAGGGCATGTTCCTGCTGGCAGTTTATTCCGCGGGCCTCGCCATTCCCTTCCTGCTCACCAGCATTGGGCTTAGCAGCTTCTTGAAGTTTTATAAAGGATTCCGCAAGCACTTGCAGGTGGTGGAAGTGGCGTCAGGAGTGCTGCTAATTTTGCTGGGCACTCTCATGGCCTTTAACAAGTTAACGATTATTTCCGGGTATTTTTCATTCTTGAACCGGTTTTCGCTTTAACCGCTTCAGGGGATATTGTGGGGCTGGGTCCCAACTCAGTATGTGACGACCGAAAGGTCGGCAGATCTCAGAGGCTTAAGAGGATAAAGTTTGCACCCGTTTTTGATCACCATCGGTTCGTTTCACCTTCCCACTTACGGCACCCTGATGGTGCTGGGCATCCTGGGCGCGATTTATACTGCCACGCGTCTGGGCCGAACCGTAGGCATGAATTCCGCCCTGATATTGGATTTTTGCACGTGGGTAGTTCTGGTAGCGCTCGTCGGCGCGAAAGTGCTGATGGTTCTGACGGAGTGGAGCTATTATCGCGCGAATCCCGGAGAAATCTTCAGTTTCTCAACCTTTATGGCGGGTGGGGTTTTCTACGGCGGGTTCCTGGCGGCGCTCTTTTTTACCATCTGGTACGTGCGGGTGCAAAAACTCGCTTTTTGGAAGCTGACGGATGTACTCGCGCCGGCTGTAGCGCTGGGTCACAGTGTAGGACGGCTGGGATGCTTCAGCGCCGGCTGCGAATACGGCAAACCCACCACGGCGCCGTGGGG
>CAYTMD010000546.1:0-4468 GCA_964438685.1 uncultured Acidobacteriota bacterium
GGCCATGAAAGTCGATCATAATGTCCATATTGTCGCCGACGGCCTCGCGCATCTTGCCCATCAGATGGGCAAAATGTCGTACTGCCGGCAGCCCCATCAGTGGCGCTGAGAGGGGCACAATCACGACCTTGATTGCGGAATAGCCCTTTGTCCACAATGCCTGCGCGCGTTCAATCACGGGTTCGACCGCGGAGGTTTCGTACACAGCTTTCATCTCACCCATGCCGAGATGAGTGTACATGCGCACCTTGTCGCGGACGCGGCCACCCAACAACTTGTAAACGGGAACGCCCAACGATTTTCCCGTGATGTCCCAGCACGCCTGTTCAATTGCGGACATTGCCGTGGTCCCAATCACGCCCAGGCGCCAGAACGAGTGGCGGTACATGATCTGCCACAAGAACTCGATGCGCGTGGGGTCCCGGCCCATCACCAGCGGTTTGAAGTCCTCCACGCAGCCCACGACCGCGCGCGTCTTCCACTCCAGCGTTCCTTCGCCCCAACCGTAAAGGCCGGGAACGTCGGTCTCAACTTTAACGAATACCCAGTTGCGCAAGTGCGCGTTAACGACCAGCGTCTTGATATCGGTGATCTTCATCGAAGCTTATTCTCCGTAGATCAAGCAGCAGCGGAATATCAGAGATGGCCGGGAAAGTAAAGCAGCAATCGCAAGGTGGAGTGCTCGCGCATGCATGAGACATTCTCCAGATTGCATGCGCACGGATCACAATTTACCCGCCAAGGTCAGAAGCAGGCGTAGAATGGGCATGAATCTTCCCGGGGAGAAAAGCCGCATGGTGAAATTCCTGCTTTGGTGCATTCTTCTTTTCCTTTGTTGGCCGCTGGCGCTTCTGGCATTGATACTTTATCCACTGGTTTGGATTTTGACGCTGCCATTCCGGCTGGTGGGAATCGCCGTGGGCGGGGTATTTGATTTGCTTTGGGCCATCATTACTCTGCCGGCGCGGATTCTTCGCGGACCTCATCACGCCTGAAGTCCTTCATGCGAAGAAATAGCCGCGCCGGTTGGGAAGTCCCCATTCCAACTAAGGTTGTTTCCTTGGTGCGGGAGGCCGTGGCAGAGCTTTCAGCTGCATCTTTGCCGCCCGAAACGCCAGGCTATCTTTCTCAAGTCCTGCCGGGGGTGGATTCAGCGCAAGTTCTGCGCGGAGCGCCGCCACCCGCTCACCCGGTAGAGGATGATTCATCAGAAGGCCCTCCACCAGCGTGGGGTTTCCGGTGAATTTACTAAGGCGGGCCAGGGCAGTGACCAATCCTTGCGGATCATATCCGGCGCGGATGGCATTGTACATTCCGAGCATATCGGCCTCGGATTCTTCCTCGCGGCTGAATTTACGGTCGGCGAAAAGCAGGATGGGCCCGCCGTATTTCTGCATCATGTCCACCATCTCCTGGTTATCGAGCGCGCCGGCCTTTTTGAGCTGGTACATTCCCTGGTCGAGCCAGTAGCGGCGCGCCACATCGTTCATGCTGTGATACGCCACAACATGGCCAACCTCATGGGCTATGACGCCAGCCAATTCACTTTCGCTCGTCACGAAGTCCAGGAGGCCGCGATGGATGTAAATGAATCCTCCGGGAAGTGAGAAGGCATTGACGGTATCCGTATTCACAATCTTGAAAGAGTATTGAATTTCCGGTCGGCGCGATGCTTGCGCCACCTTTCGTCCCAGGTTGTTCACGTAAGCCGTGAGCAGCGTCGAATCCAGGATCACCATCTGCTTATCGGTTTCCTCGGCGGCCTTGCGGCCCATGGCCATCTCTTCCTCGTCGGTAAAGGTGTTGTAGATGGCCTTGCTGGGCGTTGGTTCCACGGCGTGCAAAGGCACACTGACGAACACGACAAGTAGAATGAGACTCGCCAGAATCATGCTCAGAGGACGATAGAAATTCCCCAACCGCATTATGCTACCCTGCCTTTCGTTCTGTCCCAGGCAACTTTCGTTCCGCGCTTCAAATCTATGTTGCCGATCCAGAAAGTTCGCGCTGCCTCGAAGCCGACGTGAATATTGGCGTTGGGAGACTTGCGCGTACGCATACAGTCCACGAAGTTGATGACGTTGTCAAGCGTTCCATTGTAACCCGCGCGCATGAACATTTCCGGTTCCGGCGGGGGCGTGGATGCAAAGCTTCGTCGATCGTGCGAATTCATTTCCCTCGCGGGACTGGCTTGCGATCCCAGCGATGCTTGCGTAATTCCGCACGGAGGTCCGCGGGCAAAGGACCCTGCTCACTGGCGCGAAGGTTCTCCTCCACATTCTTTCTCTTACGCATCCCGGGAATTACGGTGCTGACGGTTGGATTACTCAGGATGAAGCGCAGCGCCATCTCCGGCAATGTCCCATCGCGGGGCACGAGCACCTTCAGTGCATCGGCGCGATCGACGCATGGCTTGAGCATCTCCGGGCCGAAGTGAGAGTTTCGCCAATCGCCCTCCGGCCATTTGCTTTCGAGCGTCAGTGTGCCGGTCAGCGAGCCTTGGTCCAGCGGGCAGCGCGCGATGACGCCCACGTCCTTGGCGGCACAGGCAGGGAAAAGCTCATCCTCGGGGCTCTGTTCAAAAATGTTGTAGATGACCTGCACGGAATCAATCAGCCCCGACTGTACCGCGCGCGCGCCGTTCCACGGCTCCCAGCGATTGAGACTTATCCCGACAGCTTGAAACAGCCCCTGCCGGCGCAGGTCGTCGATCTTCCTAATCCAGCGGTCATCTTCCAGCCAGGTATCCAACCATGTGTGAAATTGAATCAGATCGATTCTCTCCAGTCCCAAGTTCGCCAAACTGGAGTGTACATACTGTTCAATGTGGTCAGGGGGAAAGCATTCGTCGAGCGTGAACTCCGGGCGGGCTGGCCAGGCAAGGTTCTTGGGAGGAATCTTGGTGGCCACGTAGAGTTTCTTATCGGGATTCCCGCGCACCAACTCTCCGAGGAGCCGTTCGCTGTGCCCATTGCCATAATTCCAGGCGGTGTCAAAGAAGTTGCAGCCCAGGTCGGCGGAATGCTGGAGGGATTGGCGGGATTCGGCGTCACTGGAGCCAGTCCAGCTTGCCATGCCCCACATGCCATATCCAATCTCGCTCACCTTCCAGCCGGTACGTCCAAAGCGGCGATAGTTCATTCTCGATGATTTCCCTCGATCGGTTTCAGCAGAGTCTTGGCTTGTTTATTGAACCGTAAATGCAAGTCAAAAGGCAAAGCGCAAAAGGCAAAAGTGCAATGTTACTGCGACCAGGCAGTGGGCTTCCGTACCCAACGATGCTTGCGTAATTCCGTGTGCAAATCGACTGGTAATGGTCCCATGTTGACGGCGCGTATATTTCCGTCAACGTTCTTCAGCTTACGCATGCCGGGAATGATGGTGCTCACCGTGGGGTTATTCAGGATGAAACGCAATGCCATCTGCGGCATGTCCATACCCGGAGGAATCAGTGGACGCAAAGCTTCGGCATGTTCCACGCTGGCTTTGAGGTTCTCGGGGACAAAGTAGGTATTACGCCAATCGTCCGTTGGCCATTGGCTTTGCAGGGTAAGGCTTCCGGTAAGCGTGCCTTCGTCAAAGGGGCACCGCGCGATAACCCCCACGTCCATCGCCGCGCAAGCTGGAAACAGCTCATCTTCTGGGTTTTGGTCAAAAATGTTATAGATCACCTGCACTGAGTCAACCAGCCCTGACTGCACCGCGCGCACGCCATTCCAGGGTTCCCAGCGATTGATGCTGATGCCTACCGCGCCGATAAGGCCGTGGTGGCGCAGGTCGTCAACCTTCTTGACCCAGCGATCATCATTTAGCCAGGAGTCCTCCCAGGCGTGGAATTGAATCAAGTCGAGCCTTTCCAGCCCGAGGTTTTCCAGAGTCAGGTGCACGTACTTGTCGATGTGATCGGGAGGGAAGCAATCCGCGAGTGTGAACTCTCGGCGGCTCGGCCACGTGAGATTTTTGGGAGGAATCTTCGAAGCGGTATAGATCTTTTTGCCGGGGTTGTTGCGCACCAACCAACCCAGCAACTTCTCGCTGTGGCCGTCTCCATAGGCCCAGGCCGTGTCAAAAAAGTTGCAGCCCAGATCGACGGCTTTCTGGAGGGAATCCTTTGACTCAGCGTCGTCGGAGCCCGTCCATCCCGCCATGCCCCACATGCCGTAACCGATCTCACTTACCATCCAGCCGGTGCGTCCAAACCTGCGGAGATTCATAGCGGAGTTTCCTCTCTTATAGGGCCGAACGGCGTTCGGCCTCTGTGTGCCGACCTCAAGGTTGGCGCTACAACCGAACCCAGGTGAATCCGATGGACCGATATTTGAGAAGCGCTGCACTAGTACCGCGTCAAACCGAAACTCTACCAGAAGTACGCGTGATTTTTAAAGTCCCAGTGCATGGTTGTGGGGGGTATTCGGACACTGCTGTCCAAATTAGCAGACGAGCCGTGTGGCGAACACGGTTCTGCTCG
>CAYTMD010000547.1:0-4459 GCA_964438685.1 uncultured Acidobacteriota bacterium
CGCCGGTTGCGGTCCACCCTCTCCCCCAAAGGGGCGAGGGATATAGATTCAAATCCCCTCTCCCCTCGCCCCTTTGGGGGAGAGGGGCCGGGGGTGAGGGGGTCACAAGGTGCGCCCACTTACGTGCGACTTGCTCCAAGTCACAGACTATTCAATCCGGCCCCCGCCGGTGGCTGGGCTGCCTGGTGCCTACTGCCTACTCTCTTTCAGGCCGCTTCCGGCCCTTTCTCAATAACCCGGCGAATCAGGAACAAAAACAGAATGCTGAGCACGGTGTACATCCCCATGAAGCCAATCAGGGTGAACCAGACGTTGCCGGAGGAAACCTGTGGCGAGATGCCGGCCTGCGTGCGCATCAGCCCGTAGATCAGCCACGGCTGGCGGCCAAATTCCGCCGTCATCCACCCTGCCGTGTTGGCAATGTACGGGAACGGCAGAGAGAGCATCAGCGCCCAGAGCATGCCGCGCGATTCATAAAGGGTCCCTCGCCGCAGTTTCCATGCCGCCAGCAGCATGACGGCAATGAAGATGGTGCCGAGTCCCACCATGATGTGGTAGCTGTAATACAGAAGTGGAATATTGTCCGGCCAATCCTGCGGCGGGAAAGCGTCCAAACCCTTAACCTCCGACATCCATCGCCGGTAGGTGAGGAAGCTCAACACCCGCGGCACCAGCAAGGGATTATCCAGTCGATGGTTTTGAATATCCGGCTGTCCAACCAGGGCAATCGGCGCACCCCGTTGCGTCTCAAACATTCCTTCCATCGCCGCCAACGTTGCCGGCTGGTGATTCGCCAACATGCGGCCTTGCGCATCGCCGGTGGGTATGATTTGAAACAGTGCGGCCACCAAACCAGCGATTACGCCCACCCGCACAAAGGTTTTTGCGTGCGTCTGGAACTGTTTGGTCAGCAGGTAGAATGCACCCACAGCGGCCATGACGAACGCCCCGGTGATCACCGCGCCGCTCATGTTGTGCGCGTACTGCCACAGTGCCCAGGGATTCAGGAGCAGTCCCCAGAAACTCGTGAGCATGATTTCGCCATGCGGACCCAGTCGGTAAGCCACCGGGTATTGCATCCACGCATCGGTGGCGACAATCAGGTAGCCGGAAAGCCACGATCCCGCGAAGACCATAAAGGCAGCCCACCAGTGACCCTTGGGTCCCAGGCGCTTCTCTCCGTAAAGGAACAGTCCGAGGAAGCTCGATTCCAGAAAGAACGAGAACACGCCCTCCATGGCCAACGTCTGGCCAATCACGCCGCCTGCAGCCTTGGAGAACTGCGCCCAGTTGGTGCCGAACTGAAACTCCATGGGGATTCCCGTCACCACGCCCATGGCAAAGTTGATGCCGAAGATATGCGCCCAGAAACGCGCCGCGCGGTTGTATTGTTCGTCACCCGTTCGCAGCGCCAGGGTTTTCAAAATCACAATCAGCAGCGCCAAACCCATGGTGAGTTGGGGAAACAAATAGTGGAAGGTAACGGTATACGCAAAGTGCAGGCGATGAACAAGTAAAGCGTCAAGCATGAGGCCCTCGAATTTGATGCCATTGATTTTTCTATCCCGCGCCCGGATCGCGGGACTTACGATTGGAACACCGGGTCAGAATCTTGCGCAGAATGGGACCGTAACCGGCAGCATGAAGAGTGGGATGTCCTGCTCCGCCCTACGCTATGGAGGGTCACGCCCCAAGACTGTCGGACCAATTGTCCCTGCCTTATCTATTCAAGAAGACCGCAGCATGGATATCATTATCGCGTCCGCGAGTCAATATCTGGGACAGCAATTTACAGGTAGCTTTGCACCGCCATCTGCCGGCGTCAACTCGCCACCGCATCATCCGCTACCGGCCTGCTCCGGCGCGCCGGCATACGTCAAATCGCAAAGTGGTGAATTCCGTTTGCGCACAAGAGTAATTCAACCAATTAGCGGGAGTCAGAAACGGACCCACTCCCGCGGCGTAGTAGTCAACGTACTTCTTACCCACGCCGGAAAGGGGATTGCCTTCATGAATCGCCGTGCTCAGTTCCTTCAGCGCCGCAAGGTTGGGTCGTGCAAACCCGTAAGCTTGCGTAAAGATGTACTCCGTCTTCCAAGTCGGTTGGGCGTTGCCGAGATCCAGGAATTGCGGAGCGTAGTCCCTCAAGCCGCCGTCATCCTTGCCGTACCAGCCAACCTCAAACGCAGGATTATTGAGGTACACCGGGCTGACGGCCGGAACGACATGAATTGTACACAGAGGTTTTCCCTCGGTGTCGGGAAGGAGGCGGAAATCGTCGCGATGGATATGGCCGGCGTAAATCTCGCGGACCACTCCGCGGAAATTGGTTAATTCTGAAATCAACCTCTGCGTGCAACGATCGGTCCACAACCCCCGTGGCGCGCCGGTGGAGGACCGCATGGCGTCAATGCCGGGCAGAACGTGCATGATTAAAGTCGCCGTACCTCCGGCGCTCCTGGACTTCGCCAACATTCCTTCCAACCACTGAAATTGGCCGCCGGGATCAGGATCGGTTTCACTGCAAGCCTGGGTGTTGTTAGCCACCCACAAGTTGCTGTTTAGAACGATGAGTTCGTTCTTAGGAACCGAGGGATGCGGCAGCGCATAATACCCTTCCCTTTCGAACGACGCCAACGCATCAGCACGCGTCGCCTTGGGCAGGTTCCTCCACGTGCGGCTCCAGTCCTGCCCAATCGTATGGAGGAAGAATCCGCTGGACTCAGCGTAATCGCCATTATCGGAGTCATTGTTTCCCAGCGCGGCGAAGACAGGCGCGCCGGGCAGAGCTTGGCGAATCATGGCGTCGACAAAAGCAATCGTGTGGCTGGCAAACTTCCGATAGGCAGCATCCCCGCCTCCCACGCATTGCTGGTAGCGCGTGTCGAAATCGTGCGCGAGGAAGTCGCCGGTTACGATGACGTAGTCATAGTGGAATTGATTCACCTTGGCCGTTGCCACCACCTGGTCGAGTGTGGATTTGAGCAGAGGGTAGTTGCTGTCGCTGCTAAACTTTGCCAACGCCCCGGAAGCAGGCGATTGGCACGCCGGCAATGGCTTTGCCCCAAGCTGTTCCATAATCGCCGGGTCGGCATAAGGATCAAAGTGAAGGTCGGAAAGCAGCAGGAACATGCCCGTCCCAGGATAGGGTTGAAGTACCGGACGGTCGTTCGGCAGGCTGAGTGCCCCCGTGGCAAGAGCGAAAATCAGTACAAGTGTTTTGGCGCCCATGCTGCGCAAAGGTTCTCCTCCAACGGTAAGGTAAGGGGCAACGCCCGAGGCCCCAAATCCAGCGTTGGAAGTATACACCGGCTGCCATGCCGCAGCGGTAGGCCGTTACGTCCTGGATGTTTAATTGAACAGATTGGCAAGCAGAAAGATTGATTCTGCGCAGGATTGGATACGATGGAACGGTGGTTGCAACCTCTCGTGGCGCTGACCTTCAGATCAGCACTTATACTCGGCTCGGCATTTTCGGCCGGGCCCGGGTGTGACGACTTCATGGTCGGCGCTACGTCTCTCTCAAATGTAATCAGAACGCCGTTACTTCCCCACTGGTACGGGAACAAGTTCCTGAGCGGATTCAACTCGCACGGCGGCGCGCTCGATACTGGCCACAACTTCGCGGGAATAGGGGATAAAGTGGTGGCCAGAAATCATGATGGTGGCAGCCATCCAGAGCTTCGGCGAATTGAACCCGTAGTGGGTGAGGATATTAAACAGGTATTTCCAATAATATCTTTTGTAAGAGGATTTAACGCCCTGATGCCAAAGCGACCGCACCACAATGGCCGCAATGCCGGCGGCATTCGGTTGGCGGGCAGCGCGTTGGTTCTTTTTAATCTTCCAACTTTCCATCGACCGCCACGCGCGCGCAAAGAACGCCTTGGGTTCGTAAATGGCTGCCAGCGTTTTCGCCTGTCCTCGCAGCATGACCGCCGGCGCCAATTTGGTGCGGAAGTTGGGCGGATTGGTGTCGCCGCTGTGGTGTTCGGATTCCTCCAGCAGGCGGCCTTCTTTTTGCATGCGTTCATAAAGGGCGGTGCGTGGCATGGCGTGCAGGGAATTCAGCAGGGCCCAGGGGATGGCGGTGCGCTCAATGAATTCAATCTGGCGATCAAAGATGTCATCCGTATCGGAGTCGAACCCGACGATGAATCCGCCCGTCACCCACAACCCCTTCGCGTGAATAAGGTCGATGCAACTCACCGGGTCCATGGCCAGGTTCTGGAATTTCTTGGTCTCCTTCAGCGAAGCGAGCCGCGGGGTCTCGATCCCGATGAACACGCTGCGGAAATTCGCCCGATACATCATCTCCAAAAGTTCCGGGTCGTCCGCCAGGTCGATGCTGGCCTCGGTCGTCAGCCGGAGCGGATAATTGTGTTGTTCCATCCAGGGAATGAGCAACTCCAGCAAGGCCTTGGCCTTCTTCTTGTTGCCGATGAAGTTGTCGTCGACG
>CAYTMD010000548.1:0-4424 GCA_964438685.1 uncultured Acidobacteriota bacterium
TTCCAGGCTGATTTCCAGGTCGTAGCGCAGATCAACGCCGCCAGTGCTACGGCCTCGCCCACGACCCGACCGCCCAAAAACGTCTCCGAAACCAAACAAGTCGCCGAAGATATCTTCAAAATCCGAAAAGATGGTGGAATTGAAATCAGGAGCCCCGGCTCCACCACTTACACCGGCGTGCCCATAGCGGTCGTAAGCCGCACGCTTTTGGGCGTCGGCCAGCACGCTGTAAGCTTCGGTCAATTCTTTGAACTTCTCCCCCGCTGCTTCCTGGTTATCAGGATTGCGGTCGGGGTGGTGCTGCATGGCGAGGCGGCGGTAGGCACTTTTAATCTCCTGGTCGGAGGCTTCCCTCCCCACGCCCAGAACCTCGTAATAATCACGTTTCTGCTTCAATCCTTAACCTCAAGTCGGGCAGATAATTTTACTTAACGCCGTGTGCGGCTGCGCGCCGCCATTAGCTCCGGCGGGCGCTGCATGGGTGCGGAGAGGCAGTCTATCCCCGCCATGCTGGCGGCTTAATGCCATTTCTGAGCCGGCACACGGCTGAACCTGGGGCAGCAGCGGTCACCGCGCCACCTTGACAATCGCGGGCCGCAGAAGCTTGCTTTTCAACATGTAGCCCCGCTGCAACTCTTCCACAATCTCATTTTCGGAATGGTTTGGATCATCCACGGTTTCCACCGCCTGGTGCAAATGGGGATCAAACATCTGGCCGGTGGTTTCAATGGGCGTCACCCCCGCCCGGGTCAAGACCTCGCGAAGCTCACGGTATATCAGTTCCAACCCCTGATAGAAACCCGCCGGCACGCTTTCGTCGCGTTGCTGAAGGGCACGGTCAAAACCGTCGAGAGTGGGCAGCAATGAGCGAATAAGATCCCCCGCCGCATACTGGCGCAGATCCTCTTTCTCCTTCTGCGTCCGCTTGCGGAAGTTATCCATCTCGGCCTGCTTGCGCAGCAGACGGTCGAAAAGGTCTTTGTTCTCGGCCAGGGCTTTTTCGTAAGCCTCCGCCAGCCCCGCCGGCGTTGCGGCCGCGGCGACAGGCTCCCCGGCTTGGGGAGCTGCGGAATCGTTCTCTCCGCCCTCACCGGGCTGGGGAGTCATGGGCATGTTTCTTTCCTCATCCATAAGTTATACACCATTGGGATGGCGGCGCGCGCGGCCCCGACCCCTGCGGATCTACCGGCGGCTGCCAAAATCAAAATTCAATTGAGGCTGAGCAGTCTGCTACACAAATGGGCCACATAATCGACGGTGCTGATGGCGCGGTCGTATTCCATGCGCGTGGGTCCCACCACCCCCAGGGCGCCAACGGCGCGATTGCGGTAATGCAGCGGAGCCACTACCAGCGTGCAATTGTGCATCTGTTTCTCGGCGTTTTCCCGTCCAATGAGAATGCGCACCCCTGCTTCCGGGATTTGCAGGCAGGCGGCCAAAATTCGCGCCAGCTTGCCCTTTTCCTCCAGGGTCTTTACCAGTTGCTTGATCTTCTGCACGTCTTCATATTCCGGGCTTTCGAGAATCTTGGCGGTGCCGTCCACAAAGAGCAGGTCCGCCTCCTCTTCCGAAAGAGCGCCCCACATGAAGAGCGTGGCGACATTCTTTAGCAGGCGGTCACAAAGGATTTTGTCCTGCTCCATACGCTTGAAAACTTCCAGGCGAATGGTGCCCAGCGACCAGCCGTGAAACTCCGCGTTAAGGAAATCCGCGGACTGGTCAAGCTCCTGCTGGGTGAACTCATCATCCAGGTGGACCACGCGGTTTTCCACCAAATCGGGCTTGGAAACAATCACTACCAGCACGCGGTGGTCGGGCAGGTTCACGAATTTGATGTGCTCCAGCAGTTTCTCTTCCAGCGCCGGCGCCAACACCAGGCCCACATTGCGGGAAACTTCCGAAAGCATCCGCGAAGCCTTGGCCATCAAGCGCTCCAATCGGTCGCCATCAGCGCTCAATCCCTGGTCGATGTACCTCTCCGTGGCAGGTGACAGCCGCGCGCCTGAAACCATGCGGTCAACATAGAAGCGATAGGCCTTCTCCGTGGGAATCCGACCCGCTGATACATGCGGCTGCATCAGGAAGCCGCATTCTTCCAGCTCCACAAAGATTGACCGGATCGTTGCCGAGCTGAGTTGTTCCGGCAACTTGGCCGCCAATGCCTTGGACCCAACCGGGCAGCCGCTGGCAATAAACTGGCGGACCAGAGCCACCAGAATTTCCCGGTCACGAATTGAGAGTTCAACCTGCCACTTCATCTTGGTCCTAACTGACAAGATATCAGACAATTAGAGGCTGCTGCGCCATCTATTTATTGTACTGTTGGCGGTCCGGGGTGTCAAGATTACGGACAGGCGGGGTTTGCGCCAAAAAGAGCCAACTCGAAGAACGCCTTTCGATCGCTGTGGACTGTCCTTGCCACGGGTACGCGGGGGCGGTAGCTCGGGCGCCCCACCAGTTGCTGACGGGGGTATCCTGTCCATGCTGCCTGGTTGGCTGCTACTATTGCCCAGAATGTCCATAAAGTCTGTCATTTTTTCAGCAAAGTGCGCTTCCCTGGGTTATTTCCTGCTATTTTGCCCTGGATTTGACACTGGTGGATGCGGAAAGCTGCTTATCATTGGAACAAGTCGTTTATTATCAACAGTATACATCGCATTCGCGGAGAATAACGATAACTGACTTGTTTTCAGGCACATCACGTGTTCGTCGAGATCCAACAATTGCGTCTACCTTTGTTTTCAACAACATTCCGGCTTCGAACGTCGTAAAAAAGAATTCTTTTTTCCCCGTCGTCCCGGCACGGAGCAAAATGTCTGTAGCAGAGTGCATTCGAATCTTCATTCCGTCCCCGAGCACGAGCAAATGATATCGTTGGGGGTGGGGCAAGAATATGGATGGCAGGCTTACGTGGACCCATGACGTCCTTTTTTCCCATGCCCATTGTAGCCGACAATGATGGCCTTGGCAAGAACAATAATCGCAGTCAGGAGGCTACGATGCATCAGTGCCCCGTCAGGCGCGCTGGGGCCGCGCTTGACTTTTGCCCTTTGCGTTCTGCCGTGCGACTTCTTCCCGGGGCTCCGCTCCTAGCCCGCCCATTTGGTCCCGCGTAGATCCTTCCAGGCGCCGCCCTGCGCGTAACGCTCGGGATAAAGAACCTTGGGGCGCGGGTCTTCCGCGGTATCCAGTTGCAGCACCATCCACTTGGGATAGGGGACGCCGGCGTCGGATGCCGCGTCGAGCAATCGGACGCCCTCCTCGGACAGTTGCAGGTCCACGGCACGGATATTGTCCTCCAGGTTCTCGGGTTTCCGCGCCGCGACAATGACGCTGGTTACCGCCGGACGACCCAACACCCATGCCAGCGCCA
The DNA here is from genome assembly GCA_964438685.1 of uncultured Acidobacteriota bacterium. Classification (GTDB taxonomy): domain Bacteria; phylum Acidobacteriota; class Terriglobia; order UBA7540; family UBA7540; genus Bog-366. The sequence goes on from CAYTMD010000548.1 coordinate 3,374, forward strand.
CACGGGCCGGGGTGGCGCCATGCCGGGCGGCAACTTCTTTCAGTGCGTCCACCACGCGATACCCCATTTCCCTGTCGAACGGCACAAACGGACCTGCCTCCGCGAACCGTGTGCCCGCGGGAGCAGGATTGCTGCGGCTGTATTTCCCCGCCAGAAAGCCTCCGGCGAGCGCGCTCCAAACCAGGATGCCGATGTTGTGGTATTCGGCGAAGGACTGGAACTCGTGCTCCAGGCCCCGCCCGACGAGGCTGTAGTACATCTGCGCCGTCACGTATTTCTCCAGTCCCAGACGCTCCTGCAGCATGACGGCAGTCGCCGCCTGCCATGACATCAGGTTGGAGAGCCCGATGTAGCGTACCTTCCCCTGCCGCACCAGATCGTTAAGCGTTCGCAGCGTCTCTTCCAATGGCGTGTTGCTGTCCCATCCATGCACCTGATAAAGGTCGATGTAATCAGTTTGCAGGCGCCGCAGACTGTCCTCCACTTCGCGCAGGATATTTACCCGGGTCGCGCCACTGTGGTTAAAATTCCCGCCCATCGGCAGGCGTACTTTGGTGGCCAGCACAATTTCCTCACGCAGGCCTTTCAATGCATTCCCCAGCAGCGTCTCGCTCTCACCCAGGCTGTAGACGTCCGCGGTATCAATGAAGTTGACTCCTCTGTCCAGGGCCAGCTTCACCATCTTTGTGGTATCTTCCTGGCCGAGGTTTCCCATGTTCATCTTGCCGCCGAACTGCATGGTCCCCAGCGCCACCTGACTTACAATGAGTCCCGTATTTCCCAGCTTCCGGTACTTCATGTTTCATCCTCCTTGTGCCAAAGGCGAGCCACAGTGAATTGGATGTATTGAACTTACAGGTGGTTCCGCGGGTTGAAAAGGAGGCCACAACAGAGCACACGGAGACCACGGAGAACAGACAGAAGAATACAGCCTGGATCAACGAACAATGAATTGTTGCCCTTGCCAATCCCGGTCGAAGGGTTTTGCTCTGTGGTCTCTCCAGCAACTTCACGTAAGTTATTGATTCTACGTAGAGCGAATCTGAAGTTG
>CAYTMD010000549.1:0-4402 GCA_964438685.1 uncultured Acidobacteriota bacterium
GCACGGTGCCGTCGATCAGAATTTCTTTCGCGGTCACCCTGCGTCCATAAACCTTTTCGTTATCGCCCTCATCTTGCTTGTACACAGCCCCGTCGAGCGACGCCCCGCCAAACAAGCCGCGTGAGCGCGAGTAGCTGAGAATCTCCGCATGAAGTTGAGCATCGGTCGCACCTTCCGCGGAACGGCCCACCGGGCCGGCTGCTACGGATAACTCCGCGCCCAATTTGACGCTGTCCTGGACCAGTTTCTTCATACCGCCTGGGTTCATCACAAGGAAAACGACGTCGGTGGCCTTACCGCCGATCTGAAATCCCACGCTCGCGCCGCCCATGGTAAACATGGAGGGGGCATCCCATCGACCGTTACCGCCCCTGCGGCATACCAGCACACCGCGTCCATAAGTACCACCAAATCCCAAGGCGAACTTCACCTCAGATGGAATGATGCCCACACACACGGCCTTGTCCAGCAAATCATGAGGAATGCCCTTGTCGGGAGTACTCATGATCTCATTCATAACGTTGGTCGCCTTTTGCAATTGGCTCTCACCGGCAAAAGCCGTTGCACAGAACACCAGCAACAGAAAAACTAAAGTAAGTCTCTTCATTTGAATCTCCTTTTCCTGCCATTACACCTACCTGCCCGGAGTGTCCGATGTTCCTATTCAGAACTGTTGGACTACTGGCCGGTATACCTATGTTTATAGCTCGCGCTTATTCGCGTGTCTGTACAGCATGGCTCACTTGTTTGGTCACAATTGCTCACCGCTGTTTATGGGGGGAAGCCACTGCCTGGGGCGGAGGGGAATGACCAGGGGTCCGGCCTCACGACTGATCGTGTAGGACCGCACGGAGGAGATCGCCATGAACCGTCAACGCGCCGTTGCCGTTATAGTCGACAAAGCCCTTCTCCCTGAACTTATTCATGAAATGACTGACCCGCGACCGGGTGGTGCCGACAATTTGGGCCAACTGTTCCTGGTTGATTCTGGGAAATGCCGTTCCGTCTCCACCTTCATCGCCAAAATGCGTAAGCATCAAGAGAATCCGAGCCAGGCGTTTCTCGCTGAAATTGAAGAGCCGATCAACAAAATCTTCTTCCACTCGACCCATCCGAGAAAGCAGGTAGGAGATAAAAAGCTTGGCAAAAGCGGGCTTTTGATGGATGAGCCGAATCAAGGCTCCTTTTTTTACGCAGGAGATCATAGAGGGCTGAATCGCCGTTGCCGTTGACATCCGCAGGGACCGATTTACCAGACAACCCTCCCCAAACACGTCGCCTGGCCCCAAGATGGCGATAACAGCTTTCTTGCCGTGCGGCGACTCAACCACGAGCCTCACATTGCCATTCTGGATGTGGAACATCGCATCCGCCGCGTCCCCTTGAGTATAGATGGCCTGCTGGTCCTGGTACTCCCGAGTGGTCTTTTGCGTGCCGACCCTTTTCAGGAAGTTCCGGGAATTGAAAGTGAGCGTATGTCTGCTCATGCTTGATACCTCTGGGGGCCCGATCTTGCCGCCGGGCCGCGTCACCCTCGTCAGCGTATCGCGCCGGGGACGCGAGTCGCTTACGCGGGATCTGAGCTTACGATCAGGAATGGTACACGGGCCTCGCAATAGGTGCAGATGGCGGTCCTGTCCACTCTCTTATTCTCAGGCGTACTCGTTGCCCTGAAGGTGCGCAGGCACTCCGGGCAGGACAGAATCATATAACCGGCGAAGCCCGGCCGGGTTCGCACAGGAACACTGATGACTTGCGGAAAGTCCGCGGGATCCGGCGTTTTTCGAACCAGGTCGTGAACGGCCTGCAAGAGTTCGGGGATTTGTCGCGCAGTCTTTTCGAACCAGTGGTCAGGCTTGATTTCCTCCGGAAGTTCGCGGGGAATTGATCCCGTGAGGACAATTACCGGTATGGAAGGAAATCGCCGGCGCACCACCGATATAAACTCGATTCCTGACATACGGGGCATCTGAAGGTCGGAAATGATGACCCTGGGAAGCTCATCCCGGAGTTTCACCAGGCCATCGATTCCGTCCTCAGCTTGTCGTGCTTCGAAGCCCGCTTCTTCTAATTCTATTGACAGAAGCTCCCGAATCTCGGGATCGTCATCCACAAGCAAAACACTATTTGCAGATACTTTGCTCATAACGTTTTCCTCGCCCGGCCTTGGCAGCAATCTTCCCCCTATCTGTTTTGTATACTGCGGACCGCCCTTGTGTCTGTACACTAAGGCACAGGCCGCTGGTCACTATTGCTCATCCTGACTCCGGCGGAGGATCTACCGTGTGAGATCGATGCAATTTGCCGGGGATATTCGATGAAAGTTGGCTCAAGCACTTAAGCTGAAGGCGACCGGGTGTATATTCTCATCTACCGGAATGCCCGCTTGGAATTGGGCGCTTATTCCGAGTACCAGGCGCAATATGGTGTTCATCTCCGACATTCACGTGCTTTCGGCCGCGTTCTTCATGGGATTGGCGGCCGCCGCGCCCATGGGTCCTGTCAACATGCTGGCCATCCGCCGCGGCTTGATTGGCGGTTGGCGCCATACCCTCGCCTGCGGAATCGGCTCCGTCACCGGCGAGATCGCTCTCTTCGCCCTGGTCCTCCTCGGCGGTCATTACCTCTTTTCCGATCTGTCCAACCCGACTCTCCGGACCGTCCTGGCGGGAATCGGATTAATCGTCCTGATTCCGTTGGGGATCTACTTCCTTGTCCACGCCGTCAAGGAGCCGCTGCGGGCCTACGCCAGCGCTCGTAAAGACTGGGATGAAAGCACCGTCCCCGCCCATTTGGCCACCGATGTCGCCTCCTGTGCCGCCCTAACCGCGTTCAATCCCTTAACAATGATTTATTGGGTCGGCGTCACCTCCAATTGGCTCCCGCTTGCCCATACCATCTTGGGCTCCAAAGCGCATTGGTGGGGGATCCTGATGGTGGCCGCCGGCCTGATGACCTGGTTCACCACGCTGATCATCACCGTCCGCTTCCTCCCAGACCGCATCGGCCCGGCTTTCTTCCGCCTGGTAAACGCCGTCCTCGGCCTGATCCTCCTCGGCTTTGCCGCGTACTGTGCAATCGTCCTGTCCCCCCATTTCCTGCACTGAACCTCAGGGCTCCCATCACTTGTAGCTCGCCGGAATATCATCAGTTAAGGCATGCCGAGGGTCGTTCGCCCGCCGGGCATCCGGGAGATTTTGCGGCTCACATCTCGGCATCGCCAGCAACCTACATTGGCGGTTGGATCGCATCGAAAAGGCGACTGTTGCCACGCCCAAGCGTGAATTTTCCGTCATAAACTGCTCCGAACGGCCTAAAATGTCCGTTGGGTAGCACGACAGAATGTCTTTGTTTCTTGTGTTTTCAATAACATTCCTACTTCCAACGTCGATTTCTAACATCTTTTTTTTGGCCTTCCCTCCCCCCCGCGCCCGGGTGATGAGGCTTTCCGATTTCGAATCAGTTGGTTGCGGGGGAACATTCGCGCCAGTCACCCACTCCTTCTGCTTTGCTGCAATAAACTCGCGGTAATGGCGTTCGTGCGCCACCACCATGCCTTCCGCCCAACGCGCCAAGCCCACAAGTTCATCGAACACGGGGTGCAACGCCTGCTCGCGGCTCAGGAGCGCGCGGGCCGTGGCCTGGACCGCGCCGGGCGGGGCCTCGAGTAAACCGTCCCGCAATCGGCGCAAGACGCGCGAGCGCTCGCCGGTCTTGAGCCGGTTCAGGCAGGACTGAGCCTTGCCCCGCACGGTCCAGGGCCCGGTGGATTTCTGAGCGTTGCGGTGGATGGCTTCCAGGAAAGCCGGCGTGCGGGTGGGAGACTTGCGCAGAGACACAGCGGCACCTCGCCTCGTACAGGCTACAGTATAGGCCAGTTTTCTGGTCGTGTCAAGAGGAAATGCGAAATGCCGTGCGATCCGGCAATAGGCGCCGGGAGCAACCCCGCGGCCACGCATCCGCAGGTGCCCCCGCCATTCCCCCCACCTTCCGGCGCAATTCCCGAGCGCCGGAAGAACCCCAAAAGTCCCTGACCGTGGCCGCGTGGTGCCGGGTCAAAAGAACGCGTGCGCGATTTTTCGGCAAGGTGATTGCGAGTTGCGGGAAAATCCAACAATGACTGGGTGGCGTCCCGATGCATCGGGACGTCACTTGCGGGTTGGTGGGCCACCCCGGCGACTGGCCCTGGTCAAATTGGAGATTCTATTACCGCGAGGATCGTTCTCTATTGGCGATGGACCACATGCGCTGAATACTCGCCGCTGCGGTCGCATACATACAAAACAATGTATGCGCCACCCGTGAATTTGTAGTGCAGTTCTAAGCAAACGATGTCCGTACTCCCTGCGATGTATGCGCCACCCGCGAAACTTCTTATCGCGCAGCTCTGTGGTACCCGGTT
>CAYTMD010000550.1:0-4382 GCA_964438685.1 uncultured Acidobacteriota bacterium
CACTCCAAGATGAACACCATTGGCGGCGATACCGTACAGATGGTGCACGCGGGTCTGAAGGCCCTCGGTGATGGCTTCGACGCCATGGTGATAGGCAATCAAGGTCCAAACTTCTGCGTGGGCGCCAACCTGATGCTGGTGCTAACCGCGATCCAGGAAGGTGATTGGGACGAGGTACACCAAGCCGTACGCGCTTTTCAAAATGCCAATATGGCTTTGAAATACGCACCCAAACCTGTGGTGGCCGCGCCATTCGGAATGACGCTGGGGGGCGGAACCGAGATGTGCCTGCACACCACCCGCGTGCGCGCGTCGGCCGAAACGTACATGGGATTGGTCGAAGCCGGAGTGGGCCTTATTCCCGCGGGTGGGGGCACGAAAGAGATGCTTTTGCGCGCGCTGGATGGTGTTCCCGCTGATCCCGATGCCGACCCTTTCACTTATGTGAAAGAGGTGTTTCTGAACCTCGGCATGGCCAGGGTCTCCACCAGCGCCGAGGAAGCACGCCGTTTGCGCTACCTGTCCACACAGGATTCCATCAGCATGAACCGCGACCGGCAGCTTGCCGACGCCAAGCAGGTTGCCCTTGACCTGGTTCGGCTGGGTTATCGCCCTGGCCAGCCCCGCAATGATATTCAGGCCCTGGGACAGTCGGCGTTCGCCAAGATGAAACTTGGACTTCACCTGATGCGCCGCGCCGAATACATTTCCGACTACGACGTTGTGGTGGGCACGCAACTCGCCAAGGTACTTTCCGGCGGCGGTGAGTTCACTTCCCCTCAACGCGTGTCAGAACAATACCTCCTCGACCTGGAGCGCGAAGCATTCCTCAGTCTCTGTGGGCAGAAGAAAACTGTTGAGCGTATTCAGTTCACATTGAAAAAAGGAAAGCCGCTGAGAAACTAACTCATTGGTGATTGGTGATTTGTGATTGGCGATTGCACAACCTGCCTACTCGGCCGCCACTGACGTTCGAAGCCCCTGCAATCACAGATCACTAATCGCAAATCACCAATGATGGCTGTTCCCACCTGTTTTCTTGAACTCCACGTGGAGCGTCGGGTTGCATATCAGGTTAGGCGACTTACCGGCAAGTGGCGGTCGGCGAGTCCGAACCGGAACAATGAATCTGCGAAGGACTGGGGGCGTCGGACGGAACGACCGGGAAGCTTGCCACGAAACCAAGCGGTTGGATAGAAGGAAGGCCCCATTTTACCAGGGCTTTTCCGGAAATCAGGCGCAAGGCTAGTGCAAGGCGTGATCTCAGGCAGTCTTTTGATACTAGTTTCTGCTATACACTAAATGACAGCAGAGAACCGACTACTTGCCGCGTAAGCTTTTTGCTCTTTGGGTCGTAACTTAAGGCACCGAGTGATTTCGCCCGGAGCAAGAGAATGCTGCTGTCCCCTTCTCACGCCGTCTTCGTTTGGCCTCCCTAAGCTTTATGCTCAGGCGTCGGATTTCAATCACGCCGACGAGTCTTTCCATGGCATGCTCCTCAGGGTCACAATCTTCGCAGATAATCGCCTTTCCAGTCATGAGCGCATCTACTCGCCGTTTGATGATCCGATTCTCTGGGTTTTCCACCAAGCGAAACAAAACCTCCCGCGCCTGTTCTGGCGTGAATCGAAGACGCTCTATCAACAAGTCCCTCTTCGCGCGGTTACAGTACCAGCAGGAAGTGACGAGGTTTTCGGGGCTATCAGATCCGCCCACGGCTCGTGGCACCCGGTGGTCAACTTCTTCTAAGCCAGGCTCCAACTTCTCGCCACAGTAATAACAGGTCCAGTTATCCCGTTTCAGAATCTTCGCGTGAACGCTCGGTAAAATTGGTGAATTCTTAGTGGGTTTTCCGCTGGATTCCAATCCTAACGACAACATCAGTTTCTGTAGTGCGATATCTGTTTTTTCGTCGTCCGCTCGTCGCTTCATAAGAGCATTCTACCAGATCAAGCTTGGACTGCACTCGACAGTATTGGTAACTTTTCATGAATGGCAGGTATGTCGAATTTGGCCTCCTTGGCACGTTCCGCTAGGACTATGGCTTGCTGGCACAAAGCCTCTATTCTTTTCGGCATCATGGCTTTTGTGATGGCAACCATCTCTTGTACCGTCTGAATGCTCTCACATAGAAGAGCTGGTGCAACCTCGTCGTCCCTTATCGGCCCATCCTTTCGGCCACATTGTGCGAAGAACGGGTGAGTCGAAATAGCCCTCATCGCGACCCAGTCGGCATCAGCCGCCCGAAGACGCTCTGCGTCTTCGGGAGAGGATTTCGCCATTCCCTTTATGATCTGGGCGGCAATCGTCTTGTCTATGGATTCCACCTGATGCCGATAGGTTTCAGCCTTGCCTCCTGCTTGAGCGCAAACCGTCATTACATCGTCGGATGATTTGTGGTAAGGGGCAATGTCCGCTATTTTGACTTGACCGCCGCCGGACGGTTCAGCCAAGTTTCTCACACCTTCTATCCACTCGCGTGTCGCTTTTTCAGCGGCTTTGAAATCTGCTGCGTCCTTTTCACGAGCGGTCTCGATCTCCTCATTAGTTGGATTGCGAAGCTCTTCGCGAAAAATCGGATTGCCCTCTCGGCGTTGTAAGTGGCGCTCGAAAGAACCGGGGATCTGCGACCAGCGATTTGTTCTTCCTGCATAGAAATCTCTGCGCTCGACGAGCGCAATCGACGAGGGGGCGAAATCCATATCCGCAACAAACCCCGGAAAGCTACTTTCTGCCGACCCGCGAGCGTTCGACAGGCAGTTAGCGAGGGGGATACGCATTCTTGGTCTATCTTCATCCGGAAATATGGTGAGAATTTGATCTGCTACACGCGCATCCAAGCGCAAATCCTCCGCGAGGGGAATGTCCTCGTAGGGGACCGGGCCGAGGCTACGGCCTTCGTCAATCTTCTTGAATGCTGTGCCGAAGAATTTCGCAGGATCATTGTACATGCTCTCGTCAGTTACCGCCCTGAAGGATGCCTCGACCAGCATGGCGATTGGCTCGCCAAACTTCCTAATAATCAGGTCGAGCAGAATCTTGAGTTGGTAGGCGTGCGCATACAACTCGCAGACGGCATCCGCGTTTTCAGGTACGATCCCAGGGTCCGGTCGCCAGCTATTGAAGGGAGGACGGTTCGCAAACATTCGCTCCACAATGAGGGCGGCGAACATGTGTGGTGTCATGTCCCTTGGCCCTGTATTTGAGCTTTCGGTGGGACTTAACTCAATGGGAGTTTCTTGGGGCGTGTGATTGGAATGCTCTACATTAAGTGACTTGTTCTTGGTTCGCAGCCCGAAGAAAACAAGGCCGCCTATCACTGCCAAAGCAGGAATGTAATAACGGGCTAGAAACAGAACCAGTGCGATGGCGGCACCGAAAATCCATATAGCAATCGTCTGCCTTTTGTTGATCATGGACAATCTCTTCCCCCGCGAATTGCGAGGTATCCTACCATGGGGTAAAGTGGATGGAAAGCTACAATCCTTCCGATTTCAAGTGAACTCTTGCGTAGTTACCAAGCGGGCGTAACGTCTAATCGATTGGTCTGTCAGGATGTACAGGGAGGGCGCCGCAAGGTGAGAGCAACCAAGTACCGCGGAGGTCGTGTTGGGGTAGCGATGAGGTGCGCGTATTTTGCGCTCCTCAGCGGCTCTTCGATTTGGGATTTTCAAATCCTCGATTACATCATGCCGGCATAGGATTCGGTGCCTACGATTTAAGGGCCGCAGAGGAGGACTGAACATCGTCCACCTCTGCGCTACCAATGGGCTACCATGTAGCCAACTTCTACGGTACCCTGTGGCTCGAATGCGCGCCGCGTCCCCCACCCACAACTCGTGCCCCAGCTCCGCCAGCAACCGCTCAAACCAGTACGCTGGAAACGTTGCTTCGATCCCCACCACCGTCCCTCGACGCAACTGCGCGTAAAACTTCCGCACTTCCTCGCCCTCGTGCTCCAATGCCGCTTCTTGATCTCCCCCGTCTCCTCCTCGATCCGGGCCACCACTTGGTTGCGCGTGTGTACGTCACATCCGATAAAATGCTGCATGGCTTCGGCTCCTCACCCGGCTCGCCTTGGTCGTGTAGAGCACTTCCAAGTCTACCGGACTGGAGCCGATGCCGTTATCCAATCAGACCTGCGCCTCAAAGTCCGCGGCTTTTCGTTGTAATGGCCGGAAGAAGCGCGGGCCTACAAAACAGGTCGCGCTTCAAGGCGTGGAACAATCCGCTTGGCCTTAACACGGCCAACTCGCGGTTGTGCGTAGCAGGCAAACAGTGGTCGAGGGGGCGGAAGAGACCCCTCATCCGGCCCGCGACGGCTGGAGAGAACGCCTGTCGCGGTCCACCTTCTCCCCTCGGAGAAGGAAACAAATCCTTTT
>CAYTMD010000551.1:0-4344 GCA_964438685.1 uncultured Acidobacteriota bacterium
TGCGGGAAATGGCGACCACCAAACGGCAGGTCAATGTGCTTCAACACATGGTTGGATATTTCAGCAAGCGTCTTGACGTGGACTCGCGCCAGGAGTTGCAGGCGGTGATCCATGATTATCACTCAGGAATTGTTCCGCTGGTCGTACCCCTCACACTGATCAACCATTACGTTCGCAAGTACGATGTCGCCTATCTGCGTGGACAGGTGTACCTCGAACCTCATCCCAAAGAACTCATGCTGAGAAACCACGGGTAAGGGAGTCCGGTCATATTGATTTCAAGGCACGATGGCCGCATCGAGCCGCCACATCCTTTTTCATCAGCCGACTGGAAGCATTTCCGTCGCGTCATCAATCCCCAACAAGTCCGGTTGTATTTCCGCCCTCCCCCATGTACCCTTAGGGGATGCTTGACGACACAGTTTCAGCCAAACGCCCGCCCGAGCGTAAGCGGGTCCAAATTGCTGTGACTCTTGTACTAGAGAGTGAAGAGGCTGAATACCTTGCCACCACCGTTGACCTCTCCGCTTATGGCTTACGACTGCAATCTGAGGCCACGCTTGCCCCAGGCCAGCCCGTGGGCCTCCTGCTTGCAACCGAACCCAGTTGCTTCATTAAAGCGCGCGTCGTCTGGGTGGGTAAGGCTGACTCGGCTCAGGCTGGTCAGGCTGGATTCCAATTCTTGAACCCCCTTCCGGGACCGGTGTGTTAAATATCGGCAAAAATATACCCGGCCGCCCCGCCGATGGCCCAGCGGTTACCGGTTCTTCCCCCGATGGCGAAGGATAGCTTGGCCCACGGCTCCCAACGCGTTTCACTTGCTACTCGTCCCTTGCTTCTCCCAGCCTTGGCGAACCATTTTAATCCTGCCGTAATACTCTTTGTCGAATACTGCCAGATCGTCTTGCAGCTTGGGCTGACTCCATTCTTCACCTTGCCGCCAGATAAAGGCCTTATTCCTCAGAGCCGCGTCGATGTGCGCGGCGGTTGGCACTGTATCGAAGTACTTGCCCGACTTGGGCGTACTGGCGTCATAACCTTGCTGCTGGTTCGACCCGTAATAGCACCAGTACCCTATCGCATTGCTGATGTTATAGCCGCTAATGGTCCAACGCAGGAAATCGTCCAGCTTCAGACCCCATACTCCCGCTTCCCCTCGGATAAAGTAGTCCGCATAGGTGTCAATGAATGGGCAATAGATACGCCCATCCTTAAGGGGATCGCTGCTGCAATGCACGTAGAGAATCCGGTTGTCCCCAAGGATCTCCCGCGTTCGGCGGATCACCGCGTAGGACTTGCGGAAATCCATGGAAATGCCATCGAAATACAATCCATCCACCTGGTATTCGCTCAGCACCCGCTGCATCTCGGCGTAAATATCCGGGGCAGTTGAATAGTACGGGCTCAAATAGACCAACACCTTCATCCCCCGCTTGTGCGCCTCATCTCGTACGCGGATAAATTCCGTCATATCAAGCGGCACGTGTTTCGCGGAGAGCCAGGGCTGAGGATGGCCGGCGTATTTTTGTGTGTGCATAATCGGGGTCATCCTCTGCTTGACGTCCTCGGAAACATCCTGCCAGATGCCCGCGTGCAGGGTGAGCACTTTGCAGTACTTTGCCGCGGACGCGATCTGATCGTTGGTTGGGTAAGCGCCCGCACCCTCATTTGAACCATCGTGCTCAAGCGGTTCCATGGCGCGGTCCCAGTTAAACGGCCGAGGTGGAAACACCGACAACCACGCTTCATCTCCCCCCGTGAACTCATACGCGATGTCCCAAGGGAGCTTCGAAAAGACCGGGGCCGAAGCGGATTTCTTCGCCACCGGGTAGACTCCAAACCCACCCTCCTCATCCATCAGCATCCATTTACCGCCTTTCTCAGAATGGTAGGCAGGATGGAAGTAGCCCGTGAAACTGGTCTTAACGTTTTGTTTCAGCTTCAGGATGACCACGCTATCGCCTTGCAAAGTCAGCGCTCCAGTGGGGCAGGAGACCGTGCAGGAAAAGCCGTCTTTTTTCACGATATGGAAAGGTCCGGCCGCCGGCGCGAAGCTGACATTGAGCACGAGCCGCTCCCGGGGAATACGCTGCCAGCAACGGATGGCTCCGTGGTTATCAATCTGGAACTTTGCACCCGTCGTTATAACCGTGATCGCGCCGTGATTCTCGGTGGCTGACTCAATCCTCATACCTAATTCGGACCCCCAACCCCGCTGAACACATAGCAACGCGACACCGAGGGCAAATATAACTGCGCTTTTTCTTAACATGATCTCCGCTCCTTTTCTGCGGTTCAACCTCTCAGAATATTAATGCGAATGACTATATCTTAAACACGGAAGGGTTCATCCATTCTCTCTATCGGCGCCCTACATTACCCAGGGGCGGGAAGTCTTGTATGCAGCAATCCGTTCTGGGAGCCAGTCCCTTAGTCGGGGAGTTAGGTAAAACCGGGGCTGAAGCAAATCGTCGTCCGGCCCAATCACCCCTCCGGCGAGCGCGGTGGCCGCAAGCGGAGTTTCCGGGTAAATCCGCGTTCCGACCGTGACTTTCAGCGCGTCAAGATGCAGCGAGTCAGCGAACGCAAGGCTCTCCTCGACGCTCTCGCGGGTTTCGCCGGGCCCTCCCAATAGCAGGAAACCTCTGCGGAAGATGCCGTTGTCAGCAAGCATCTTGGCGACCGCCTTCACTTCGTCGGTGTTGAACCGCTTGTTCAAGCTTGCCAGCATGTGGTCGGAACCGCTTTCAAACCCAAGACTGATCTCGCGGCAGCCGGCCCGCGCCATCAGTTCCACCAACTCCAAATCCACCCACTTGGGGTAGATGATGCACCAGAAACTTATCGCGAGGCCTCGTTCAATGATCTTCCGGCAAAGCTCCTTGGCGTAATGGGGAGGAAGGTTGAAGGTGTTATCGACAAAGTTGAAGTTGGTGAACCCGCTCGACACAAGTTGTTTCAGCCATGCCGCGATGGCTTCCGGAGAATGTGCGCGGAGAGTACGTCCTTCGATGGCGCCGGTCGAGCAGAAGGTGCAATCCAAGGGACAGCCGCGACGGCTTTGGATCGGAACCCAAAACTCGGATTTGCCGCGAACGGAGGGAATCCAGAGATCCGGTTCAGGGAGCGGGAGAGCATCCAGATTGCTTGCGAAGACTCTGTCAGCGGGCCGCTGGCCGGGAAGATAAAGGCCAGGCAGTCCGGATACCGTCTCGCCCATCGCCACGCGTTCGACCAACGCCGGGAAGGCTGCTTCCCCTTCCCCGCAGATTCCCATGTCCGCCCCAAGGTAGCGCAGGGCGCTCGCGGGGAAAATGCTATAGCCCGCCCCACCCACGACAATCGGAGCATCACTCAGGCTGCGGCAAGTCATTACAACTTCGCGAACGGGAGGCAGGAGGAACTTCGGATCGGCCATGTTCTGGTCATCGATGTTACGCACCGAAATGCCAATGACTTCAGGATGGAATGCTTGGAGGCAATTTCGGATGGCCGACGGCGTGTCTTCCTCAAACATCAGGTTCAGCAAAACCACATCATGGCCGGATGTGCGGCAGGCTGCGGCCACCAGCGCCGGACCCAGCGGCAGAGGGAGGAGGTTCATCCTCTCAATGTTCGCGGAGATGAGAAGAACTCTCATGGTCAGCCCCCCGTGTCCGTGTTAATCGGCGTCCGGACCCGTCCTGCGTTGTTTTGCCTTCCACAAGAGCAGCATCAGGGGAACAGTCTTTGACACCACACACCCCTTACCCACGCGCAACGCCGACAGGCGCCTCCACTGCCGGAGGGCTTTTGGTCAGCAGTTGCCGATAAACAATTCGCAGAGTTGCAAGCACTGGAACGGAAAGGAAACTGCCGGGTATGCCTGCAATCGAGGCGCCCGCCAGGACTCCGAAGATGACCAGCAGCGGGTGCAGCTTCATCCCGGAACTTAGCAATTGCGGTGAAACAACGTAATCCTGAAATAGGCGAAATGCCACAAGGAAAACGATGATTGCCAGCAGGTGGTGAGAGCCGCTTAATACGGCAACCAGCAAGACAATGGCCCCCCCCGCCAGAGGACCCACCATGGGAATGAACTCAAGAGGAAAAGCAACCGCAGCCAATAGAATTCCATACGGAACCCCAATTATGGTGAAGAAGAGCCCATAGGCCAGCGATGCCACTCCCCCCATCAACACCAGCGCCCTCATGTATTGCGCGAGCAGCACGTGCAGATCCGCGGCAATTCTCTCCACCACGTCCCGGGAGGACCCTGCGGCAAGAACGCCCAAGACGGACTCTTGCATCTCGCGCCCGTCCTTCAGGAAGAAGAAGCTGAGAACGGGGACCAGCACAATGAAA
>CAYTMD010000552.1:0-4343 GCA_964438685.1 uncultured Acidobacteriota bacterium
CCAATGACACTTGAAGAATTCCGCCAATCCCTGCACTGCGAAGAACCGCCTGGCAATTTGAGTTTTGCCCTCACTGGTCTATGGTGGGACGCCAAAGACCGGTGGAAGCAGGCCCATGAATCGGCACAGCAGGACGAGGGCCCCGCAGGCGCCTGGGTTCACGCCTACTTACACCGTAAGGAGGGAGAGACCTCCAACGCGGCTTACTGGTACCGTCGAGCCGGCAAGGCCCCGTCCCAAATTCCTCTTGACCAGGAGTGGCTCCAGATCGCTGAGTCGTTGTTGAACGAGGGCGAACTTCAATCGTAGCCCGATGAAGAAACCGGACACGTGTGGAACTGTTGGTGTTAGCACGGTCATGCCTGATTGGACCCAAATCTCTGCCTGCCTGGATTGCATCGATTACCCGGAAATCCTGATGCCAGCTTGATATCTTCCCGCTTTGCCCGGATTTCAACGGGGAAATTACATGTTCCACTGCGGAAGTCCCCACAGGGGCGATCCAAACACCGAAGAACTGAGGGGCTGACCTGAATTTGGCGGCTTTCAGCGGTAGAATTAATGCATACGGGGAAATCGCACGCGCCAGAATTCTTGACCGGGCTTTTCCCCAAGGAGGAGAAATGAACACGCCAATGACCATACTGGGAATCGCCGGCAGTCTTCGCAAGGCCTCATTCAATCGCGCCGCGCTGAGGGCGGCTCAACAACTGATGCCAGAAGGGGCGACGCTCGAGATCTTTGACCTCGATGGGATCCCGCCCTTCAATCAAGATGACGAAGCACGCCCGCCGAAGCGCGTAGTGGAACTTAAGCAACACGTGCGCGCCGCCGACGCCATCCTTTTCGTTACCCCGGAGTATAACTACTCAATCCCCGGTGTTCTCAAAAACGCCATCGACTGGGCCTCGCGGCCTTACGGTGACTGCTCGTGGGAGGGGAAGCCGGCAGCCATCATGGGTGCTTCCGTCGGACCTCTGGGGACATCGCGCGCGCAATACCATTTGCGGCAAGTGTTTGTCTTCCTGAATATGTATCCGCTCAACCGGCCGGAGGTTATGATCGCCAACGCCTCTCAACGCTTTGATGAGAAGGGCAACCTTACTGATGACGATACGAAAACGCATATTCAGAAGCTGTTGGTAGCTCTGGTGGCGTGGGCAAAGCATCATGAGGGTGGACGTCGGGCTGCCGCCGCGAGTGAGTAAGCGCAGAGAGGGACAGCGGGAAGCACAGCGCGGCGGAGGCGCAAAAGAAAGTCAAAACGCAAAACGCAAACGTCAAATTTAAGCTCACAACCCTCACCGCCTTGGGGGAGTGGCGTGGGTGTATCAGATACGAGCAATGCAGTTCGAGTTCGCGTGTGGCGCCCAACGGCGGGGCGGGCTGACATTTCCTTCCTTGACAACGGCAGGAGCATAGGCTATGCTAAAAGCACGTGGATTGGGCAGGAGCGCTTGCTCACGTTACCGGCAGGTGCTCACTACCGCGGCGCGAAGCAAGAAGGTACCTTATGATGCAGTTTTCCCACCTCAGTTTCCCCCAAGAAATGCTTACGACATCGTGTCCATCCGGCACGCAGAGCTTTCCCCTCACCAAAGTTGAGAACATCTTGAAAACAAAGGCCCTGAAAATGGCAATTTTGTAAGCCAGAGTTGAGAACATACTGAAAACAAATCCACTTACGGGATTTATGGAAAACGGGATTGTAACATGACAAAATGCCCATTTAAGGGGGGCAAACCATCGGTGGCACGTCGCGATAACGGCGCACGATCTGGTGAGAATTCTGGGCAAGCCGGTGTTGGTTTCTAAAGGGTCGCTGAAATAAGAGGCGATGTCGGCGCCACAGGGTGCGGCCTTGGTTTTAACGGTAAGGTTCCCCTGCCACTGGGTGTGTCATTGGGCCACGCTGTTCCGGGCCTTGGCGGCGCCCAGTTTGAAATCACCATTAATATAGGCAGTGATTTGCGTGTCCTTGGGGATGGTTATGTCTTCGCCGTGCTTTAAGAGAAACAAGGGTGCAGCCGGGAAAAAAATGATGCCGGTGGCGACCAGACCGGTCGTCATGGTGCCTTTCTTATCCTGACCCTTGGACTCTTTCACCGCACGCAGAGGGGCTTTCTCGCCATCCACAAGGCGCACGTTGTCAATGCGGATATCGAGCTTCCCAGCGCGCCCCATTCTTCGCTTGGGCTGCGCGTCCGTAACGGTCCCCCACGCGATGCCCCCCTTCGGGATGATGACGGTGTCACCGGACTTGACCTCTTCCAGGACCTCGAAATCCACCCGATCATTGACCTGTGCGTCCGCCGACGAGATGGTTCGCGTCAGGCGAAGTTTAACGGGGGTGCCGTCCTCGACTCCATACCCAGGGTTCTCCCGCACTGTAGGGGACGCGGTGCCCTCCAGCCTGGCTTCGAGTCGGCATTCTTTCTCCCCGAGTACGGTCACAGTTTGTTCATAGTCTCTCTTGCCCGCCAGCGAGACCTGCAGCATGTGGGTGCCGAGCTTGGTTCGCAGCGCTAACTCGCCTCGGGCGTCGGCGTGGCCCTGGGGCTCACCATCCAAGCGGACTTCGGCGTTGGGTGAGGTTTCAACCACCAATTGCCCCGTGGCCGCCGCACTCGCCTCCCGCAGAGCGGCAATTAGCGTGTCGTCCGCTCCCGCCAAACGCAGGGTCTGGAGATACTGCTCGTCCGCCTGGAAATCAATGCCGCGCTGTTTAACCAGCGCCACCGCGCGCTGGCTGGACACACCGCCCGCCACCAGCTTTCCGATTTGGTCCCGGCTTATGGGCTTCCTCGCGGCGCGTAGCGCCTGGATCACCTCGTCCTTCGCCCCGGCCTTCCGCAATGCTTGCAGGTATTGATCGTTGGGATCGAAGTCGATGCCGAGCTTCCTGATTTTCTCTACCAAGTCGGTAGAGTTCACTCCGTACTTCACCAGGTCCGTAACTTGATTCTGTGTCAGGGGGCCCTGGGGTTGCTGGGGCAAAGCGAGCATTTGGACGGCGGCAAGAACCACGAACAAAATGAGGAAGCGGAGTTTCATAAGACACCTCTGGAGGTCCCCAAAGGGCTGTCACGACTATTGCCCGCGGGCGGAAAAAATACCCGCCATGAAGCCTCTAAGGGTGTGGGGCATTATACCCCCAAACGGCATTGTGGACCCCAGAACAAGAAAATCGGGTGGTGCCTTCCCGGAAGCCCGCCCAAGTGGCGGGTGCGGCGTACCTCCAAGGCCATGCATGCGCCACTTGCCAAGGGACCCCAAACCCGCTCCGACATGCCGGAACCCCCTCTCCCGCCGTGGTGTGGTGCACCCGACTTTGACTTTTGTGCTCCTCCCCTGGCGTTTTGACTTTCTCCTGCGGCCATGCCGCGCGGTGCTTCCCGCTCTGTGGCCGGCGCCTAAAATTACGTTTCGACCGCAGGGCGACTCATTGCGGGCGCTTGGGCTTCTAGCCAATTAAAGCCTTTATCGGTAAGGAACCACAAGTTACGAGTGGGCGTGACCTTCTTGCCGGCCAACGTGTGCTCACGCATTCTCTCCAACCGCTTCACTGCTTCGGATTCTTCCACCTGGATCTCGGCGGCAAGGCTGTTTACCGTCCGATAAGAGTATTGCCCATTCATCAAGGCGGTCAGAAGTTCCCGGTCGGCATGACCGATGGGAAGATCCTGAAGCGAAGCGGGGAGAACAACCGGCGCGGATTCAGGCAGGGGTTCGGTGCGCTCCTCCATGGCCTGTCGAAGTACCGGCTCAGTTTCGCTGGCTCTTTCTTCCGCCAGAGCGGCCCGCGTCTGTGCTTCCTTGGATTCGCGCTTGGCTTTTTCGATTTCGACTGCCAGCCGCTTGGCGACGGTTTCCGCAAAGGTTCGGGAGAAGACGGCCGCCATCAGGCAAAAGCTGGTAAACACGAAAAAGTCGAAGGGCACGCCCGACCCATACCGGATACTCGAGATCTTGTCGATCATGTCGCTGGAGATGGTTTTGAGAAAGAGGGGAGCAAGGAGCGCAGCCACCAACCCCAGAACGAAGCTCCGTGAGCGTTTGGCATACTCCGGATCATCCTTGTGCAAGAGCAGATAGTTGGCCGCTCCTCCCAGCACTCCCGCGCCGATCATGGCTACGAGCAAAAGAATCATGTTGTACCTGGTCATTCCCGCGTTCCTCCTGTATTATGCGTAATTCAATCGGCGCCGGGATATCCCTGTTGCCACGTGGAGTTGACGATTCCACACGCCCGCCGCATTTATCTCATCGACAGTTTGATTGCGGGGATGAGGGAATTTTCAAATAGGGGGAGAGAAATTCTGACCTATGAATTCTGGATTATG
>CAYTMD010000553.1:0-4314 GCA_964438685.1 uncultured Acidobacteriota bacterium
AGCTATGGGTGGAGAGGTCGCCCTATAATTCCCCCAGCCCCAGAGGGGCGAAAGAAGCCATCGGCGCGGTGACCCCGCATCTCGACACCATCGCATCAACCGATGAGGAAAACGACTCCGCCGTTAATTCTAATCGCGATTTCTTTCGCCCCTTACGGGGCTCGCGCGCGGTGGGGGACCAGTTTACCCACGGCTTGCGCCATGGGCTACGATCTTTCGCACGCTACGCGGGCTGTTCGCCAACAATGCTTTATTCTAGTGCCTATACCCCCAAGGGGGCGAGGGAAGTAGTTCCCAATCGACCTCCGCGCGGAACATGTTGGTGAGCGCCTAAACGCCTGTGGGACTCGGTACCACAGGCGGGTGAGGTGCTTGTCGTCCCTGGCAGAACCAACCGTAATAACGACGGCGCGCGCCTTTAGTAACTGGTGCTGGGCTTGGATCGCGTGTCCCGGAATGTTATCGCTGCGCTTCCGCCCTTACGAACATTGGTCACCAGTGCCGGGCGAAAGCAAACAAGGCAGGTTCCGCCGGCGTCACGAACGCTCGGATAAACGATGCCGCTTGATCCCGCCGCCAACAGTGTTCGTGCCAGAGTTTGCGACTCGCGGTAGCTGTTTGGGTCCAGATAGGGTGCGTATTCCGCGTGGCCTCGAATGTCGTGCAAGCTCGTGCGAAAATCCGCCAGATAATCATCGTAGGTGAAGGTCTCCGGCTCATTCCAGGTAATTTCGGCTAGCTCGCGCGATTTGTGATAGGTGACTTCGGTGACGGAGGTTTCCAACTCGAAGGCGGCGTACCACGCGCCGCGCTCGGGACCGTTGAAGCGGCTTCCCGCCGGGTGGGCATGGCAAAACGTCGCGTTCACGATGTGAGCGTTGGGTACGCCAAACAACAGTTCGTGGACGCTGATACCTGGAAGCAGACTCGATTCGCCAAGCAATCGATCATTCGTCGCGCCGTCGAGATCAATGAGATCTTCCAATTGCCCGGCATGAGAAGTCAGCCGTTCGAGCACCGACTGATCGCTATAGCGCGCCGGGATGAGCCGGTGCGCGTCATCCTGCCGGAAATCTGCAAGCTTGGGCGTCACCGTCCGCCCCGCCGCGCATCAAGCAACTGACGAACGCGTACGAGCGCAGGCACGCCGCCTTTGATCATGTAGCGGACAGGAGCCTCTCCCTCAAACATCGGGTTTGAATTCGCCAAGCCAACCCATGCATCCGCCAGCTTGCGGCTATAGAGAATATTGAGTGCCCGGAAGATGCCGATCAGAAGAGAGATTCGGGTGAGCTTGTCCTGGTCGAGGGCCTTTTTCTGGCCTTGCTTTAACTGGTAGAATACTCCGTTGGAGACGCCACCCAGAAGCTGCCGCGCTGCCTCGTCGCGCAATTGCCAAGCCTGGGTGAGCTTAAAGAAGGCGGAAATGGCCGAGGCGCTCAGCCGCTCTTGCACATCCCGGGCCGACAGATCGATTGCCTTCGCGGCCGAAAACCCTGCGACTGCCTCTTGAAGGAGAGTCATTTGTATCCTCCGTATATGGACAAATATACATCCATTTATGGAGATATGCAATCACGATGAAACCGGCACGGCGGCGGTTTCGCGCGGCGATTCCTGCAGGTCGGGATCGTAGTTAAGGTTGGGGCGGAGCCAGCGCTCCACCGAACGCAGGTCCATGCCTTTGCGGCGATGGTAATCCTCCACCTGGTCACGATCGATTTTTCCCACGGCGAAATACTTCGCTTCCGTGTGGGAGAAATAGAACCCACTCACGGATGCGGCGGGTGACATGGCAAAATTCTCCGTCAGATTTATGCCGGCGTTCTTTTCGGCGTGCAAGAGGTCGAAAAGTTCGCGCTTTTCGGTATGATCGGGGCAGGCGGGATAGCCCGGAGCCGGCCGGATACCTCGATAGCGCTCGTGGATCAAGTCGTCAAGCGCCAGTGCTTCACCCTTGCCATAACCCCAAAACTCTCGCGCCCGTTTGTGCATTAACTCTGCCAAGGATTCCGCCAGGCGGTCGGCAAGGGCTTTGGTCATAATGGAGTTGTAGTCGTCGTGGTCCTGCTGGAACCGTGCCAGCAGCGGTTCAATGTCAGCGCCGGCAGTCACCGCGAACGCTCCGAGGTAATCTTCCAATCCGGTTTGCTTCGGCGCGATCAGGTCCGCGAGCGCCCAGTTGTAGTGGCCGGGAGCCTTTTCCATCTGCTGCCGCAGCGTGTGGAATACGGTCAGCACGGAGGTGCGGGAGCTGTCAGTAAAAACTTCGATGTCGTCGCCCACACTGTTGGCAGGAAAGAATCCCATGACGGCGTTGGCGGTCAGGAGCTTTTCCTCCACGATACGGTTCAGAAGTTTTTGCGCGTCGTCCAGAAGTTCGCGCGCTTTGCTGCCCACAATCGCGTCATCGAGAATTTTAGGATACTTTCCGTGCAGCTCCCAGGCTTGAAAGAACGGCGTCCAATCGATGTAGGGAACAATCTCCGCCAATGATACAGCGGGAAAAGCCCGAACTCCCATGAAGGCAGGGCGGGGAGGCTGGGCATGACTCCAATTGATGGGCGGCTTGCGCCGGCGCGCCTCTTCCAATTTCAGCAGCCTCTGCGCGGCGGGCTTGTGTGAAGCGCGGAGCTTCTCCTGGTCACGCAGGTTATCCGCCTGGAATGCCGGTCGAGTTTCCAGATTCTTGAGCTTGCTGACCACTCCGACGGCGCGGGAAGCGTCCAGCACATGTACCACCGGCTGGCGAAAATGCGGGGCAATCTTTACCGCTGTGTGTACGCGGCTGGTGGTGGCGCCGCCGATGAGCAGCGGGATGGTAAATCCCCCGCGTTCCATTTCCTTGGCGACGTGGACCATCTCATCGAGTGAGGGGGTAATCAGCCCACTGACGCCAATCATGTCGGCGTGCATCTCCCGCGCGGTTTGCAGAATCTTCTCGCACGGCACCATTACGCCCAGGTCGATAACTTCATAATTGTTGCAGCCCAGCACCACGCCCACAATGTTCTTGCCAATATCGTGAACGTCGCCCTTCACCGTGGCCATCACAATCCGGCCTTCGGCGCGAGCCTTGCCGCTCTCGCCCTTCTCGGCTTCCATGAAGGGAAGCAGATACGCGACGGCTTTCTTCATGACGCGGGCGCTCTTCACCACCTGGGGCAGAAACATTTTCCCGGAGCCGAACAGGTCGCCCACCACGCTCATCCCGGCCATCAGCGGGCCTTCGATGACATTGAGCGGCTTGCCGAGTTTCTGCCGGGCCTCCTCGGTATCGCCCTCAATATAGTCGGTCACGCCTTTTACCAGTGCATGCTTCAGGCGCTCTTCCACGGTTCCCTGGCGCCACGCGTCTTCCTGCACTTCCACCCGCCCGCGCTGCTTGACCGACTCCGAGAATGCCAGCAGCCTCTCGGTCGCGTCGGCGCGGCGGTTCAGCAGCACGTCTTCCACCAACTCCCGTAGGTCGCGAGGCAGTTCCTCGTAAACCGCCAACTGCCCGGCGTTGACAATGCCCATGTCCATGCCGGCGCGGATGGCGTGGTACAGGAAAGCCGAGTGGATGGCCTCGCGGATGGTGTTATTACCGCGAAAGGAGAAGGAAATATTGCTGACGCCGCCACTTACTTTGCCGTAGGGAAGTGTTTCCTTGATTCGGCGCGTGGCCTCAATGTAGCTCACCGCGTAATTCCGGTGCTCTTCCATTCCTGTGGCCACGGTCAGCACGTTGGGGTCAAAAATGATGTCGCACGGATCCACGCCTACTTCCTCCGTGAGGATGCGGTAAGAGCGCGTGCAGATTTCCACTCGCCGGTCCGTGCTGTCCGCCTGCCCCTTTTCGTCAAAGGCCATTACCACCATGCCGGCGCCGTAGCGCTTAATGATGCGGGCGCGCTGCTTAAAGACTTCTTCGCCCACCTTCAGGCTGATGGAGTTGACGATGCCTTTGCCCTGAATGCACTTCAGCCCTGCCTCGATAACGCTCCACTTGGAGCTGTCGATCATGATCGGCACGCGGGCAATGTCGGGTTCGGAAGCAATGTAATTCAGGAACGTGGTCATGGCCTGCTCGGAATCGAGCATGGCTTCGTCCATGTTGATGTCGATGATCTGCGCGCCGCCCTCCACCTGCTGCTTGGCGATCGTCAAACCTTCTTCGAATTGGCCGCTCAGGATCAGCTTGGCGAACTTGGGTGAACCAGTAACGTTGGTGCGCTCGCCGATATTGACGAAATTGGTTTCCGGGCGGATCACCAGGGGCTCAAGGCCGCTGAAGCGCGAATAGCGTTCCACCTGGGGAGGCACGCGCGG
>CAYTMD010000554.1:0-4307 GCA_964438685.1 uncultured Acidobacteriota bacterium
AAACGAATACGTGAGGAAACCGGCCTGCCAGTTTCCATCGCCGACGATCCGCTGGCGTCGGTGGTGCTGGGCACCGGGCGGATGTTGACTGATTTTGACTTGTTGCGTAGGGTGGCGATAGAATAAAGCGGCAGTTTTGTCCGTCGCCGTTGTTCCTGGCAACAGGAAGAGTTCTGGATTTCGAATCAGGGCAGAGAGCCAAAAGCTCAAAATGCGAAGTGCCCACTGATAACTGACGGCGGACAAGGGACAACGGACGATCTTTTATGTTTGATCCAAACTTACCGGAATCGATGCGCCCGGTCCAGACGCTGGACCGTGACGGTCCCGACATGCCGGCCGTCATCCGGCGGCATGCGTCCTTTGTTACCCTCCTCGTGGTAGTTTCCGCACAGATTCTGCTGCTCTCCCTTCAAATCATCCGCCCCAACCATGTCCGGTTGATCCGCTATTGGGCTGTCGAGGCATTCGATCCTCTTGAGCGGTCTTTGGGCGGACTGATGAATGTTGGTTCAACCGCTTATGGAACCTATCGGCATCTATGGCATGCCGAGCAGGAAAACCAGGAACTGCATATCCAACTGGTGGCCGCGCAGGCGCAAATTCAACGACTGGGTGAGCAAGCAGGGGAAACCGAACGTCTGCGCACATTGCTGGAGTTTAAGAACCAATTGGGGTATCAAACCATGGCTGCGGAGGTCATTGCCTCCAGTCTGGGGGAGAATTCCAACGCCCTATACCCTGCCGGGATTGATATCGACAAGGGTTCTGATTCCGGGCTTACCACCGACCTTGCCGTCATCACGCCGGAGGGTGTGGTGGGAAAGATCCTGGCCGTCTTCCCGCATCGTGCGCAAGTGCTGCTGATTACGGACCCCTCCAGCGGCGTGGGGGTAACCCTTGCCCAAAGCCGCGTCCAGGGCATCCTGAAGGGTGGTAGTAACAGCTTTTGCGAGCTTCACTTTGTTATGAACGAAGAGGTGGTTTCCCGAGGTGAAGCGGTGGTGACTTCCGGGTTGGATCAGATCTATCCCAAGGGCCTGCCCGTGGGGACCGTGGTAAACGTTGGTGATGGCAACATCTACAAAACCATCGGAGTAAAGCCTGCCGCAGACCTGAACCGCCTTGAGATGGTTCTGGTGGTTCTTAAACCGTTAGCTTCAGAGCAACAAGCCTTAAATGGGATACGATAGACGGTAGAAGGGACACGGGTTATCAAGTCTGCTTCCTTTCTGCCGTATGCTGTATGCTGTCTTTCTGTTAGTCTAATGCCCCAATGCCTGTTTCCACCCATCGCCCGGTTGCGGTCTTTAAGGTTCACCCCGCCATTTTCTCCATAGTGGCTTTGGTGGCGCTGCTTCTACAGACGTTTTTGCCGTTGAAGCTCCCCCTGGCACGCCTGATGGATTTCCCGCTCCTTATCGCCATTTATTTTGCGTTGATGCGGCGCGATAAAGTATATGGCATCGCCTTGGGAACGGGGCTGGGCCTGCTCCAGGACGCGCTTTCGCACGACTACATTGGCATCCGCGGAATTGCCAAGGCGATCGTGGGGTACCTCGCAGCCTCCGCGAGCACGCGATTTGAATTGGAATCCCTGGTGGCGCGCACGGTGCTGACGGGGGTGTTCGTGTTGGTTCACAACCTCTGCTTTGCCGCCCTCCAGCACGCGTTGCTGGAAACGCCTCATCCGTTTCATCCCATTGACATCGCCAGCTCCGTCCTGGTGAATGTTGCTCTGAGTCTGGTTCTCTTCCAGATTCTTGACCGCTTCCGCCATCCTGCGTAGAGCGGCCCCGGCGGGATGCCACGCTCGATGTAATGAAACGGAGCCAAAGCTGGTTTCCCGGACTGAAATTAGGGAATTGGGTCTAAGCCTGGTGGACGAAGCCGGGCTTGGCCACGGTGCCGCCTGGCAATCATGGGACAGATCCACCGTCGACGCCGGCCGCCCTCGCGTATCGTGGTAGAAGGAGCATCAAAGCCCCCGCCAGGGCCATGGCAGCCGCGAGTATCGTCAGCAACGATGTATACGACCCGGTTGAATCGAATGCACGCCCGAGTATGACCGGACCCGCAGCGCCGGCGATAGCGTAAAAAGTCCAGGTGATTCCGTAAAGTGTGGAGAAGGCGTGCAAGCCGAAGTAGCGAGTTAGCAGATACGGAGTGATATCCGCCTCGCCACCAGCTCCCACCCCGATCAGCCCCGCGGCTGCACAGCCAATGACCAGCGTGTCCGCACGCGCGAGAAGAAGAATTCCACTCGCAGTAATCAGAAATACCACGAAGGCAACACGGGCTCCGAAAAACCTGTCGAGTACCCAGCCTACCACCAGCCGTCCCATCAGGCTTGAACCCCCGAGCAGCGATGCGCTCAAGGCTGCGCCACCAGGGCTGATGCCGCGGTCGGTGAGCAAGGCCACCAGGTGAGTGACCGTCCCATTCATGGCAACGGAATTCACAAAGAGGACGGCCACAATGATCAAGAAAGGAGATGAGCGGAATCCTTGCTGCCAGGTCGGGCCGGAACAGTGGGCTATAGGTGAATCGTGAGGGACGGGCGAGCGTTCGTGGATATATCGCCAAGCCAGAGGCAGTCCCAACGCCAGAGCAAGGCCGCCAAGGGCGAGGTACGCCGCACGCCAACCGGCTCGGCTGATGATAGTCTGGGCAAGGACGGGAAGAATCATGGAACCCAGACCCGCCCCGGCCATGACAAAGGCGAGCGCCATTCCCAATCGCCGGTGAAACCAGGTGGAGATGGCGCGCGAGAACGCAAGGTGTGCCGCGCCATTGCCGATGGTGCCCAACAGAATACAGATGGCGTAGAACTGCCACAGATGAGGGCGCAGCAAGGCCAGCGAGGCGATGGCACAACTGTAGATCGTCAAGCAGGGAAGTATGACCCGGCGTGGCCCGTAGCGGTCAAGCCACTGACCGAGCACGGGCGACCCCACCGCCATGGAGAGGGCGGCTAAACCGAAGCCTCGCGAAATGGCTTCGCGGCCCCAGCCGAACTCAGCGCTCAGGGGCTTCATGAAAACGCTGAAGGTGTAAACAAAGAGCGAACCGAACCCCACCATGACGCCGCAGGATGACGCCAACACCACGCGCCAGCCGTAGTAGCCGCGATCAAACTCGCTCACCGTTACGGCCGGCCCTTCATTAAGGGTAATAGACATGCTTTACCGTGCCGCCGCACCCTCCAAGTCCTCCGGGCCGCGGGCGCAGAAACCCCGGCTTCACTTCTCCTGGTCCACCACCCCTTTTTCTTCCGGGCGAGCGTAGCCCTCCGTTGCCAGCCGGTGGCCTGACATCTGGTAGCCAATCGCGGGCATATCCTGCACGCCCGTGGCGTCAATCCAGCGATTGTAGAAATTAAAGATGGCGCACACGCTGATGGCATCGTAGAGGGCTTCTTCCGTCCAGCCCGCCGCCTTAACTTCCGCAATATCGGTAGGGCAAATGGTGTTCGACTGGCGATTCACTTTTTCAAGGAAGTTAAACAGTGCCCGGTCCGCATCCGATATTGGCGCCGTGCGGTAGTCCTTCAGGACCGCCGCCACCATCTCTTGATCGCCCAACAATTCCGCCGCGACCGCGGCGTGCGAGCCGATTCAAAACAGGCACTGATTGCGGCGGGAGGTAAACGCGGCAATCAACTCGCGTTGGCCGGGCGAGAGCGGCGACGGGCCCCGCATCAATTCCTGCGTGAAGCGTGAGAGGTGATCGGTCATGCGCGGCTTGAACGCGAAAAGATAGAGGATCTGCGGCACGGGAATTCCCGCCTGTTCCATGGCCGCGAATTGCGGTCCCGCCGGACCGGCCTTTGCAGCCGCCTCAACCTCTCGTAAATAGATGGGATCCATTTCGCTCTTCTCCTGTGCATTTGCGGGGCGTGCCCACACGCCTGCGCGCCCGGCTTATTTCGCGGCCTCAATTGTAGCAATGACCACCGCGCGGGATCCGCCCCGTTGATAAACCTCGCCTTTCACCAAAACCATTCTTCCCGCAAACTCCATCAATCTTGGATTTTGCCCTTGAGCGGGCGGTGCCTCGGAGATGGGCCAATAGATGGTCCCGGCTTCCGTCAGAATCACCAGCGGCGACCCCGCCCTGGCGCAGGCGACGGCGCACTCTGAGCTGATTGGCTTCTTCAACCCCTTCGTAAATGCGCAAGCGGAGTCCAAAACGTAGCCTTTGATTGTCTCCGGCTGACCCTCGGCCCGGGCCACACGCAAACCAGCCACCAGCAGAATCGCCAGGGTAAATCCCCAAATACTTCTTTTACGAATGTTCATCGAATT
>CAYTMD010000555.1:0-4296 GCA_964438685.1 uncultured Acidobacteriota bacterium
GGTTTTCGCGCTGCTGGTGGGCCAAGTGCCGAATCACCTCTGGTTCAGATCTTTCTTGAGTAGATGTACAGACGGTGTATATTGTTAAGTTATGGAAAACATGGTCCGAACTCAAATCTTCCTTACCGCAGAGCAGCGGCGTCATCTGCGAGCGTGGTCCAGGCTGGAGAAGAAAACGGCCAGCGCCTTGATCCGCACCGCGATTGAGGAGCGATACGTCCACCGCCCCGCCCCCTCGGAATTTCGCGCTGCGCTGGACGAGGCGTTTGGGTCCTGGAAGGGACGGAAAACGTCAAGCTTGGCAATGGTTCGCGCCCTGCGTCGCGGAAAACGTCTCAAGAGCCTCGCGGGCTGACAATCTCGTGGCCATTCATCTGCTGGACACCGACATTCTCATCGATTTCCTGCGCGGCCGTACGGAGGCTCGAGCCTTCCTGGGCCGATACGAAGCGGCAGCCGAGCCCCCCGTCATTTCCGTCGTGTCGGTGACAGAATTATGGGCTGGCATGAGGCAGGGTGAGGAGCAAGCGACCGGCACGCTCTTGTCGGCACTCAGAAAAATTCCCCTATCAGAAGAAATTGCCCTCGCCGCTGGAAATATGCTGAGAACCTATCGGCGAAGTCACGGGACGGAACTTGGGGATGCCTTGATTGCCTCGACCGCTGTCGAACTCGGCGCCACACTCATCACCCGCAACGTCAAGCACTATCCCATGCCCGCCTTGACCGTGCTTCGACCCTACTGAAAGTATGATTCTTACCGCCAGGGGTCCTGCGGCGAAACGCTCGCGTCCACACTTTGCGGAATTCGTAGCGTAGACCTCCGCCCTTGAGGTCTGCGGCTCTTCCCTCTTGTGCTCCCAAACCGGAGGGCAGGTGTCCGCCTTGGCGATTTGCGGCTTTTGCAGTGGAAGAACCGCGGACCTCAAAAACGGAGGTCCGCGCTACGTAACGGGTTCGCGCCATGCGTGCTCATTTCCGGTATAATCGCCCCCACAGATTTCACTTAGTCCACGCGAGCCACGCGAGGTGGCAATGAGATTCCTCAAAACGCTGACCCTCTCCATACTGGCGACGGCATTGGTCACTGCCCTGCCTGCCAGGGCGCAGCAGAAGAGTGTAGCGCCGACCTTGAGGTCGGCACATGCTTACGTAGCGGCGAGTTTACCTCGCCATGGCGGCGTAAAGCCGCCGCTACGGTATGCCGCCCTAAAGGGCGGCGCCACAACCGCAACCCCGGCAAAACCCTTTACCCAGGAGCAGGTCGTAAGCATGGTGCGCGACGGATTCGGAGATGATTCGGGCGCCATGCTGATCGAGCAGCGCGGGATTGATTTCGCCCCGTCCGAGGACTTTGTCCAAACCCTCAAAACCGCAGGCGCAAGCGAGGCATTTCTTAACGCGCTACGCGCCGCCAAGCCGCCCCAGCCCGCGAGCGCGAAGAAGCCCCTGAACCAAGTACAGGTTTTCGCCTTACTTGTGGGCCAAGTGCCGAGCCACCGAGTCTCCATGCTGGTCCAGGAACGCGGAATCGATTTTGAGCCCACGGATGAATACCTTCAGGAAGTCCGCTTGGGGGTAGTCAGTTCACCTTTCTTGACTGAGCGCCCGGCGGACCTTGGGGCACATTATGCTGGTTGATCTCGAGAATAGAACTGACTAATCAATGACTTAGAGATTCCACTGGAGCTAGAATAGCTTACTAGGAACGGAGGCCTTTTTTTTAATGAACAAAACACACCGACTCGCATTTGTCTTAGCGCTCAATGCATTTTTACTCGGCTCCGGCAGTGTCGGCCATGCCAAGGATAAGAACGTCTATCAAACGGCAAAACTGGTGGACTTGAGAGCCTCAGCGACCGGACTCGGTCCGCCGCGCGCTCAATACTCGTACTGCCTCGCGATTCAATCTGGGGACATATCCTACATTGTCAACTACGAGCCGTTTTTACGCGGCAGTTTCAAGCCCAGTAATCTGATCGTCGGCGATCCAATCGAGATCAGGATAAAAGCCGACCGCCTTTACTTTAAGACCGGCAAGGAATCGTCTGACGACGAAGCCAAAGCCCACATAACACGTCAACAGCGAATCACCCCCGATAGTAAGCCGGCTACCTGCGGCCTGCCTGTCGCGGTTCATGACTGATAATCGGCATTTTCTGTCTGCAACATTGGGCGGATAGCGTATCAGAGTTGGGAGGTGGTTTGCGTCGCTCCGCGGGCCGTAAAGTGGCGATAGTGTCTTGGAGACGCTGTCGAAAACTGAAAGCCGTGGAGTAGTTCCTGACAAAGCGCGGAGGTACGCGTACTTTGCGTTCCTCCGCGGCTTTTCACCGCCCCAATAATGTCTGAAGGTCCAGCGCCTAGCAGCAAATATGGGTGCGGTTATGGTGGGCAGCAGCACGCGGTGGATCGACGGCCCGCATCGTACCCAATTTACCGAAAAGGGCCGCAAAGGAGGGCAGACTACGCCCACCTTTGCGCTGCCCCTACTCATCGCAAGACGGGCGAGTATGACAGGGTATACGCCGACGCCCTAGACGCTCTGGAGTGGTGCCGCGCCTACCCGCCAGCCCGCCAAATAAGCGCCTGTCTTAGGCTTGAAACATGGATAATTTGCGCCCATCACGGTTGTTACCTCGCATAGGCAAAGGAATCAATAATGAGAAACGTAAATTTCGGCATGGAAGAAGTTGGCCAAAGCTATTGGACCTACAAGCAACGCTCGGCTGGGGACCCTGGGAGCGGTCCACTTTACCCCGTCCTAAATTGGATACTTGAGCAACTAAATCTGGACAATTTTAAAGTGGATATTGACGAACACAAGGAGGTGGTTAGCATTATATTGGGCAGGGATGCAATTCCGAAGTTTTCTTCAGAAGACGCCGCAATAGAACATGCTCGTATCCGTTTCCGGGCCGTCGAGTATGCTGGTCTTTTTGCAAAGGCAAGGGAAGAGGGGGTGGAACCCCAATTTGGTGGACTTGCCAAACACGTGACCTTTAATGCCAAAGAAGGAGCCTACGCCAATACTGAGCTTCACTACGCGCATGAACTCGTCAAGGTTCTTGGGAGAATTCGTAAGAAGACATTCATCCTTTCCGCCCCGCCAATTGTAGGAAAAGTACCTGAGAAGCTTATCTGGTATCTTGGCGAGGCCACGCGCTGCTTCTTGTATGGACTCCATCGCGCCTGCATAGCCCTCTGCCGAGCATGCCTCGAAGAGGCGTTATCTGTAAAGGTGAAGGGAACCAAGGAAGGCGCGGTCGCTTTAAGCAGGTACCGCCAGACTCACCCCAAAGAAGGTGGGCTGGAGTGCCTGATCGCTGTTTCCAAGGGCATGGGCTACCTTGGGGACGACATTTGGATCAAACAGGCGGAGAACATTCGCAAGAGGGGAAATGCCATTTTACACAGGGAGTCGGTGAAGGAAGAGAATTCAAGCGAGACATTACGTGACCTGCGTGGGATTCTCGAGCATTTGTTCTCGGATTAGGCGGGCTGGCGCAGACCTGTTTCTCAAGGTCTGCGGCTATTCTCACGGGCCATGCCCAACGGCTGCGGACGTACAAGTCAGGCCCGCGCTTCGTTAGAGTGAAAGGAGGGAAGTGAATTCCCGCAAATTGCTCCAAAAGGCGCTTTCGTCTCCTGCGAACCTTCGCTTCGGTGAGGTTTGTGCGCTGGCGCGCGCTTTCGGATTTCATCTTTCCAGGGTGAGTGGGAGCCATCACATCTTCGCTCACCAAGGCGTACGGGAACTCGTAAATCTCCAGGACGTGGGAGGGAAGGCGAAGCCCTACCAAGTTAAACAGTTGCTCGACCTCGTGGAGCGGTATAATCTGTCTTTAGGCGGTGAGGAATGAAAGACTACCACATGAACGTTTTTTTCAGTGAAGAGGATGACGGATACATTGCCGACATCCCCGATCTTCCCCACTGCGCCGCTTTTGGCGAAACGCCGGAGCAGGCTTTGGCGGAAGTTCTTAAGGCCAAGGCTGCCTGGATCGAAGCTGCCAAGGCGGAAGGCAAACCCGTTCCTCCCCCCACTTTCCGGCCCGTCATTTATCAAGTCTCCAAAGTGCCCGCCTGACTGGGGCGCGAGCCGATGAACCACGGTCACTGCTCACATGACCGTGGGCTTTTCCTTCGATGCCGAGCCCACGGTCAATTCCCCAGACGAATTGGCCGTGGCCACCTCCCCGATTTGTCCAGTTGCCCCCCCCCCCTGTTCAGCACCACCTCGGCGCTCGGCGCGCCGCCCTGTTTTTCCGGTTCAGCACCACCCCCGTCGCTAAC
>CAYTMD010000556.1:0-4293 GCA_964438685.1 uncultured Acidobacteriota bacterium
ACGGGAATTTCCGTCTGCTTGCGGTCTTCCATTTTGAGCTGGTAGGAACTCTTAAACCAGGGGACCACTTCCTTGATGTGGTTCACGTTCACAAGGTAGGAGCGGTGTACGCGCCAAAAGACCGCGGGATCAAGGGTTGCCTGGAGTTCTTCCACGGTGCGGAAATTGGACTGACCTTCCAATTCGCGCGTAACAATGCTGATAACTCCGTCTTCAATGCTGGCGTAAATGACTTCGTTTGAGTCGACCAGGAAAAGCCGGTTGCCGCTTTTGATCACCAGTTTGCCCTTTTGCACCACCGGTCGCTGCTCCACCATCTGCACCAATCGGTCGAGTTTCTGGTTGGTATTGTCAGAAGTCTCCAGCATGCGACGCACTTTTGTAATGGCTTTTTCCAGCCGCGGCTTGGCGACCGGCTTCAAGATGTAGTCGATGGCATTTACTTCAAAGGCCTGCACGGCATACTGGTCATAAGCCGTGGCGAAAATGAAAAACGGCAGATGCGCTTTCCTTTCCAGCAGGCGCTTGATAACGCCAAAGCCGTCGATTCCGGGCATTTGCACATCAAGAAAGACCAGGTGCGGATTGAGTTCGCGCACCAAGCTCACGGCTTCAACGCCGTTCTTCCCCTGACCCACCACTTCGACGTCAGGAAAACCCTTGAGCAGGAATGCCAACTCATCGCGAGCTGGCTGTTCATCGTCAACAATCAACGCCGTGATCTTCATACGGATAAAGTTCCCTTCCCCAGCCTCAAGCGCGGGCCGCACACGTCGCGACGATCTGTCCCTGCCCGTCATTATAGCCGACGTTGGACCTGCCGAGAACCCACGTCGCGGCGCCCGCTGGATAGGGTCAAATTGTTCCCTAAGAGTACTAGTACGCCTGTACTGTTGAAAATGATTATAAACTCCTCATAATCTATTGTCGTGGGACTGTAGTGGGAAGACCAAGTTCCAGCCAATGCGGCGAGCATGAGGAAGGCACGTTAGGCAGCTGCGCATGATCAGGCATCATAACTCGATACAGACATATAGTCCGAACATGGATAATTTTTTTAGGGGTATTGATGCAATTCGTACTTGCCAGAATAAGGAATCCCTTATACACTCCCTTCCCCAGGGGATAGTTGCTCGCGCCACAGTATTAGTTAGGGAGCCTGGTTACAGAAGCGCCAAATCGAAAACGGCTCCCACATCACCAATACAATCTGCAATGAAGATGCGGAAGGTGTGTCTCTGCGCTTCGGGAAACCATGCGCCTGTCGTTCCAGCTCGAAGTGGAGCTGTGACCGGCGAAGGTGATAAGGCCTCCGGCTGCGGGTATTTCAGATCTCTTAGCCATGGGTGTGAGCGTTATTATAGTTGCTCGGGCATGGATGTTATTAGCAATATTAGAACATGATTTCTTCAGGTGATATGATCTTGATCCGAAATGTAAGACACTGCCTAAAGTGGGTTTCCGTCTTCGGCCTGAGCACTCTGGTGATGCTCCTGGCGCCGGTGTGCTCCTACGCGCAGGTGCAGACCCTGACTCTCAACCTGCAAGCGGCTGGACTTCTTTATAGCGTTCCCGCTTCGGTAGCTCTCACTCACACGGGCACCACCTTTACTGCCTTCACGGGTGCGGTCACCCTCCAATACCGGGCACGGACCTCAACAACGGGCAGCGGGGCGATCACCGTCAGGGCTACTACGGATTTCACTTGCGCATCGGGCGGGCCGTGCATCGCCACCCCACCCACGGCGGGCGATGCTCTGACCTATACCTGTACGGGAGCGACTTTAGGCACGAATTGCTCCGGCACGCAGACGGTGAGCACAACGGCTGCCACGAATGTCATCACGATACCGGCTGGGGCCTGCACGGGCGCGGGCAGCCCCTGTAATAACGCCGCCACAAACACTGTGAACGTCAGCTTCTCGCTTACCGACGACCCCAAGTACAAGACGGGGTCTTATACGGCAACCTTAACCTGGACCATCAGTGCGACTTGAGATTGTGGAAAAAGAGCCTGAGAACATGAAAAGCCTCTGGAAGATTTTACCTCTCCTTGCACTCATACCGTTGCTCACGGCCTCTGTTGGTCACGCGCAGGGGTCAGCCACGGGGGCGACAAGTGTCACCGTGAGTGTTGGCCCCGAGGGGGCACTGACCGTTACTTCACCCACAAGTCTCACGGCGGTGGGCACGGTCTTCAACAGCTACTCCGGTACCACGACTGTGACTTACTTCGTCCGGACCACGCAGTCGACGGGAAACGGCAACATCACCTTGAAAGTCACGAGCGATTTCAGCCCGGCTAACGGCCCCAGCGTAACCACCCCGCCGACAGCCGGCGATGCGCTCAAATACACCTGTGTCGGTGCCGCCCCGGCGACCCCGTGCAGCGGCAGCCAAACAGCATCCACGGGCGCTTCCACGCCAGTAGCCACGTTTGGCGCCGACGCTCACACAACTTCCACATCAGGGTCCACGGCGACGACCTCTTGGACCTTGACCAACGATCCCGTGTATAAGACAGGGAGCTATTCGGCAACTGTAACGTTTACCATCAGTGCAACTTAAGAACCTAAAAGTAGATGAAATTTGAACCAATCAAAAAAGGAGACCTCGTTATGAAAAGGATTTTAACTCTTGCAGCAGTTATGTTTTGCGCGGCGTCTTTGGCGCACGCTCAGTTGGGCAGCACCTCTCCCACCAACATCCTCTCTGTGGCGGTAGTTGCCGAGGGGGGATTGAGCGTCGGCGGGTCCGGCACCACGAGCCTCACCGAAACCGGCAACTTTGCTAACTATACTGGTACGACCTCCATGACCTACTATATCCGCACGTCGGAGACCGGCGGGACGGGAAGCATAACGGCAAAAATCACCACCGACTTTGCCCCTACGGGCGGTCCCTCGGTTGCCTCGCCAGCCACGGGTGACGCTCTGAACTACGGGTGCACTGTCGCCCTTCCCGGGACAGCTTGCACCGGTCCTGTGACCGCTTCCACTTCAACAACTACGAGCGTAGCAACCTTCAGCGCAGGTGCTCATTCCGCCAAGGCGGGAAACTCCGCTTCGGTGGCTTGGACTTTGCCCAACGATCCCACTTACAAGGCGAATACCTACACAGCCACCGTGACTTTCACCATCAGCGCCACGTAGCTGGTGGCGCCGCGGGGAGGGGAGCGCTTCGCGCTCCCGCGGGCGGGCCCATCCCGCCTCTACCCTCGGGGCGGAAAGAAGGATGACTGGGATGCGAACTTTCATGATATCGGCGCTGGCGGGTCTGGCAATTCTCTCTGCTGGGTCGGCGTGGGCTCAAAAGACCGTAGCCCCACGCCGACCCACCCCGGTCATGCACTCAGCAGAAACACCGCGAAAAAGCGGGCCAATTCCCATGACGTCCAGCAACGGTAATGTGGCGCCGACCGCCATCACCTTCACCTCGTCCACGCCCAACGGCACGCAGACTAACGCGTCAACAAAGGTCAGCTTCACAGTCACGGGCAACCCCGCGGCTTTTCATGTCTATGCGGTGGCTGGCGCGGCAAATTTTACCGGCTGCAACACCCCGCCGGTGAGCTCCGTGACGGCAACCTGCGGAAATCCCGTGGGGGTCACCTGCGCGGCGGCTGTTCCGTTGACCAACAGCACCACGGGATCGACGGTGGCATCCGGAAGTGGAAACCATGCTACGGCCAGCTTTAACATAAC
The DNA here is from genome assembly GCA_964438685.1 of uncultured Acidobacteriota bacterium. Lineage (GTDB taxonomy): Bacteria > Acidobacteriota > Terriglobia > UBA7540 > UBA7540 > Bog-366. The sequence continues at coordinate 3,705 of CAYTMD010000556.1, forward strand.
TTATACATTCCAGGACGCCTGGAACTACAGCGTAGGATCAACATGTCAAAACACCGTGCAGTACTACTATTCCGAACCGTAGTCGTTCTCCTGGCCCTATGGACGCTCGGGACAGCGGTTCCGGCGCAGGCGCAATTGGGCTTGGGGCTGGTGCCCATGCGGGTGGAGCTCCATATGGCGGCCGGGCAGGAGTATTCGGGAACCTTGAAACTGAGCAATCAGTCGAACGCCAAAACGCGCATTCGGGCGGAGGTCTTGGATTTCGATCTCGACGACAAGACTACACCCCAGTTTGAGCGGGACCTGCCCCAGGAGGCTTCGTACTCCTGCAAGAAATGGCTGAGCTTGAATCCTATGGAGACGGAGATTGCAAACGGCGGGTTCCTCGATGCGCGGTACACGCTGCGGGCGCCCGCGGACACTAAGCAGGGCAGCTACAATTGCGCCGCGGGGTTTACCACACTCCCCGCCGCCGAGCAGGCGACCGCAGGAATGGGCATGCGCATGGCGGTTCGAGTTGTTGCCGCGATTTATGTCGTGATCGGTTCGCCTGCGGTGCGGGGCGGGCTCAAGGAATTCAAGTTGGAAA
>CAYTMD010000557.1:0-4284 GCA_964438685.1 uncultured Acidobacteriota bacterium
AAGGCGCTGGTCAAGGAATTCCCGGACATTTTCCAGCAATTTTGGCGTTTGAGCGGCCCCGGCGCCCAGACTCAAATCGCCCACATCGAGCGGGTACCCGGTCCCCCGGGACAACGCTGCGTTCATGTCACCGGGCATTTCAATTTTGTGGGGACACCCGTGGAGGAAATGAATACGCTACTCTGCACCTCTGCCCCCAGCCAGATGGGTAACTACGCGGTTTCGATCTATCACACCGCGGTGCCCCTGCCCCTCGCCGATAAGGAGCGGGCCACCATGGGCGCCATTCTAGCCAGCTTCCAGGCTAACCAGGCTGTTATAGCCCGGGAGGCCAATGCCATGGCTGCTCCCGCGATTGCCCAGATCCACGCCATCGGCCAGGCCGCAATGCAACGGGCCCAAGCCGATTCGGTTGCCCACGATCAACAAAACCGCACCTGGGAAGCCGGGCAGGATAGCCAGGCCAGGCGTAATCAGGGCTTCAGCAACTACTTGCTCGATCAAACCGTCATCCAGGATAACAACATGTACGGTAACGGCACGGTCGGCCACGGCACGGTCTGGACATCCACCGCCAATACGCTGGTGAAGGCCGATCCCGATCGCTACGAAATTGTGGACACCCCCAATTTCTGGAGAGGCGTAGATTACTAACTCCGCCCGAGGGCTGGAAACTCAGCCTGGTGAAATCGCAAACACGCACAAGCAACCCTCAGCGCCAGTGGGCGGATGGGAATTACGGTAGATCCCCGCGAGGTTCCGGAGAGACATGAGGAGGTAACGATCATGGCCATCTATAAACGGTTTTCATTGTCTTTGGTTTTGTGGCTGTTCTTCGTCGGAGCCTGTTCATCTGCTCCGCGCGCCCAGTCACCGATGCAAGGAATCGAAAATCCCGACGGCAGCAGAATCGTCTACGGATTGCAGGACGGAGCCACCACCCCGGCAGCAGCGATGGGTATCGTGCTGCGCACGCTGCATAACAACTGCAGGGAACGACCGCAAGTGGGAAAGGTCTTCCGGGTACGCGGCACCAATTCCGACGCCGTCTTCTTCACAGTGGTCAACCACGCGATGGACAACCGGCAGAGGGCCGGCCTTATCATCGCCGCTCCCACCGGTCCCAATCAGGTGGAAATAGGCTTTGTGGTTGATGATTCGACGCGTTTTGGCTCCTCCATGAACCCCATGCTGAAGAAGCTCTTCAGCGTATGGCACCCGGGCGCAGGTGGACCAGCCGTCGGCGGCTCGGCAAGCGGCGGGGCGGCCCCGCCCGAACCGCTGCACCAGGTTTGGAATCAGGATCATTCGGCTATCGTTGCCATTCCCAACGGCTGGGTAGTTCAAGGTAACGGGGGCACTACATTTGCCCGCGAGGGCAATTACAACGCGATGATCAACCTCAACCTGGTCCGGGGGGCAACCGCCAATCCTTACTACCGGCCATACGGCGGTATGACCACGGGGATGGGCGTAAAAATGGTTTACCCTGCCAACGTGGATCCGGTCCGGGCCTTTCCCGGCTTAATCAAAGAGTTCTATCGCGTGAACAACCAACGCCTTGACTTTCGGATGGCCAGCGCCGAGCAGATGGCCGGACCTCCCGGCCAACGCTGCGTCCACGCCATCGGACACGGGTTGCTCTTAGGGGCAACCAAGCCGCCGCCACCTAACCTAACGGAAAAAGACTACTGGGAGATGGAGTTTCTGGCGTGCACGACTCCCCCTAACCGGATGGGCGATTACACGGTTACGATATCCACCTACGAGATCGATCCCAGGTTCGTCAGCCGGTACCGCGCCACCATGGGCGCGATTCTCCAGAGCTATCAAGTGAACCAGGCGGTGGTGAATCAGGAAGCCGGCGCCATCGCTGCTCCCGCCATCGCGGCCATTCACCAAATCGGCGCGGAGGCCACGGCGCGGATGAAGGCCAACGACATCGCCAATGACCAGCAACACGCGGATTATCATGCCCGGCAGGACGCCAACGACAGAAGCAATCAAGGGTTCCACAACTACATCCTGGATCAGACCGTCATCCAGGATAACAACATGTACGGCAATGGCACGATCGGCCACGGCACCGTCTGGAACTCCACTGCCGAGGTGTTGGTTAAAGCCAACCCCAATCGCTACGAAATCGTAAACACCCCCAATTACTGGCAGGGCGTGGATTATTGACCGGGGCCGGAGTGGCGCAGCGCGGAGGTACGTACAGTTCGCGTTCCTCCGCGCTTCTTCCCCAATACGACGGGCAATCAAATGTTATTGGTTCGAAATCGAGATGAAAGGCCTCGAAGGAACGCAAGAAGACGCGAACCGGCGCGCTAAGCGTTCCTGACATAAACCGTGAAGCCGCGCGCCCACCTTCCCCATTTGGGAGTCCAATATGAAAGTCCAACGATTCGCTTCGATTATCACCCTTGCGGCATGCTTTGCGCTGGGCGGTTATACGATATGGCTCGGTCATCGGTCGGTGAATCCCCAAGGAACGAGGCCTAAGGTTGAAACGAAGCTGCCACCCCTCACGCTGGAACAAATCAGCTCCTTGGACCAGAAGACATTCGAACGGTCTTTGCCGCAATTGCAGCAAGCGATGGGGCAACCAAGCCATCCTGTTGCGGCAGACCAGGAAACGTTAACGGCGATAGCAGGTAAATTGCGCCAAACCGGCGAATCAGCCCCCGGTTATTGGCCAACAGTTTTGCGATTTATTCAATTCGCAAGTTCCGCGACGGCGCCGAAGGCTCCGCCGCCGGGACAGCGACCCGAAATTTTAAGCGAGATCCTATCGAGAGGCTTGATGAGGGGAATACGAGTGGCGGGGATAACGATGCTGCTCGACGACGGCAACCTCGGGAATGGGGAGTTTACAAATTGCCGGGTCATCTTCACCCAAAATGCGGTCCAACTTAGAAATGCCACCTTTAAAAACTGTGTCTTTGAGCTTCCGGTAACCGACACGCCCAGTCCGTTCATAAGGAAAACGAGCCAACTCCTGTTGGGTTCAAACCTCGGCTCAGTTTCGATACCGAAACTCTGATTTGGCCGCTCCATCGTCGTGAATCAACGATTCACTGCGCCCCAGCGAAGGGAAATTGCATGGTATCCTATATGCAGGGCTGGAAAGTTAGCGCGACGGAATGAACGTCCAAGGACGGACGGCGAAACCTCATGGGGGGATTGCCGGGTGCATCCGTGACAGAACTCAGGAGGATACCTTCTTCAGAATGAATATTGCCAGTTCCAAGGCAGACTCGCTCGTCGAGACGCTGAAACGCCGCATCGTGATTATCGACGGCGCGATGGGCACAATGATCCAGACCCATAAGCTGGGGGAAGCCGACTATCGCGGCAAGGAATTCGCGCACCATGGGCGGGACCTGCGCCAATGCAACGACGTCCTGAACATCACTCAGCCCGCCATCATCGAGGACATCCACCGGCAGTATCTCGAGGCCGGCGCCGACATCATTGAAACCAACACTTTCAATTCCACAGCCATCTCGATGGCGGATTATAAGCTGGAAGGATTCATTTACGACCTTAACCGCGCCGGAGCGCAAGTGGCCCGCCGCGCCGCCGACAAGTTCAGCAGTGCGAATCCAACGCGTCCTTGCTGGGTGGCAGGATCGCTTGGTCCCACCAGCCGCACGGCCTCCGCGTCGCAGGAAATCTCCAGCCCCGCCGCCCGCGCCGTGACCTTCGATCAATTGCGGGATGCCTACTATGAACAAATCCGCGGCCTGGTGGATGGTGGTGTTGATCTGCTGCTGGTGGAAACTATCTTTGATACGCTGAACGGCAAGGCTGCTCTTTTTGCTGCCAGCCAGTACTTCGAGGACACGGGGAAACGCCTGCCCCTTCTGGCTTCCGTTACCGTTGTTGACCTGAGCGGGCGTACGCTCTCCGGCCAGACCATCGAGGCATTTTGGATTTCTGTCTCCGGCGCTCCCCTGCTGAGCGTGGGCATCAATTGCGCACTGGGCGCGAAGCAGATGCGCGCGCATATTGAGGAGCTTTCGCACCTCGCACCGATTTTTACCAGTTGCTATCCCAACGCCGGCCTGCCCAATTCCTTCGGGGGGTTCGATGAAACGCCGGAAATCATGTCTGCGGATTTGCGCGAGTTTGCCGCTAACGGCTGGGTGAACATCGTGGGCGGGTGCTGCGGATCCACGCCCGCGCACATTCGCGCCATTCGCGATGCGGTAAAGGATTTCCCGCCGCGCGTGCCTCCCCAGGTGGAACGCTATTCGCGCTTCAGCGGCCTTGAGCCCC
>CAYTMD010000558.1:0-4273 GCA_964438685.1 uncultured Acidobacteriota bacterium
GGAACTGACTGCCGGCTTCCATACGGAGTACAGCGGCTTTCGTTTTGCCCTTTATTTCATGGCGGAATACACCAATATGGTGGTGGTGTCGTGCATCGCCGTGACCCTCTTTCTGGGGGGCTGGCTGCGGCCCTTTGCCAACTTTGCCGTACTGGATTTCCTGAAGTTCACCCCCATCGTGGCGTTTCTGGGGGCTGCGGCGTTTGTACTCTGGTTGGGACTCAAGAGTTCCATCGCGCTGGACCGTTACTTCTTCATGGTGCTCGCCGCGGGTTGCGTGGTGCTGGCGATCCTGGTGGCTTACCCGCCGGTCCTCAGTGCCATCCAGGGTATTTTCTGGTTTGGCGCCAAAGTGCTGGCATTTCTTTATGCCTTCATCTGGTATCGCGCAACTTTCCCACGTTATCGCTATGACCAGTTGATGGACGTCGGTTGGCGGTGGATGATTCCCCTGGCGTTGGCGAACCTGATTGTGACGGCAGTGGGCCGATATCTTTGGTTGTCCCACCATGTGGCGACAACTGTAACCTGGCTGGGCAGGTAACGATGGACTTAAAGGATTTTCTCCGGCGGATATTTCTGATCGACCTCCTCAAAGGTCTGCGCCTGACGTTTTCCTATCAGCGCCCGGCGGCCACTTATACGGAGCAGTATCCCCTGGAGCGGCCGCCGGTGGCCGAGCGTTACCGAGGAGCACCGCGGCTGAATAATCATCCCGAATCGGGTGAGACCCTGTGCATCGCCTGCAACCTGTGTTCAATTGCCTGCCCGGAGAATCTGATTGTAGTGGGTTGGGCGCGCACGGAGGATCGCAAGAAACGGCTGACTACGTTTACCTACGACCTTTCCCGCTGCATGTTCTGCGGGTTGTGCGAGGATGCTTGCCCGGTGGACGCACTGGAATTGACGCAGGATTTTGAGATCGCCAACTATACGCGCGAAGGCATGATCTGGGACCGGCAAGCACTGGAGGAAGGCCCCAAGCCGACGCGGTACACAAGATAAGTTTAAAGGGTAAAGGTTGAAGGGTAAAGGAGAGACGTCACGAACTGTGAGGGCTGTTTTTAGCCTTTACACCTTAACCTTTAAACTTTCTGTTACTTAACCATAAGCGGGAAACGATGCCTGAACTGGTCACATTCATAATTCTTGCGGTTGTCATGCTGGTTTCGGCCGTCTTCGTAATCACGCGCCGCAATGCCGTTCATAGTGCGATCTGGCTGATTGTGACGCTGTTTTCCGTGGGCGGGATTTTTCTATTGCAGCACGCCGAGTTCCTCTTCGCGGTGCAAATTATCCTGTACGTCGGCGCCATCATGGTGCTGTTCCTCTTTGTCGTCATGCTGGTGGATATCGATGTGGCCCTGAAGCAGGCGCGCTTTGCGCGGCAATGGCCTGTGGCCTTGCTGACCGCGGTTCTGGTGTTGGGGCTCATCGGCTTTGCGCTGCACAACGGCGGGCATGGACTCCAACTTCCCGACCGTCCGCTGGGAAGTGCTCCCGCGCTGAACACTCAGGCGGTGGGCACGGCGCTTTATCAGGATTACATGCTGCCAGTGGAGATTGCCTCCATACTGATGCTGGTGGCGATGATCGGCGCTGTGATTATGGCCAAGAGGAAACTGCAATGATCCCCACGGACTACTACATCTTTCTTGGCAGCGCGTTGTTTGCAATCGGCGTCATTGGCGTGCTAACACGGCGCAACGTGCTGATTATCCTGATGTCGATTGAACTGATTCTGAACGCCGTTAACATTAACTTGATGGCGTTTTCGCAATATTTCAAGTCGGTGGATGGCCAGGTCTTTGCGATTTTTGTAATTACCGATGCCGCAGCGGAGGCCGCGGTCGGCCTGGGCTTGATTATCGCCCTCTTCCGCAATAAGGAAACCGTGAATGCGGATGAAATCGATTTGCTCAAATGGTAGGTAGCGGCGGCTTTATGCCGCCACATGGCGGGATGAGCTCGCCGATACGAGATTAAATTGGCCGGCAATTGCGGGTTGAATGATCGACAACTGAGGCAAGAGAGCGTCCCACAAAATGCAATTTCTTGAAAACATCTGGCTGATCCCGATGCTCCCGCTTTTGGGAGCGGCGATCCAACTATTTTTCGGCCGCAAATCCTCCAATAAGGCGGTTTCAGCCGTGTCTGTGGGACTGCCGGGACTTTCATTCCTGTGGGCTGTGGGGTGCTTTGTCCAGTTTCTGGGACTTCCGGAGACGTACCACCACGTTTTCATCAGGCACTTGTACACGTGGTTGCCGGCCGGGGCCTTCCACTTGTCGAATGGATCTTTGGGAAATTTTACCGTCAATGTGGGTATCCACCTCGACCCGCTCTCCTGCGTGATGATGTTGGTGGTGACCGGCGTTGGCTTCCTGATTCACGTTTACTCCATTGGGTACATGGCGCACGAGGGCGGGTATTACCGCTTCTTCGGCTACCTCAACCTGTTCATGTTCTCCATGCTGGTTCTGGTGCTGGCGGACAATTACCTGATGATGTTTGTGGGTTGGGAAGGCGTGGGGCTCTGCTCTTATCTGCTCATTGGATTCTACTTCTTACGCAAGTCGGCATCTGATGCAGGGAAGAAAGCATTCCTCGTCAATCGGATTGGTGACGCAGCGTTCCTGCTGGGAACCATGTTAATGATGGTGACCTTCGGCACTCTGGACTTTCATTCCATCACTGCAGCCGCGCGCAGCGGCCAATTTCCGATGGGAAGTGGTGTGATCACCACCATCTGCATTCTGCTTTTTATCGGCGCTACGGGGAAGTCCGCGCAAATTCCCCTTTACATCTGGCTGCCGGATGCGATGGAAGGTCCCACCCCCGTCAGCGCCTTGATTCATGCGGCGACCATGGTAACGGCCGGCGTTTACATGGTGGCCCGGTCGAACGCGCTCTTCGCACTTTCTCCCAAGGCCCTGGCGTTGGTGGCAGGGATTGGCGCGGCGACGGCGATCTTCGCGGCATCAATCGGCCTCGTACAGAATGACATTAAGCGAGTGTTGGCCTACTCCACCGTCAGCCAGTTGGGTTACATGTTCCTGGCCTGTGGCGTCGGCGCATTTACCGCAGGCATCTTCCACCTGATGACTCACGCATTTTTCAAAGCCCTGCTGTTCCTTGGCTCCGGCAGTGTTATCCATGCCATGAGCGGTGAGCAGGACATGCGCAAGATGGGCGCACTCTGGTCCAAGATTCCCATCACGGCCAAGACCATGCTTGTGGGTACGCTGGCCATTAGCGGTGCGCCGCTTCTTTCAGGTTTCTTCAGCAAGGATGAAATTCTTTGGCAATCCTTCTCGAGCCCTTACGGAAACAAGTTGCTCTGGGCGGTGGCGGTGGTGACCGCGGGCATGACCGCCTTCTACATGTTCAGGCTCTTTTTCCTGACTTATGCGGGGGAATCTCGTGTGCCGCATGATGTGGAGCACCACATCCACGAATCTCCCTCGGCCATGACCGTGCCGCTCATTTGCCTGGCGGTGGGCGCCGTGGGCGCGGGATGGGTGGGTTGGCCGAAAGTGTTGGGCGGAGCCAATTGGTTTGAGAAATTTCTGGAGCCAGTCTTTGAGAACCCATCAGCTCGCCCACCTTTGGACCACACCTGGAGCCTGGAATTCGGTTTGATGTTCCTCTCCGTTGGCGTAGCTCTTATGGGTTTCCTCGTAGCGTACCGCTGGTACGTCAAACAGCCCGGAATAGCGGATCGCTTGGCCGCTATGTTCGCTGGACTTCATCGGCTACTGCTCCACAAGTATTACGTTGATGAAATCTATGACGCCCTCTTTGTAAACCGCGTCAAAGACCTGGGCAGTGCGCTGGCCGCATTTGACCTGGGGGTGGTGGATGGCGGCGTCAATGGCGTGGGATGGTTCACGCGCTTTTCCGGTACGGTTTCAATGTGGTGGGATCGCTGGATTATTGACGGCCTGGTAAATTTCGCCGCCATGATTGTGAAGCTTATGAGCTACCCGGCAAAAATTGTGCAGACCGGCTTGGTGCAGAATTACGCCTGGTTCATCACGGCGGGCGTGCTGATTTTCATGGCTTGCTACTTTGCTCCCTTTAGAGCGTTTTTCGCCTGGCTGTTCTAAACGCGAACTGATTTTCCGAGGTTAACGATGGCGTTCTTTCATGACCATATTCTGAGCATCATACTGCTGATCCCGGCGGTGGGGATGATTCCGCTGTTCCTCATCCCCGGGACGAACAAGCAGGCGATTCGCTGGTGGGGGAACGTCGTAGTCTTCGTGGACTT
>CAYTMD010000559.1:0-4271 GCA_964438685.1 uncultured Acidobacteriota bacterium
TCTTCGGATCGAGATGCAGACCCTCCTTCAGGAGGGACATAGCGCGGTCCTCCTCGCCGGCAGAAAACAGTGCATTGGCCAACTGCGCTCGGGCCAAATCCGCACGCGGAAACTCCTTGAGAAGTGACTCGAGTATCTGTGTCTCCCGCGCATCGTCACCGGCCATAGCGGCTTGTTGGGCCTGAAATTCCAACTGATTTTCACGAGGCAAGCGCGACTGCAATTGCTCGATCTTCGGCCAAAGTTCCTGGGCTTTACGAAAATCACCCATGAACGCATAGCCCCCGGCAAGTCGAAAGTAAGCCAGCGCGAACTGTGGATCCAGCCGTACGGCCTCCTCCATCTCCTGCACGGCTTCGGCAATCAGGAAGCGCCGCGACAAATCGACCCCCAGCTGATAATGCCGGTAGGCTTCAACATTGGAGGTCGCCATCTCTTCGATGGTCGGAGCATTGTTGGCCATTTCCGCCGCCGGCATGAAATGCTGCGCCACGCGTCCCGTCACTGCATCCACCATGCTGAAGATACCTTGGACGTCCGCGGCCTCCACCTTATCGGAAAATAGAATCTGGCCGGATTTGGTGTCTTGAACCCGCACGTCGAGCCGAAGCTGCTTGGGGCCAACCCGCAATAGCGTGCCGGTGATAAACGCATCGGCGTCCGTATTGCGCGCCACCTCCGCCGCCAAGGCCGGGTCAAGGTCCTTCGCTTCCTTCTTCCCCATGCGCTGAATCTCAGCCAGAATGCGCTCTGTCGAAAGCACGTCCAGTCCCTTCACCTGGGCCAGATTCGTGGTGAGCATCTCCGTCAGGCCGCGATTGAGCCAGTCAAGCGAGGGATCTTGTGAAAGATTGGAGAAGTAAAGCACCGCCAGAGACTTATGGCCTTCGTTTGCCGCTTGTCTTGACGCGCGGTGGTGTGCAAGCCTCCACCCTATAACCAACATAACCACCAGCAATCCCGCAACGACAGGAATCAAATATGTGGGACGCCGCCATTCCGACGATATCGGCGACGAGGAAGTAACGGCGCTTGGGGATTCCACTGGAACTGGAGCCGATGTAACCCCACTGGGACCACTGGGGGAAGGTGTTGCTGCGCTTGGACCGCTGGAGACAGCACTGGGCGGCGGGGCTGGGACTGCGGCGGCTCCACTCACCGGCGATGGCGCAGCGGGCGACGGGGCCATCTCCGTCAGCGCGTCTTGCCGCGGCTGGCTGGAGCGGGCAGGCACGTAACCGCTGGGCTCGGCCACGGGCTTCATGCTGGCGGAGCGCCCGGAATCCGTATCGCGCTTCAAACGCTTCAGATCGGTCCGCAAATCTGACGCATTCTGATAGCGCATGTCGGCGTCTTTTTCCAGCGCCTTGGAAATTATCTCTTCCAGCTTGGGGGGCAAATCCTGATTCAGGCGCAGCGGCGAAATCGGTATACGGTTGAGAATGGCTTCATGGATGACGCCGGAAGTGTTGCCACTGAAAGCGGGTACGCCGGTGGCCATTTCGTAAAGCACCAGGCCGAAGGAAAAAATATCAGATCGAGCGTCGAGATCTTCGCCACGTACCTGCTCGGGTGACATGTAAGCCACTGTCCCCATGGTAGTGCCCGGGCTGGTGATGAATTCTTCGCGCGTCTGGGCGGCGGTCAACATGCCAGAGGCGCCCCCTCCCGCCGGCGGACGGCTTGCCGGTGTGACCTTGGCCAAACCAAAATCCAGCACCTTGGCCTGGCCGCGCTGCGTGACGAAAATATTGGCCGGCTTGATGTCGCGGTGCACAATGCCTTTGGCGTGCGCGGCATCAAGTGCGTCGGCAATCTGGATCGCCAGGTCAAGCAATGTATCCGTCTTCAGGGGCTTGGACTCAATACGATGCTTCAGCGTCTGCCCTTCCAGCAACTGCATCGCGATAAAGGGTTCGCCCTCGTGCTCGCTGATTTCAAAAATGGTGCAAATGTTCGGGTGGTCGAGCGCAGAAGCCGCCCGCGCCTCACGTTGGAAGCGTTCGAGCGCCATGGGGTCACGTACCAGATTTTCCGGCAGAAATTTGAGCGCCACAAAGCGGCCGAGCGTGGTGTCTTCGGCTTTGTACACCACTCCCATTCCGCCGCCGCCCAGCTTTTCCAGAATTCTATAGTGAGAGACAGTTTTCCCGATCATTGTTGAGTTCATGTTACTTAGGCCGTAAGGGCGTGTCAATAAAAGACAATGTGACCCACTTAAGCCGTTCCAAACGAGTGGCGCCTTATGGTAAGGTCTCACCTCGGGCTGAAAATTGGTATCGATGCACGTGGTTTCGGCACCACATCATTAATCATCAAATTGGAGTGCTCGCCATGAACCGTCAGCGAAAAATCGTGCTGGGGCTTTTCCTTGCCATCACTGCAGCGAGCTTCGGGGCGATGGCGAGGCGGGGCCAGTCCACGCCGGACCTCAACGGAGTATTCAAGAAGTCAGACGTCATGATCCCCATGCGCGACGGCGTGCGGCTGCACACTGAAATATACGTGCCCAAGGATTTGACGCAACCGCTGCCGTTTATTTTTGAACGAACACCCTATGGCGTGACGGACGACGAGAACGGCATTGCCACCAAGTTCTCAATCTACGGCGAGCTGGTACGCGGGGGCTATATCTTTGTATTTCAGGACATCCGCGGCCGGTACAAATCCGATGGCCAATTTGTGATGCTGCGCCGCCCTCGCGATCCGCGCGATTTGCAGGCCATCGACGAGGGCACCGATACTTACGACACCATCGATTGGCTGCTGAAAAACGTCCCGCACAACAACGGACGAGTGGGTCTGCTGGGAATTTCCTATGGCGGATGGCTTACCACCATGGCGATGCTGGAACCGCACCCCGCGTTGAAAGCCGTTTCCGAGCAAGCCTCACCGGCGGATATGTACCTGGGAGACGACTTTCACCACAACGGCGCCTTCCGCCTGAGTTACGGCTTTGAATATGCCACCATGATGGAAACTGGCAAGACGAGTTTCCATTTTCACTTCGACCGCGACGACACGTATGAGTGGTACTTGGCCCTGGGGCCGCTATCCAATGTGAACGCCAGGTACCTGCAGGGGAGCGTTCCCTCGTGGAACGATTTCGTCAATCACCCCAATTTCGACGATTTCTGGAAGCGTCAAGCCGTCACGCCTTACCTTAAGAAGGTCACGGTTCCAAATTTGAATGTCGCGGGGTGGTGGGACCAGGAAGATTTTTTCGGACCACAAAAGATTTATGAGGCGCTGGAGAAGAACGATCCCCGGCATTGGAATTTCTTCGTGGCCGGACCGTGGAACCATGGAGGCTGGGCGAGAAACGCGGGAAGCTCGCTGGGCAAGATTGAATTTGGCAGCGACACCGCCCGGTACTTTCGCGAGACAATCCAGGCTGCCTGGTTTGCCTATTGGCTGAAAGACCAGGGACAATTGCCCTTCCAGGAAGCCATGACCTTCGAAACCGGAACCAATCAATGGGAGACGTACGCCCAGTGGCCTCCCCGGCAGGGCATCCAGCCGCGTAAACTATATTTCCAGGCGGGAGGTCTGCTCTCTTTTGATCCGCCCGCTAATGCCGTCGCACCCGGCTTTGACCAATATGTCTCTGACCCCGCGCACCCCGTGCCCTATCGTCATCAGCCGGTGCAGCCCACGTATCCCGGCGGCGGCTGGCCGACATGGCTGGTGGAAGATCAGCGCTTCGTCCAGAATCGGCCCGATGTACTGACCTGGCAAACAGCGCCGCTGGCTGGGAACCTGACCGTGACCGGCGATATTGTGGCCCACTTATTCGCTTCCACCAGCGGCACGGACAGTGATTGGATCGTAAAACTCATCGACGTTTATCCTGAAGATTCCTCCCTTGATCCAACTATGAGAGGATACGAATTGATGATTGCTGATGAAGTCTTTCGCGGGCGATTTCGCGAGAGCTTTGAGAATCCAAAGCCTTTGACGCCCAACCGCGTGGCGGAATTTACCATCGACGTCCACGCCAACGACCATTGCTTTCTGCGCGGCCATCGCATCATGGTGCAGGTGCAAAGCACATGGTTTCCGCTGATCGATCGCAATCCGCAAAAATATGTGCCGAACATCTTTCAAGCTTCGGAAACCGATTATCAGGCCGCGACCCAACAGATTTACCGCACAAGAGAATTCCCTTCTTCCATTGAGCTGCCGGTGAAAGAACAGTAGGCAGAAAGCGGAAGGAAGCCCAGCCACCGGCGGGGGCCGGATTGAATAGTCTGTGACTTGGAGCAAGTCGC
>CAYTMD010000560.1:0-4271 GCA_964438685.1 uncultured Acidobacteriota bacterium
GTGGGCGAACTGGCGAATTCGTTCAATCAAATGGTGACACGTTTGTCAGTCGCCGCCGACGATCGTGCGCGCCTGCACAAGGAACTTCTCGAAAAACAGAAGATGGAGTATGCGCTGAAGCTGGCGGCGGAAATCCAGCACAGCTTCCAGCCCACCACGTTCCCATGTTCGCCGTGGTTCTGCACCTCCGCGCGTACCATGCCGGCCCAGGTGGTGGGAGGCGACTTCTACGATTTCATAGACCTGGGGGCCCACCGGCAGGGCCTTGTGATTGGCGACGTGGCGGGGCGGGGAATTGCCGCGGCGGTTTACCTGGCGAGTCTGATCAGCGATTTCCGTGCGGCAGCAGCCCGTGCTTCCAGCCCGCGCGACGCGCTGGAGCGGGTAAATCAGCAACTCCTGACGCGCGCCACCCGCGGGCTGTTCGTCACCATGACCTATCTGGTGTTGGAGGTGGAATCAGGGGAAGTCTGTTATTCTACGGGTGGTCACCTCCCCATGCTGCGCCGCAGCGGGCCATCCCATGACGTGCAGGTTCTATATGGAGACGAAGGGCTTCCGCTCGGCATTGAGCAAAACGCGTTGTTGGCCGATCGCAAGATCCAGTTGGCGGCTGGCGACACCTTGCTGCTGGTGACGGATGGGGTGGTGGAAGCCGTTTCCCGTGATCGCAACGTGTTCCAAATGGACAGGCTCGCGGAAATCCTTCGTCAGCAGAGTTCCGGCGCCAGCCAATTGGTGGAAGATATCTTTGAGGAAATCGGCCGTATTTCTCCCGCGCCCCCGGAAGATGATTTGACGGTGCTGGCCATCACATGGACTCCTCAGCCCAAGGGAGTTCCCAGATGATGAAAATTGCCATCAGTAGCGAGCCGCGGCTCCTGAACATCCTGCGCTGTGTGGTAAAATTTCGCACTCAGCAAGCGGGGTTTTCCAATCCGGAATGTGAGTGCCTGGCCCTGGCGATAGATGAGGCCGCCGCGAACGTCATCCGGCACACCTATGGCTGCCGCCACGATGCGCTATTGGCCCTGGAACTCCACAATCTGCCCGACCGGGTGGAGTTTTTCCTGGAGGATTGGGGGCCCAAGGTGTGCGAGGATTCCATCCGCCCCCGCCCGCTGGATGAGTTGAGGCCAGGCGGCCTCGGTACCTTCTTCATTTACAGTTTCATGGACGAGTGCTCGTATGACCGGGATTTCAAAGAGGGTAATCGCCTGAAGTTAGTCAAGTATCTGTCAGGAAAGGGCGCCAGGTGCAATAATGAAGGTTCAAGTGAGAAATCTGGATAATATCTCGGTTCTCGACTGCTCGGGCGACGTCGATCTGTATTCTTCACCACTTTTGCGTGATGCGCTGATGGAGGAGATCAAGGCAGACGGCCCCAGCGTTCTGGTGAACATGTCAGGCGTCACCTACATCGACAGCTCGGGCATTGCCACTCTGGTTGAAGGCCTGCAACTTACCCGGCAGACCAAGACACGCTTCGGCTTGTACGGATTGCGGCCCAATGCCCGCTCGGTGCTGGAGCTGGCGCGGCTGCACAAGGTTTTCACGATCTTTGAAACGGAACCCGAGGCCCTGGAAAAGATCGGTTCAGTCAAACCCTTTGTTGGGATCTGAGAAGAGCAGTGACAAGTGACAAGGGACGAGTGACGAGCAATGAGCAATAGCACGGGTCGGCGTGGTCTTGCTTGTCACTGGTCACTTGTCACTCGTCACTGAAGTGAGGAAATGACGGGCGTTCTGACTTTTCTTGGACGCAATACGCTGGGTTTTCTCCATTACCTGACGGAACTCTATGATCTGAGCGCCAAGGCCGCGTATTGGACCTTTGTCGCGCCGTTCAAGGGCCGCCGCGTAAAGTGGGGGGATGCCGTCCATCAGATGGTGCTGGCGGGCGTCGATTCCATTCCTATTGTCGCGCTCATCTCCCTTTTTATCGGTATTGTACTGGGCTTGCAGGGTTCCTATCAATTGGCCAAATGGGGGGCGACGTACTTTGTCTCGGCGCTGGTGGGCGTTTCCATGACGCGCGAGCTGGGGCCGCTTCTTACCGCCATTATCATCGCCGGCCGGTCGGGGTCGGCATTTGCCGCCGAACTTGGCACCATGAAGGTGTCGGAAGAAATCGACGCCCTTGAGGCCATGGGACTCAACAGCGTACGCTACCTGGTGGTTCCCAAGTACCTCGCCATGGTGGTCATGATGCCTTGCCTCACCCTGATTTCCGACCTCTCGGGAATTTTGGGCGGCGCATTCTTTGAGATCGCGCAGCTCGACAAGAGTTTTTCGATGTGTCTTACGGCGACGCAGAATGCGCTGGAGATGCATGACATCACCACCGGCCTGATCAAGAGTGTTGTGTTCGGCCTGATCATTACCACCATCGGATGCAAAGAAGGGTTCTCCGTCAAGGGCGGCGCGGAGGGAGTCGGCAAGGCGACCACCTCATCCGTCGTCCTTTCGATTTTTCTGATCATCTTTGCCGACGTGGTCTTTACCGCGATTTTTTACTATACGAGTTAAACATGGCGAATGATTTCGACGGCCCGATGATTCGCGTGGAGGACCTTGTCACCCACTATGGTGAGCGGCTCATCCTGAACCACGTGAGTCTGGACTTCCCCACGGGCGAAACCATGGTGATCCTGGGGGGAAGCGGAACCGGGAAGACCACCTTGCTGCGCCACATCATGCGTCTGGAAAAGCCCACTTCCGGCCGAATCCTCATCAAGAATGAGGACATCTTTTCCATGTCGGAGGAGCGGTTCAATCAAATCCGCCGCAAGATCGGGATGTTGTTCCAAAGCGCCGCCCTTTTCAACTCCATGACCGTTGAAGATAACGTGGCTCTGCCACTGCGCGAGCTTACCCAACTGGAAGAATCCACGATTCGTATCATGACGCGCATCAAACTGGACCTGGTGGGCCTGAACGGATTTGAGAACTACATGCCCTCGGAATTGAGCGGCGGCATGAAGAAGCGCGCCGGACTGGCAAGAGCGCTGGCCATGGATCCGGAGATTCTGCTTTTCGACGAGCCGTCGGCAGGACTTGACCCCATTACCGCGGCGGGAATCGATTCACTGATCCTGAAATTGAAAAGCGCCTTCCATATGACCATTATCGCGGTGACGCATGAGCTTGCCAGCGCCTTTGTGATTGCCGACCGCATCACCGTGATGGATCGCGGCGAGGTGATCGCCACGGGGACGCCGGAAGAGATTCGCCACAGCCAGCACCCGCGTGTGCTGCAATTTATGAACCGGGTTCCCGATAGCGACCAGCAGGACGCGCAGGAGTATCTGCGCTCACTGACGCAGACATAGGTTCCGGGTGTCAGGTGCCAGAAAAAAGCGAAACTCGCACACCACGCACCGGATTTCGATTTTCGAGTTTCGAATTTCAAGGCTTGCAATTTCCCGGCACCTGAAACGTAGAGTTCTTGACGAGGCAAATGACTTATGGCGCGTACCAACGAGGAGATTAAAGTCGGAGTAGTGGTGGTGGTGGGCGCGCTGCTGTTCCTGGTGGCGTTGGTCTTTGTGGGCGGAGTGAATTTGCTTCGCAAGAAGAAAGCTGAGTACACCACCTACTTCAAGTTTGCCGGCGGCCTCGAACCCGGCAGCCTCGTTCGCTTTGGCGGACTGAAGGTGGGGACAATCGAATCCGCCTCCCTCGACCCGGAGGACAGCACCCGCATCCGGGTCAGGTTGGAGGTTGAACCCAACACTCCCATCCGGACAAACTCCAAGGCACGCATTTCCTCGCTGGGTTTCCTGGGGGAGAACTATCTGGAAGTTTCCGCCGGCACTCGCGATGCGGAGTTGTTGCCTCCGGGAAGCGAGATCCCCGCCCTGGAAATCGTCCAACTGGCGGATGTGTTTAACAATGTGAACAACATTACCCTGAACGCAACCAAGCTGGTGAACGACCTGGATGATCGGGTGCTGGCGCTTTCCGACAATGCCAACCTGCTCATCAAGAATTTGAACGATGTGGCGAGCCCGGAGAACAAGGAGCATTTCAGCTCGGTTCTGGCTAACGCCGATGGGATGCTGAAGGAATCGCGGCCCCACATGGAAAAGACGCTGGCCAATCTTGAGACCGCGAGCGGCAAGGTGTCACCAGCCATCGACAACCTGAACGTCACCATCGGCAAGGCCAACAAACTTACCGACCACCTGGACGGGGTGGTGATGGAAAACCGGAATGAAATTCATGACACCCTGTTGCGCCTGCAGACCTCGCTTGCAGATGCGGAGCGG
>CAYTMD010000561.1:0-4252 GCA_964438685.1 uncultured Acidobacteriota bacterium
TTCCGATCTCCACCACGGATTCTTCCACCAACACTTCGTGCACGGGGCTCAATTCCAGGCCGTACCGCACCTTCTCTTCCAACTCTTCGCGGTTATAGGCCATGCCCGCGCCCGTGCCGCCCAAGGTGAAAGACGGACGGATAATCAGGGGGAATCCCACCTGACGGGAAAACTTCAGCGCGCTTTCAACCTTGTTCGCCAGAACGCTTTTCGGCACCTCAAGGCCGATTTGCAACATCGCATCCTTGAACCACAGGCGGTCCTCAGCCATCTTGATGGCCTTCAGCGACGCGCCGATCAATTGCACATTGTATTTATCGAGAACGCCACTCTCTGCCAATTCGACGGAACAGTTCAGCGCGGTCTGCCCGCCAACCGTCGGCAGCAGCGCGTCGGGCCTTTCGAGAGCAATGATGGCTTCCAAATACTCGGCCGTGAGCGGCTCGACATAAGTGGCGTCGGCGAATTCCGGGTCGGTCATGATGGTGGCGGGGTTGGAATTCACCAAAACCACCTCATAGCCCTCAGCCTTCAGGGCCTTGCAGGCTTGCGTGCCGGAATAGTCGAACTCGCAAGCCTGGCCGATAACAATCGGTCCAGACCCGATGATCATTATTTTGTGTAAATCAGTTCTTTTTGGCATGTAGACAATTCTGAATGCTGAATTATGAATTCTGAATTAGGCCCTTTACTACGCCGCTTTTACCCTTTAGCCTTAACCCTTCACCCTTTCCTAAACTCATCCATCATCCCCACAAACTGGTCAAAAAGATACGCCGAGTCGTGGGGACCGGGTGAAGCTTCGGGGTGGTACTGCACGCTGAACAAAGGCATCCTTCTATGCCGCAGCCCTTCCAGCGTATCGTCGTTCAGGTTCTTATGCGTCAGAATCACTTCACTCGCCTTCAGGGAATCGGGGTCGACAGCGAAGCCATGGTTCTGAGCGGTAATTTCCACTTTCCTGGTTTCCAGATTCAGGATGGGATGATTGCCGCCGTGGTGGCCGAATTTGAGTTTATACGTCTTCCCGCCCAAGGCCAGGCCAATGATCTGGTGGCCGAGGCAAATGCCGAAGATCGGGACGCGGCCCATCATGTCGCGCACGGCCTGGGCGGCGTACACAACCGGTTCAGGATCGCCAGGGCCGTTGGACAGAAACACTCCATCCGGCTTTAACTCCATAACCTCAGCCGCCGTGGTCATGGCGGGAACGACGGTGACGCGGCAGCCCACGTCCACCAGTCTACGCAGAATGTTCTGCTTGATGCCGTAATCGTAGGCAACGACGTGGAAGCGCGATTCAACAACAGGTTGGATTTTGCCGTCCAGGAACTGTCGCGTGGGTTCATTCCAATCGTAGCGCGAGGCGGCAGTGACATGGCTGGCAAGGTCGAGGCCGACCATGCTCGGTGCGGCCTTGGCTTTCGCCACCAAGCCCTGCTCATCGGTATCCATCGTGGAGAGGACGCCGCGCATGGCACCGTGCTTGCGCAGGTGCAGAACCAGCGCACGCGTATCAATGTGGGAAATAATGGGAATACCGTAATTTGCGAGAAATCCGGAAATTTCCTCTTCCGAGCGCCAGTTGCTGGCCAATTCGGAAAGCTCACGCACAATCAAACCTTCCGCGTACGGCCGCGCGGATTCACAATCGAGGAGGTTGGTCCCGTAATTCCCAATGTGAGGATAGGTCAGAATTACGATTTGCCCCGAATACGAAGGATCAGTGAGAATTTCCTGGTAGCCGGAAAGAGAAGTATTAAAAACGACCTCGCCAAAACGCTCGCTGGAAGCGCCAAAACCGCGCCCCCTAAATATTCTTCCGTCCTCTAAGGCGAGAATTGCGTCCATTCACTCTCCAAGATTGCGAGATTGGTTGATCCTGTAATCAGGTGAACAGAAGACGATCCATACAGCATTTGTCTTTTCATCATCCGATCACCCGATGGCCCGATCACCCGATTATTTAACCCATCCTACTTGGCTCAGCGGCCAGTATACGAAAGCCGCTTTACCGTAAACGTACTGGCGATCGACAGTACCCCACTCTCGGCTGTCGTTCGACGAGCTGCGATGATCGCCCAGGACAAAGTAGTGATTCGGCTCGACACGCACCGAAGCATAACTTTGATCGTCGAGGTAGCTCGGTGGAACGTAGGGCTCAGTCAGGGGCTGGCCATTCACCAGCACGTGACCGTCGTGAATAGTTACCTCGTCCCCAGGCAAACCGATTACACGTTTGATGTATGACTTGGACGTATCGAGGGGATAGCGAAAAACCACCACGTCACCCCGCTCGATGGGCCGAAAACGATAGAGAAACTTGTTAATGAAAATCCGCTCGTGGTTTTCCAGGCGGGGCATCATGCTGGTGCCCTCGACCTGCACGGGCTGGTAGAGAAAAACAATGACAATAAAGGCCAAAAGCACTGACAAAATCAGGTCACGCAACCAGTAGCGAGTCTCGAAAAACCATTTGCGCACAGTGCTCGTATCTGTCCCTTCTTCAGGTGGCGGCAATTTGATGTGCTCCTGGACCCGCGGAAGCCTCGACCTATTTTTATACCATAAAGTCGCCGCTGCATACTAGGGCAGACGCGTTCCCAACCTTGCTTTTCCCCAGACGTTTGTGTACAAACACAAGGGGAGTTCGGTTTCACAATTAGAGTCCGGAATCAAAGGGGCATGGAGGTGTGGGCCAGCTCGCACATTCCGTTGGTGAAGTTGGCGGCATTTGTCATGCTCTCCTGCCTGGTCGCCACTCCCCTGCCGGCGCAATCTCACGCGCCCGACCTGGCGGCACCCATCCCCACTAACATACTGCCCGTGGACACAGCCCACCGGGGACGCTGGAATTTCGGTGCGCAGGCGGGATACTCCATGGAATACGGTTTCGATTGGCATGAAGTCTCGCACATCCAAATGCTCATCGCCCAGCCCCAGCTTGGCTTTATCGCCCATGATTTCCAGCGCTCAAGTGTGCGCCGATTTGAGATCATCGATGAGGGGGTACTTGGCGGCGCCGTTCATCCCCGGGCCTACGTGCTGGGTGATGCTGTAATCTTCCGCGTTTCAGGAAGGGAGCATGGCCGGTGGGTCCCCTTCCTTGATGCCGGTGCCGGGGCGCAGCGCACTCCGTTGTTCAAGGTCGCCCCGGAAGTAAACGGATTCACCCAGTTTACGCCGCAGGGTGGATTCGGCTTTGAGTACTTCGTGCAGCCACAGCGCGCGATGGTGTTCGAATGGCGAACCATCCACATGTCCAACGCCAACCTCCAGCTCCCAAACATGGGCTTCAACAGCAGCATGATTACGATTGGCTTCAGGTGGATGCGACGGCCGGCAGTATCGGGAGATCAGGTGACACGATGATCTGGTGAGCACGAAAACAAATCACGCACTGATAGCTACTTGTTCATCCGATCGCCCGATCACAGGATCTCCCGATTCCACCAAGTGCCTTCCATTTAACCAAACACGTCTTTGACTTTTTCAGCGGCGCGACGTTCCAAGGGGTGATTTTCAACTTTGACAAAGGGGGCGAGAACCTCAAGCCAGCGCTTATGGTCGCGCGACAGGCGGGTGGGAGTAACCACGAAGACGGAGATGTAGAGGTCACCGTGGCCGCGGCCTTCCAGGCTCGGCATCCCAAAACCGCGCTGGCGAAAGACCGAGCCGCTTTGCGTGCCTTCGGGAATGTGCAGGGTCCACTCGCCGCGGAGGGAGGGCACAACGACATCCGCGCCCAGCGAGGCTTGGGAAATCGAAATGGGAATGGTGTAGTAGAGGTCGTTGCCGCGGCGCTCAAAGAAGTCATGCTCTTTGATTTTCAGAATGACGTACAGATCGCCGGGAGCGCTGCCCCGCGTGGCCACGCCACCTTCACCGGACACCCGCAGGCGCGTGCCGTCATCAACGCCGGGCGGAATCTTAAGGCTCAGTACCCGCTCTGTATTCGTGCGCCCCTCACCTTTGCATTGGGGACACGCATCGCGAATCACCTGGCCAAGTCCCTGGCATTGCGGGCAGGTACGCGTCACGGTGAAGAAGCCCTGCTGGTGCCGAAGTTGGCCGCGTCCACCGCAGGTGGGGCAACTCGTCGCTTTGCTTCCCGGCTTGGCGCCTGATCCGTCGCAAGTCGGACATGCTTCCCAGCGCGGGATCTTGATCTTGGTTTCCATGCCAGTGGCGGCTTCTTCCAGGCTGATTTCCAGGTCGTAGCGCAGATCAACGCCGCCAGCACTGCGGCCTC
>CAYTMD010000562.1:0-4237 GCA_964438685.1 uncultured Acidobacteriota bacterium
AGCAGCACGTTCATGTGGCCCGGCATGCGGCCGGCGACCGGGTGAATGCCGAACTTCACGTCGATTCCCTTCTTGGTGAGCACGTCGAAGAGTTCACGCACCTTGTGCTGAGCCTGCGCCACGGCCATTCCATAGCCGGGAACAATCACCACGGTATTGGCGGCGGCTAAAATCGAGGAGGCTTCTTCCGCCGTGGCGCTGTGTACCGGGCGCTCTTCTTTCGCTCCCGCCGCAGAAATCTGAACCTGGCCAAAAGCTCCAAAGAGCACGTTGGAGAATGAGCGGTTCATGGCCTTGGACATGATCACGGAAAGGATGAACCCGGATGAGCCATCCAGCGCGCCGGCGATGATCAGAAGATTCGAGCCCAAGACGAATCCCATGGCGGCGGCCGAAATTCCCGCGTAGGAATTCAGCAGCGAGATCACCGTGGGCATATCGGCGCCGCCAATGGGGACAATCATCATCACTCCGAAAACCAGCGGGATGAAGATAATCAGCGGAAACAGAGCCTTCTGCCCGGGGTTGTGCACCAGAAGCACCGCCAGCAGAATGGAAAAGGCCAGCAACGACAGGTTCACGAGGTTCTGCCCGCGATAGGTGATGGGGCGCTGCGGCAGCACTTCTTGTAATTTGCCTGTGGCCATCAGGCTGCCCGTAAAGGTCAGCGACCCGAGGATGACTTCCAGGCAAAGCACCGCCATCTTGAACGGTGGAATGTAGGGCGCGCTGAGATAGAACTCCGCCGTGCCCACCAGGGTTACGCAGAGCGCTCCGCACGCGTGGCTCAGAGCGGTTCGCTGCGGCACCGCGGTCATCTGCACCATGCCCAGAGGGACCCCGATGATCGTGCCCAACACCAGCGCAATCAGGATCCACTTGTACTCCACAATGCCGTGGCGAAATAGAGTGCCGCCGATGGCCAGTACCATGCCGATCTCGCCGGCCCACACTCCGCGGCGGGCCGTGGATGGGGCACTGAGCCACTTCAGCGCGAGCACGAAAAGCGCTGTGGCCACCAGATAGGAAGCTTCAATGATGTAGGGAATCGCTGATGGGTTCATGATTTTTTGGGTTTGCCCGTTTTGAACATCTTCAACATGCGATCGGTGATCAAGAAGCCGCCGACAATGTTGCTCATCGCGGCGACAATGGCGATGGTTCCCAGTACTGTGGCGAACGTGCTTTTGGCTTCACCCGCAATCACAATGGCGCCCACCACCGCAATGGCATCCAGCGCGTTGGTCAGCGACATCAGCGGCGTGTGCAGAAGCGGCGAGACTCGACGAATGACTTCAAATCCAATAAAGCCCGCCAGCATGAAAACATACAGGCTGTTGATGAGGTCGAACTTCACAGGTGCCTCCTACTTAGGTGCCAAGTATCAGGTTTCGGACGAAATTGACAAATTGTCATGTCCTTGCGGGCCGGATGTAGGGCTTAATAGCATGTTGTAATGGGCGTTAGTGGGCATTAGTAGACTGTCCACAATACTTTTTTGGTCTTTGCCCTACCCGTATTTTCTGTCCCGAAAAATTTGCCCCCGAAAGATCTAAAATCCGCTTTCTAACTTTTTTGTGCTGCCGCCACGGGCAGAGAGAAAAATTCCCGCACCCGGGCGTTCACTACTTCACCACCGCGCGTCAGCAAAGTGTCGCGCGTAATCTCGTCTTCAAGATTCAGTTGCAGCTTGGCTTCCTTCCCCAAATGAAGAAGGAAGGCAGTGAGGTTCTTCGCATACATCAGGCTGGCGTGGTACGGCACCGTGCTCGCAACATTGATGTAACCAATAATCGTCACGCCGTGCTCAATGATGCGCTCGCCAGGCTTCGTCAACTCGCAGTTGCCACCGCGCTCCGCAGCCAGGTCGACAATAACAGAGCCGGGCGCCATGCTCTCCACCATCTGGCGCGTGATCAGCACTGGAGGCTTCTTGCCGGGAACCACCGCGGCGGGGATCACCACATCGCTTTCCGCCACCACGCGGCCCAGCAACTCGCGCTGCCGTTGGAAAAAAGATTCATCCTGTTGCTTCGCATAACCGCGCTTATCTTCCGCGTCTTTCGCCTCGATGGGCAATTCGATAAAGCGCCCGCCCAGGCTATGCACCTGCTCCTTCGCCGCGGGACGCAGATCGTATGCAGAGGCCACGGCACCCAATCGCCGCGCTGTAGCGATTGCCTGCAATCCTGCCACGCCTGCGCCAATAACGAAGACGCGAGCCGGAGTAATCGTGCCCGCCGCGGTGGTGAGCATGGGAAACATGCGCGGCAAGCGGTCCGCCGCCAGCAGCACAGCTTTATAACCGCAAATTGTGGCCATGGAGGAGAGCGCGTCCATGCTCTGCGCACGTGTGATGCGCGGCATCAATTCGACGGAGAAAGATGTGACCCCAGTAGCGGCGAGTTGCTGGGTAGCTTCGATGGAACCGAAAGGACGGTGAAACCCTATGACCGTCTGGTCGCGGCGGAAAAGCGCGAGATCATTCTTGCCTGTCGCATCGTTCGATCCGTAGCTGAGAACCTGGACGATGACGTCAGCGGACTGGAAGACTTCAGCGCGTGAGGAAGCAAGCCTGGCGCCCTTATCTGCGTAGTCGGCGTCAGGATATCCGGCACTCGCGCCCGCTCCGGCTTCCACCAGGACCTGGAATCCGGCCTTTACCAGACTGGGTACAACCACCGGAACCAGCGCCACGCGACGCTCGCCAGGAAAGCATTCCTTCGGAACACCAACGATCATTTATGATCTCCCCAGGATTGGATGACGAGTTGTGACTTGACGAATCCGAATTTAACCTGCATTATATGTATGTCGATTGAATCTGCTCCCCTTGATTCTTAATCCAAGGGTAGTACGCGCGCAAGAGACATTTGCCACCCTGCCCCGCGCAAAAAGGGCATTTGAGAGTACTGTAAAAATAATTTATAGGTGGCAAAAAAAGTCCTTGCATTTAGCGAAATGATTCTGTAATATCCCTGATTGCCAGTACGAAGGTGGACGGAAGAAGGTTAGGCACGGTTGACGTTTTGGATTCAGCCGAGCTAGTTTGAGGCTACACATCGACTCGGTTGAAACTCCTCGGAGGTCGATACGCGAAAGGCTTTCGGATAAGGGCTTGAGGCAAGTGGGTCTACCCAGTAAGAAACCCCTCCCGCCTGTTTCAATCCCCGAAGCTCAAGCAGTCGAATCCAGCGGCCGTAAAGGCGCGCGGTGTTATTTTGCGCCCTAATGCGGTACGCAGAGGATTTTGGTAAGGTTGTTGAGCTTGGTTTCACCCCGGTGATCCGGAGGGAATCAAGCCCAGCATCCTCGCTGTTTCGTCGAATGATGAAACGCAAGTTTGCAGGAAGACACTCAGGGAGACGCGAGTCGGCTCTGAGTGCTCGAAGCTCTTTGAAAACTGAATAGATGTGGCGTCTACTTAGTAGTCGTAGTCGCAGCATTCAACTCCTGATTCTCAGTGCCAAGCGGGAATCGTTGGACTGGATGTGGCGGCTACAAACTGTCCGGGTTGGATCCGGGCAGTGTATCAAAAGGCGAATTTGCAAGCACATGCGCGCAGTGATTAGCCATCAGCGATTGGTCGTCAGCTAGTACATGCAAGGCGTATTAGCTGGAGGCTGAAAGCTGAGAGTTGAAAGCTGCTTGTGATGTGTTGAGCAGATATTATGGTCAAGCTACTAAGGGCGTACGGTGGATGCCTTGGCGCTAGACGGCGATGAAGGACGTGGCTACCTGCGAAAAGCCTCGGGGAGGGGGAAGCACCCTTTAATCCGAGGATGTCCGAATGGGGAAACCCTTCCGGGAAAAACCCGGAAACGGCCCGCTGAATACATAGGCGGGTACGAGCTAACCCAGGGAAGTGAACCATCTCAGTACCTGGAGGAAGAGAAAACAATAGTGATTCCGCTAGTAGCGGCGAGCGAACGCGGAAGAGCCCAAACCCAGTCTTCCATAAAGCAGTGAAGAGTGATGAGTGAAAAGTGACGAGCAATCGTTTTGATCTTGCTTGTCATGCGTCACTTGTCACTGATTTATGGAGGGCTGGGGGTTGTAGGGCGTGCGTCGGTGTAGAACCAGAGAGTTACCAATCCAGCGGCTAGTCGAACGGCTTGGAAAAGCCGGTCATAGAGTGTGATAACCACGTAGGCGAAAGCTGACTGGACTCTCACGCGCGTTCCTGAGTATCGCGGGGCACGAGAAACCCTGCGAGAATCCACGGGGACCATCCCGT
>CAYTMD010000563.1:0-4191 GCA_964438685.1 uncultured Acidobacteriota bacterium
TTTTCGGATTTCATAACCACGATAAGGCCGTCCGCCCCCGCGCCAGTGTGGCGATCCAGGATTTTGCGCGCGAATTGCGGAAGGCCGGCGGGAAGTTTGCTCGCCAGAACAACGAGCCAATCGTTCCCCAGCCCGTGGTATTTAATGAAAGGAATAAGTTTGGTCATGTTGGAGTTTTGCCCGAATCTAAATACGACGCACAATGCTGACCCCGGATGAAGGCTGGTGGTCAGCCGCAGTCACATTTTGCGCCGCCGGTAAATTCTAAAGCCACCCTCGCCCTGAAATTCCCCCTGATCCACGATTTCAAAATCCCTGAAGGCCTGGGGGTAAGCCTGCATGAGGCTGTCAATTGAGTCCCCATCACCGCGAATAATCCATCCTACCCATTTTTGCGGCTCGGTCCTCATTTTGGGCCAATATTTGCGATTCTGGTCTGAGAGGGTATTGCGAAAATAGATGTCTGTTTCCGGCATCACGCAGGGCCACTTCCCCACCGCCACCAAAACGCGGTCCCCGTCATAGCGCCCCCGCAGAAATTCGATGATAGCTCGCTGTCGTTGCGCGCGGCAAGGGGTATTCAGGATTCCCTCTGTCACCACCGGCAGTTCCTGGAATCCACCCGCCGTCAACCCTGCAAACTGCCGCCCCAACAAAAGCAGAAAGAGAATCAGCATTATGATTCGCAGGTGCTTTCCGAGGCGCGGAGAGAATACAAACGAAGGGAACAGAGCCACTGCGGCAATCATTGCGATGCCGTAACGCAGATTGTAATACGTGTTGGGAAACAATGTCGGCACGTAAAGCGGGATCGCCGCGTGCGCCATGGCCTGAATGTAGAAGGGGAGTGGAACGATGAACAGCACGGCCACCGCGCCGCGGCGCGATTCACGCAGGCTCGCACACCAGGCCACCAGGCCCAGAACCGCCAATTCCAGCGCCCAGATGCCAATCACCAGCTTAAGGTCTTCCAGGTAGTAGCGCGTAGAAAGCAGCAGGCTCCCATCGGTTGGATAGGGAAACGCGGTGGTCGCCAGCTGGTGGGCATAGATATCCCTCGCCGATCCCCGGCCATTGTAGAACTCCAAAGGATTTCCATAACGATGAGCATTGTGGAGCAGCCACAAGAGCGGTCCCGCGCCGGCAATACTGGCGAAGAACAACATTCGGCCTAAACGCTGCCTCCAGGGATACGGGTAAATCAGGAACACCAGGAGTGCGGCGAAAGGAAGAACGTTCCACCCTTCGTAGCGAGTGAGGGTTCCCATGAACGCCGCCACGGCTGCGCCTGCCAGCGACTTCCAGGATCCCGATTGGGAATACCGAAACAGCGCGTAAGCCACCAGCACCGCCCACATGAGCGCAAAGGGTTCGGTAAGCGGCGTGCTGGCAAGATAGAGCAGGCTTGGACACATCAGGGCGCCGGCCAGTGCTACAACTCCAGCCGCGAGGTTGCGATTGATCTCCGCCCCCAGCCGAAAGAGGACATAACAAGTTACGGCAAACGCCGCGGAGGAAACAATTCCACCTGCTAATCCTGTGCGCCAAAGGAAATCGTTGATCGCCAGTGGGGAGCAAAAAAGATGGTAAAGAGGCAACCAGACGCTGCCAATTTCTTCGTAGCCAGGGGTTAGGGAATCAAAGATGCGCCGCGCGCCCTCCATATGGGCAAGGCCGTCGCCATAGAGGTTTGACAAGCCTCGGCTGTAGAAGAAACGGAGGCTGGCACAAGTTACCGCCAGAATCAAGAGGGTAACGGCACCGTGCGCCAAAGCGGGAATGCGCCACGTTTCATCGGGCGGCGCTGGGACTTCAACATCTGAATCATGCATCAAAATGTGTCAATTGTTTGATTTCGCGGTAGCGCGATTCAATTTCGCCCGGCGTTAAGCGCAGCAGCCGGCCCAGGCCGAATTCCTCCACAGCAAAACTCCCCATCACTGACCCGTACACTGCGGCGCGCCGCAGATTGGCATCCGACAAGTCACCGGTGCGCGCCAGGTGGCCCATGAATCCGCCTGCAAAAGTATCGCCAGCGCCGGTGGGATCGAAAACTTCGTCAAGAGGATATGCGGGAACAGTGAAAACAGAATCCGGACCAAAAAGCGTGGCGCCGTGCTCCCCGCGCTTGATTACCACAACGCGCGGTCCGAGTTCGCGAATGATCGCCGCCGCTTTTTTCAAATTGTTTTGCTTGGAGAGCAAGCGCGCTTCTCCTTCATTGATGAGCAAGATGTCCACCGTGGCCAGTACTTTTGCCAGATCCTCGGGCATGCCCTGGATCCAGTAGTTCATGGTGTCAAGGGCGCTGGCGAGAAGATTGGGAAGCGCGCGGCGAACGTTGAGCTGTAATACCGGAACGATATTCCCTAGGAACAGATATTGGGTTTCGAGATAGGCCGGGGGAATTTTGGGCACGAAGGTTTCAAACACATTGAGCTGAGTGTCGAGCGTGTGGGCCTGATTCATGTCGCCCAGGTACTCACCCTTCCAGCGGAATGTCCGTCCGGGAACCTGCTCCACGCCCGTGGTGTCAATTGACCGCTGGTGAAAAATGTCGAAGTGCTCCTTCCCAAAGTCTTCCCCAACCACCGCGACGACGGAAACGGAAGTGAACCAGCTCGCGGTAACGGAAAAAAACGTCGCTGACCCTCCGAGGATTTCCTCCACCTCGCCATGAGGCGTGCGGATAGAATCAAATGCAACTGAACCAACGGCTAGTAGCGACATGGGTATACCTTTAACCTCGCAAGAGTGGATTGAGGAACAGCTTTACTTTAGATACTTGCCCACCAAAAGGGCCAGCTTTTTCTTGGTCGCGGCGGGAATCTTCTTACGATCGGTGAGGATCGCGTGGGCAAGCGCCGAAGCGCATTTGCAATTCCGTACTTCGGGGAGAGCACCTACCGCCTTCCGCACAATCTTTTGGGAATTTTCCACGTTGCGGGAAAGATAGTCAAGGACCTGCGTAACGGTTACGGCATCGTGATCAGGGTGCCAGCAATCGTAGTCGGTGACCATGGCCAGCACGGCGTAGCAGATTTCCGCTTCGCGCGCCAGTTTGGCCTCCTGCAGGCTGGTCATCCCGATAATGACCATGCCCCATGACCGGTAAAGATTTGATTCCGCCTTGGTGGAAAACGCCGGCCCCTCCATACAAAGGTACGTTCCACCTTTGTGAAACGCCACGTTGGTGTCCTCACAGGATTTCGCGAGAACGTCATTAACTGTGGGGCAAATGGGAGTGTCGAACCCAACGTGCGCCACCAGTCCGCCCCCGAAAAACGTTGAGATGCGCTGGCGCGTGCGGTCAACGAATTGTGTCGGCAGCGCCATGTCCGTCGGGTGGAAATCCTCACGCAGCGAGCCCACCGCACTTACCGAAATGATCTGTTCCACCCCAAGCTTCTTGAATCCGTAGATGTTGGCGCGAAAATTCAGCTCAGTGGGACTGATCAGATGGCCTCGACCGTGGCGGGCCAGGAATGCAACCTGCCGCCCTTCGAGCGTGCCTACAATGTAAGCGTCCGAAGGCTTTCCGAAGGGGGTGGTGATCCGCACCTCCCGCGCCTTCTCCAGCCCCGGCATGCTGTAAAGCCCACTGCCGCCGATCACACCAATCTTTGCTTTGGCCAAACTTCCTCCTATGCCCTCTGGGGCGAAAATCGGGAAACTAATCTACTGGCTGCGTGGAGATTCTGCCATCAATTTTTACCAAGCGCGCCCAAGGAACGCAAGGGTCATGAGGGAAAACCAGTAGCGCTTTGGCCTCTGCAAGCTCCGGCAACAGGCGCTTTTTATTGGCAAGTGTCTCCAAGGGATAAAGGTCAAAGCTGGTCATCCAGGGATAGGCAAGATGGGAATTCGTGGGCACAAGATCCGAGGGAAAGTATGCCGTGTCACCGTCGGACTCCACACGCACGCATTGCATATGTTGGGTGTGGCCCGAGGCAACTTCCACTCGCACCCCGGGAACAATCTCGGTATCGCCATCCAGAAGCTCCGTTTGCGCTTCTGCCGCACCAAAGAACTCTTCCACATAGCTGGCGCGATTGCGCTCGTTCGGATGGTGGGCGTGCTCCCACTCGCCCCGCTGGGCGTAGTACCGGGCGCGCGGAAACGTCGCCACCGCGCGGCCATTCTGGTAATGGGTGTTGTATCCGCAATGGTCGAAGTGCAGATGCGTGTTGA
>CAYTMD010000564.1:0-4185 GCA_964438685.1 uncultured Acidobacteriota bacterium
CGAATCACATTTCCCGTTAACCAATGGGTCTTATCGTCCATCAAGGCGGAGATTGCCTGAGCCACGTCTTCAGGAGTGGTCAGCCGGCCACCGGGATTGCGCAGGCGGGCGAACTCAGCAAGCTTTTCGATTCCGGGGATCTTGCCGGAACCGGGCGTAACGGTGACCCCCGCCTGAATGGCATTCGCGGTTATGCCATGGGGCATCAGTTCGTAGGCGAGTTGTCGAATGTGGGATTCCATGACTGCCTTGGCGGCCGAAACCGCGCCATAATTGGGAATGACGCTGTGCCCGCCGGCGCTGGTCATGGCATAGATACGGCTGCCTTGGCCGAGCATCTTTCGACGGAAAAGGTCCTGCACCCAGTAGACCAGGTTGTTCCCCATGACGTCCACGGTCATGTCCATCTGCTGCTGAGTCAGTTCTTCTTCCGTGGATTCTCCCAGGTAGGGTTTCAGCGAACCGAATGCCACCGAATGCATGAAGACCTTGACGAAGTGCTCGCCGCCGGCCTTTTTCCAATGCTCCTGAGCCTGGTTCAAGGCCTCGGTCCGCTTCCCGGGATCGGCCGCATTAATATTAAAGAAGAGGACGTCGCGTCCGGTATCGCGAATGCGCGCGATGACCTGCTCAACCTGGGGCATATTCTGGCGGCGATCAAAATGCACTCCAAGGATATTAACCCCGGAGCGCGCCAACTCCAGGCTGGCAGCGGCGCCAAAACCGCTCGAAGAACCAACAATCAAGCCCCACGGTGTCGGACTTACATTTTCCGTCATAATCAGATTCTCTCCGCTTGGAAATAAAGTGACAAGTGACGAGTGACAAGCAATCAATCTAATTTGCCGGACGTCGCATTAAACCAGAAGCGCAACGCAAGCGGTTTCCCTTTTGCCTTCTTGTCACTCGCCATTAGTCACTTGCCACTGCTTGTGTAATCCTGCTCGACCTGTGCGACGAGGCCCGGAATCATTTCTTGCAAAACCTGGGAGCAGGAAGCATTGAGCGCGGTTGCGACCCCTTCCACGCCGTGCTCCGCCAGTGGCGCTTCCTGCCGCTTTTCGCCCGACCACACAAGCTTGTGATCGCTCGATCGCACCAGCGACAGCGCCAAAGCCATCCTGACCTTGGCGGCTCCCTCGGAATCGACTTCCTCAAAATTCAGGACCTTCCCCCCCAGCGTGTAGTCCACCCGTTCGCGGGCGGGCAGCATCTTCACCTGAGCAAAAACTCCGCTGGACTCCACCCAACGGGCAGTGTAATCGGAGAGCAGCGTGGCAGGATCAGATCCCCAGCGATGATACTGGTAAAAATTGATCTGGGTCGGCGACACGAAATACACAATGCGATCGTCGCGCAGTATTTCCGGCGCGCGGAAGTGCTCCACCCCCAGAACATAGTTCGTCTTGGGATCGTTGGGGGCGGGACCAGAGGGTACCTGCAGAGTATAGAAATAAGTCTTGGGAACGCCGCCGCACCCTATGGCCAGAACGGCTGCGAGAAGCCCCAGAACCGCGCCCGCCCGGACTTGAAAGCTAGCCTTCCACACGTTCGATGCGGATTCGACGGTCATCGCTTCCCAGATGCTCCATTCGGATTTTGACACAAGGTGTGGGCGCATTATCCCCGAGCTTCTCGCCCCATTCAACAAGAACTGTGGTTGCCCGATTTGATAAGTCTTCCAGCCCCAACGTGGCCAGGTCGCGGGCGCCTTCAATGCGATAGAGATCCGCATGATAGACGCTGCCGGCAGAGCCGTATTCATGCACTAATGTAAACGAAGGGCTCGTGACTTCATCTTCGCTCGCGGCACCAAGCCCGGCAACAATGCCCTTTACGAGCGTTGTCTTGCCCGCGCCCAGATCACCTTCCAGCAGGACCAAACATGGCGGCTGCAGGTGGACTGCTATTTCCCGCCCGAAGAGTACGGTTTCCTCAGGCGAATGCGTCACACGCTCCGCCAGCGTGATATTAGTTGATTGCCGATTCATGATTGTCGATTGCCGATTGAAAGCAAGGCATGATTCCCTTGTTCCCAATCGCCAATCGACAATCGTCAATCGACAATCGATTGATAAGCTTCCGGGATCATCTCCAGAAGATCCCCAGCCAGCATTGATGGTTGTCCCAGTTCTGCGGCGGCGAGATCGCCCGCCAAACCATGTAAGTATACCGCAGCCGTGGCAACTTCGCCCACTGGATGAGAAGGAAATTGTGCCAGCAGGCCTGCCGTAAGACCCGTAAGCACATCGCCGGTTCCGCCTGTGGCCATTCCGGGATTGCCCGTGGGATTCACCTCCACCTGTCCATCCGGTGAGGCAATCAGGGTTCGAAATCCCTTCAGCACCAGCGTAATGCCATATTTCTGCGAGAATTCCCGCGCCACTGCCAGCCGCTGGGCTTGGATTTCGGCTGTTGATTTCTTCGTCAGGCGCGCCATTTCACCGGGGTGAGGCGTGAAAACAGTGGCGCCGGCAGGCCGCAGATCCTTGCGGAATGATTCCATTCGGCCGGCAAAAGCATTCAGGCCATCTGCATCCAGGACCAGAGGCAGTGAATACTTGTTCACGACGGCTCGTACAAACTCCGCCGTCTCCGGGTGCCCGCCGATGCCCGGCCCAATGGCCAGCACGGTTTTCCCCGCCACCAGCTTATCCAATCGCTCACCTTCGAGGGCGCGAAGGGAAATGGAGCCGTCTTCCGTTTCCGGCAGCGCCTCGGTCATGAATTCAACGCCCAGCGTTGAAATAATGGGAAGCGCGCTCTTGGCGGTGGCCACCGTCACCAGCCCCGCACCCGCCCGCAGTGCGGCGCGAGCGGCCATGGCGGCTGCACCGGTCTTGCCTATCGACCCAGCCAGGATCAGAACATGCCCGTAGTTCCCCTTGTGCCCGGACGCTGACCTTGGCGTGGCAATCCAATCCACATCCTGCCGGTCGGTGTAATTCAAGGTAAGACTGGAGTCATTCTCCATAGCTTCCGCGGGAGTTCCAATCTGCCGCACCACCCACTCCCCTATGCGTTCGCAGGCGGGCGGAAAGACATGCGCAATCTTGGGGGCCGTAAAGGTGACGGAGAAATCTGCGCGCATGTGCTCGCCATTGAGTTCACCGGAATCCGCCGAGATTCCCGAAGGCAGGTCCACCGCCAGTACACGGGCGGCGGGAATCGCCACGTTGATGTGACGGACAACTTCCAGCAGGAACCCTCCCAGCGGCTTCGTCAGCCCTGTCCCCAGCAAGGCATCAACAAACAAGGTGGTGCCGGTGAGAGATGCCGCGATGGCTTGCCACGCCTCTGCGTTCGCGATAACTTCCGGTGACCCCGATGGAAGAAGCCGTTCATAATT
This sequence comes from uncultured Acidobacteriota bacterium, assembly GCA_964438685.1. Taxonomy (GTDB): domain Bacteria; phylum Acidobacteriota; class Terriglobia; order UBA7540; family UBA7540; genus Bog-366. The sequence continues at coordinate 3,350 of CAYTMD010000564.1, forward strand.
CGCCGCCGCGTCTCCACGCAAAACCTTGGGGTCCGCAAATAAGAGCACACGCGGCTCAAAACCGCGCTCCCGGAGAAGGCGCGCCACCACCAAACCATCACCGCCATTGTTGCCCTTTCCGCAGAGGATAACGATGCGCTGCTGCGCAAGGGATTCAAACTGCGTGGAGAGAAACTCCACCACCGCGCGGCCGGCATTCTCCATCAGCGTGAGGCTGGGAACGCCGTATCGCTCCGTGGTTAGACGGTCAACACGCTGCATCTGAGAGGCGGTGAGAATTTTCATAATTCGGGACTCGGGGTACGGGACAAGGGACACGGGGTTAGGGATTCGGCGTAGTTCGAGGCGGCGGGCCATTTGTCAACAGCAACCGGAACCCACACGATTCCGCGACGCTGGGCCCGTGTCCCGAAACCCGTATCCCGTGTCCCGGTTCTTAAAGCATCCATCCGCCGGTAACATTCAGTACCTGGCCGGTGATGAAAGAAGCCTCTTCCGAGACAAAGAATTTAACCGCTTCACTCACGTCCCGGCCGGTGGCGGGGCGTCCCACAGGAAACCGTACGTCCGTCAAACGCTGCGCTTCCTCCAAGGATAGTTCTTTCTCATCAATTACCGGGGGATTCACGACGTTCGCGGTAATTCCATTGTGCGCCTCCTCCAGCGCCACCGAGCGGGTAAAAGCCACGATGCCAGCCTTGGCGGCGGAATAGGCGGAGATCTTCGCCTGCCCAAATGCCCGCTCCGCCCCGGCCGCGCCCAGGTTGATGATGCGTCCCCAGTGCTGACGGCGCATGGCCGGCAATGCAAACTTGGTTGTGTAGAAAGTGCTATAG
>CAYTMD010000565.1:0-4182 GCA_964438685.1 uncultured Acidobacteriota bacterium
ATGGGTGAAGTCAAAGGGAGGGATGCAGTAGTCCATGGCGCCGGAATCAAGAGCGTCAAGGATTTCTCGATTCTCGACGTGAGAATTCACGGCCACAGTGGGAATTTGTGGTTCGGCCCTTCTCACTACTTCAAGAAGCGATGCCCCGGGATTTCCACCCGTCCACACAAAGACCAGGTCCGGCGCGGCTTCCCGAATTAGATCGAGGCTCTGGAGAATCGGGTAGAGCGGGGGAATATGCAAGATTGCTCCGCGCTTGGACACAATTTGACTCAGGCTTTCGGCGATATCTGCCGGGAGCCCCAGAAGTACGACTCGTAGATTTGGTTCACTTGTTGGAAGCATGACCTTTTCCTTTTGGTTTCTCATTCCCCCGACGCAAGGAGGGAGCAAGTACGGCCGCGCCTGGGGCGTGCCCAAACGCGGCTTTTGAGCAACACCCGGATTAAGCCGCCCCGACAATTCGAGGCTCAGCCCCCGGGTGCCTTGATTCACAGTCGCAAAAGCCGGTCAGCAGCCACCACCATCGCCAGCGTAAAGACGGCGATGACCACCTCTCCAATCGCACCCACAGCGAATGGGCCCCATCCCTGTTTGCGCATTTCGCTGAAGTTGGTTCGCAAACCGACGCCGGCAAAGGTCAACAAAAAAGCCCAACGCGAGAGGTTGGCCAATGCCGTGAGTTGCGCCTTGTCGAAGACAGGGTATGTGGCGAGCCCGGAAATCAGCAGAAAGCCAAGGACGAACTTGGGGAATTTCTGCCACAGGAACGCCGACTTGTTGCCTACGGCCTGCGCCTGGCCGCGCCTGGCCCAATACCAGGCGTAGCCGAGCACGACGAACCCGATCATGGCGTTCCTCGTGGTCTTCGCTAGCACCGCGAGCTTGCCGGCGGCGTCGGAGTAAAGCGCCCCCGCCGCCGTGGCCTCGGCCGTGTTGTCCACCGCCAGACCGGCCCAAAGACCGTAGGCCCGGTCGCTCAGTTGGAGGGCGTGTCCGATCAGCGGAAAGGTAAACAGGGAGATCGCGCCCAGCGCCAGGATGGCCGCAATGGCAAGCGATGCGTCCTCCTCCTCGGCGTCAATGGCGCCTTCGGTGGCGATGATGGCGGAGACGCCGCACACGGCAGACCCTACGGAAAGCAGGGAAGTCAGCTTGGGCCGCAGCCGAAAGACCCGCCCCAGGAAGGTCATGAAACTGATCGCCAGGGCCAGCTCCAGAGCCACCAGCGCCAGGCTGACGCCTCCCAGTTTGAGCACGTCGCCAAGAATAAACCGTGATCCCAGGAGCACGATCCCCGCCTTGAGCCAGAATTCATAAGTCGAGACTCCCGCGCGGAAGACCCTTGGTACGCCCACCGTGTTGGACACCAGCAAGCCAATCAAGATGGCCCACAACACATATTCAATGTTGGGTACGGTCAAATGATGAGCCTTCGCGTACGTCCCCAGGGATTTCTCAATGACCTTTCCTGCGTACCCGATGACAGCGAGCAACAGGACTCCCGGCACGAGTTGAAGTATCTGCCCAGCGGGGTTGACGGGTCGAACTTGAGGTAAAACAGTCACATCTGCCATGAATCGTCTCCTGTAAGGTCCTTCTGTAACAACTACCAGGGCACGTTCCTGAGAATTCCCACGCGCACCAGAAGGGCGAGCACGAGCGCGGCGACCACGGCCCACTCGTCAATCGATAGGCCCCACGTTCTTCCCTTGCGAGGGGCGTCCTTTGATGAACTCATTTCATCCTCCTTCCTAATTTCCAATCCCCGCCACCAAGGCCTTCCGGACTCTTACCCAATTCCCTCAAAGAGCACTGACGAGATGTAGCGCTCGCCGGAATCCGGCAGGATGACCACAATCTTCTTACCCGCCAAATCCGGTTCCTTGGCCAGGCGAACCGCCACCGCCACGGCCGCGCCGGAGGAAATGCCGCTGAGAATCCCTTCTTCTCTCGCCAAACGCCGCGCGAATTCGATCGCCTCTTCATTTGAGACCTGCTCGATCCGGTCAACGAGTGAGAGGTCAAGCACCTTGGGTACGAATCCGGCTCCGATGCCCTGAATCTTGTGTGGGCCGGACTTGAGCGGTTGCTTTGACGTATACTGCGTCAAGATGGGGCTGGCCGATGGTTCAACCGCGACCGTCAGAATGGGTTTTTTCTGATGCAGCTTGATGTAGCGCGAGATGCCGGTGATGGTACCGCCCGTCCCTACGCCTGAGACCAGCACGTCAACCGCCCCGTCCGTGTCGTTCCATATCTCCGGTCCGGTCGTGCTCTCGTGGATGGCGGGGTTCGCGGGATTATCGAATTGCTGCGGCAGGAAGTAGTGGGCGGGATCGGATTTGGCAATCTCCTCCGCCTTTCTCACCGCACCCGGCATGCCTTCCGCGCCGGGGGTCAGGATTAGCTTTGCACCGAACGCAGCAATCACGCGGCGCCGTTCCAGAGACATGGTCTCCGGCATGGTCAAGCTCAAGGTATAGCCGCGTGCGGCGGCGACAAAGGCCAACGCAATGCCCGTGTTTCCGCTGGTGGGCTCAATAATCTCCCTGCCGGGCTTTAACAAGCCCTTCTTTTCCGCGTCCCAAATCATGGCCGCTCCGATACGGCACTTCACGGAATAGGAAGGATTCCGCCCTTCGATCTTGGCCAGGATCGTGGCTTTGGTCCCATCCGGGATACGATTCAACTTCACTAAGGGTGTTTTGCCGATACTCAACGAATTGTCTTGAAAGAATGATGCCATGGGTTCGAGTCTCCTTGTGTCGTTTTCAAATATGCCGATGCTCTTTATTCACGCCGGCATCGGGGGAACTGCATCTGTCCGCTCCTCCCGTGCCTGGAGAGCCAGTGGAGTTGCCGGTGGTTGGCCGGGCAGCTCCAACGGTTTCTGTGACCGGAAGACCGGTCGATTGCTTGGGATGAAGGGTGGTGGGTGGTTTCGGGATTACCTTGGTAGGAATGCTTTCGGCAGCCGAAAATAAAAACGCCCACTCGCCTTAATCATTCCTGGCAAGTGGGCTAACTACTGCGTCAGTCTGCGATCTATTGCCCAATGCCAGAACTCGGCGAACACCCGCCACAGAGGCAACGACAACACGAGTTCTGAAATTGGAGAGAATACATAGCTAAACGCTCAATAATCGCACGGTCCGTCGGGCCTTAAGTCGAGGGCCAAACGACTTTCCATAGTAGTGAACCGTCCTGGCTTTTACCAATCACAAATTTTTATGCTGGAGATTAATCTCCCTTATGTCTTGTCATGGGCTATGTTTCTTCGCAAATCCCCGGAGTACCGGGTTTAAACCGTCACAAAGATAAATCGGTCGAACAGGAAGGGCCGGCGCAGACGAGACATGGCGACAACTTGCGCGTGCTCCGAGCGGCGAGCAATGCCTAAAAGCCGCGGACCTTCAACCGCAGCGCTACACCGCTACCCCGCTGGCCGCGGAATGTCTTAGAGATTGTGAGAGCTTAAGCTAGAATGGCATCGGATCGGGGGGTCACATTAATGTTCTCAACTTATTCAATTGGGAAGATCACCAGCCTTGCCGCGCTGTTGGGCTTGCTGGCGGCAATACCGGCGGCGGGACAATTCGCACAGGAGCCGCCGCCGGAACTCTCTTTTCTTTCGACCCTACTCAAAGTCAGAAAGAACATTCCCTACGAGGCGTGGGGAGAGGTGAAGTACCCGCCCTACGGGGAGGGCGGTGTTCTCAGACAGGGCAAGCATTGGACAATTTTGGCCGAAACTGCGCACGGCACCGATCAGCTGGTGGAATGGAATAAGGTCAAGCCGGCATTCCTGCAAAACGGCTGGACCGTGGTCAAAGAAATTCGGTCGGGCGCATTCGTGGAGACGCTGCAATACGCGAAGAACGGCGTGCAGGCGTGGGCGAACGTGGACCCCAGTTACGTGCCGCTTATTCGTCTGGACGTGATCGAAGTCACTCCGCTGCCCTTTACTTTTGCGCTGGCCGCGCCGGCCGCGACTCCCGAGAAAATCGCGACCGATAAGGGAGACTTTCCCTATCTGGCGCCACTGCCCGGATCGAAATTTCATAACGGCGGCTGGGACAACACTCCTTATCGGGTGCAACCTCGCGGCGCCGATCAGGCGGAAATGGTGGCGAACGGTACGCTGTACCGCAACTACGATTTTCCCGAGATTTCGAACGT
>CAYTMD010000566.1:0-4180 GCA_964438685.1 uncultured Acidobacteriota bacterium
GTCTGGCGCGCCGCCTCAGTCGCTGCTCATAAGCTTGGTCTTCCAATTCCATCTCGTAGTGAACGTCAATGAGCTCTGCAAACACGGTGTGGCCTCAATCTAGCCTTCTCGCATAGCATACATCATAGCCTCTAATTTGTCAAGGGACACTGTGCCCAGGCGGCAACCCCAAACGGATTTCACCACAGAGTGCCTTGCCCGCCGGTGCGCGGGTCCATAGTTGGCAGCAACTTCAGATTCGCTCTACGTAGAATCAATAACTTACGTGAAGTTGCTGGAAAGGGCACAGAGGTCACGGAGTACGGACGCAGACAAAAACCGGGGCTCAAACAAGTTGCGGAACCATAGTTCCCATCCGTCTCGGCAAGGGTGTCTTTCTCCGTGACCTCCGTGCGCTCTCAGCGCCTCCGCGCCTCTGCGTCGAAGCCCTTGCAGTTAAGGTAGCAATTCCCCTCGTTTGGAGTAAAATCTGCCCCTTCTTTCTGTCCCATAACACGATTCTTAGGTAGCGCTGGCATCTTGCCGGCACCGGAGAATGCCGCCGGGACGGCGGCGCTACAAAGATCAAGCCGTCACGGTATTCTGCGTACCTCAGTAAGTTACCCGCCCTCGCACTGTGGGGGACGGCCGAAACAAATTCCCTCTCCCCTCGCCCCCTTGGGGGAGAGGGGCGCGGGTGAGGGGGTCGAAGTGCAACCAGCCAGCTCAAGGGAGCAGCATTAGGACTTAACCGGTTTCCCAAGCTTGGCGATAATCCAGCTTGTCATCACCCGCGCAGACCGGTAAGCCTCCGGCCACTTGCGGCTTGCGTTTGTTCCGGCAGCCAAATTGCGCGGTACACTGGTCCAGCCGGTTCTTATACGGGCAGCGCCCCAGTGAAACTTCATCGGCGTGAGCGGCGATTCCTGACAGGATCTCCGTCAGTCGGTCGAGACGCTTCTGATATTCCGCCGGGTCAATGTTTGGCATGCCGAGACTCGCTCTGTCCGCTTAGATGTAGCACCGGACTCTAGCCCGGCACGTTCCGAACCATTCATGACAACGATGAACGAGGGCAGGTTCAAAAGGGTTTCACACAGAGATCACGAAGCGTTTCATCATTGGCATTATTGAGCCAGTGGCCACAGAGTACACAGAGAATATCTCCGAAACTCTCCGCGACCTCTGTGCCTTGCCTCTGTGACCTCTGTGAGAAATTCTTTTCTTCCCTACATCGCTCCAATGAATTTCGCAAACGATCCGGCAGCACCCCGCTCTAAACCGCCTCAACGCCCATCAGCCGTTTGGCCAACGCCACGCAGGCCATCGCATCCTTGCCGTACCCGTCGGCGCCCATATCATCGGCAAATTCCTGGGTAACCGGAGCGCCGCCCACCATGATCTTCACCTGGTCGCGAAGGTCGGCGTCAATGAAAGCCTCGATGGTCTTCCCCATATTGGGCATGGTGGTGGTCAGCAGCGCCGACATCCCCATCAGATTGACCTCATTTTCCTCAACCGCCTGAATGAACTTGTCGGCAGAAGTGTCAACGCCCAGGTCGATCACCTCAAAACCCGCTCCACGCAGCATCATGATGCACAGGTTCTTGCCAATATCGTGCAAATCTCCCTTAACCGTGCCCATCACCACCTTGCCAATCGGCTTGATTCCTGCCGCGGAGAGTATGGGCTCAATGTGCGCCATGCCCGCCTTCATGGCCCGGGCGCAGGCCAGAACCTCCGGCACGAAAATGAAATTCTGCCGAAACTTGATGCCCACAATCGCCATGCCGGCAATCAAGCCATCGTCCATTACTTCCAGGGCTTCGATCCCTTCGTCGAGGGACTCCCTGGTGAGTTGATTCACCAGATCGTTGTCGCCGTCGATCAGCGCGGCGGCGATGGTCTGCATCTTGGGCCGGGCCTTGGCGAAGAGATTGATGATGCGCTCGCGTTCGTTCGGGCGTTCGATAAACTCGTCAATTTCCTGCCGCACGAATTCATTGGAGATGTCTTTGAGTTCAGCCATGGACCTTCCCTGATTGGGTACTCTTGAACGTAACGCCGCCATCCTGGCGGCATTCCCCGGTGCCGGCAAGATGCCAGCGCTACACACTGCACCCGTAATCGGGTTCTCACTGTTTGAACGTAACGCCGCCATCCTGGCGGCATTCCCCGGTGCCGGCAAGATGCCAGCGCTACACTCTGCACCCCTAATTTTGGGTTGTGTGTTCCCGATGCCAATCTCGAATCGCCAGGGGAATTTCCTTCAGGTTGTCGATGCGCGTCTGCAAGGGGATGGCGCACTCGGGACCGACCAACTGCACCCCTGCGTCCAGATTCTTGTACACTTCCCGCCGCACCTCCTCCGGTCCCTTGGAGTAGAGGACCTCGGGATTGTTGATATTCCCCACCAGCGAAATCCGGTTCTTCATGATGCCCATGGATTCGGCCGGCTGATTCTTGGAATCGTAATGGAAGGCGGCCATTCCCGTCTGCGCAATGAACTCCATGCGATCCACCGTGCGGCCGCAGATGTGCAAAATGATGGGGGCCGGCAGCCGCTGGGCAAATTCAATGTGGAGATCACGCAGGTATCGCGCATAGAATTCGCCGCTGACCAGATCACCGGTGGCATGATCGGGAAGCGTCAGGGCGTCCGCGCCCGCTTCAATCTGCGCCAACCCAAATTGAATCGTGGCTTCCTTCATCTTGTCGAGGCACAGCTTGGTCTTGCCCGGATCGTCAAGGGAGAGCAGCAGAAACGGTTCGACGCCAAAGCAGTGGTAACCCAACGACCAGGGCCCCATGGTCTTGCCGATAATCGCCACCTCGTCGCCAAACTCCTTGCGCAGAATCTTGATGGCTTGAAGGACGCACTGCGTGTCGGGATGCTTCAGGAAGTCTGGAGGAATCTTGATGTCCTCAGGCTTTTCCCAAATCGGCTCACGCATCTTAACCGTTGGCCAATTGTCCTTTTGCTCCCATTGGAGATTGCAGCCGAGCGCGGAAGACTCCTGCACAATGCTGAAGACGGGCATGATGGTATCAAAGCCCAGCTCCGTGTAACCCGTGGCCGCCAGACGGGCCATAAGCTCGGGCTGTCGGTTGGCATCTGGAAAGGGCGCGTTCGCCAGATCCATCAACTCCACGGTCGCGATGGACGTGGGGTTACAGGCAGGAGTCCGGTCCACCGGTTCCCGGCGAAGGGCGGCAAGCACGCGCTGACGACTGGTCATGGCTGCGACCATCCGATCCTCCTCATTTCCACTGGTGCAGTGTCCAGTAATGGGCTGGACAACGGAGCACCCCGATCCATCGGGGCATTTGCCGGCAGGATGCCGGCGCTACAGCCGAAGCGTTGTCCAGCTATTTCCAGGACACTTCACTCGCTCATTTCTGTTGGCTGGGGGCTACCAGTAGACCGCGCCCTTCCGCCGATTCTTCTTCCCGCAAGATGGCCCGAACGTTGAGCGTCCGGGGGAGCAGCAGTCCGATCAGAGCGTCGTGAGCGCTGTGGCAGGGGAACACAATCAACCCCAAAGTTCCCGCCACGGGTTCGACCTCCGCCAATTTCACCAATCCGCCCACGACAGCGTCGATGCGCGCGAATTTGCCTTCTTCGGGGCCGTCGGCGGTAATCTGATAGCGACCGTTTCCCAGATTTTCCGCCGTAAAGTTCCTGCCCGATTTCTTATCGGGCACGGTGAGAGGCTTGGGAGCGGAGGGGACCAGAGGGGGAAGCTTGGCCGTCTCCAAAAAGGTTCGCCGCGCCGCCACCTGGTGCGCCGCGCCACAGGCAAAGTGCAGCAGTTCACCTTCCTGGACGAGTTGGCCCAGCACCGCCATGGCAGCACGAAGCGACTCAATTCGCTCGCTCGCGCCGGGCAAGCCGCTGTAACTGTGAACCAGATATTCCGGCCGGCCGGTCTGGTCCTGCCGGTACAGGGCAATCGTGATGTTCTGAAAGTGAGGGTCCATCGAGACAAGCTCGACGCGTGTTCCGAGGTTTCGAGTAAGGGCCATTGCCGGCATCCACAATTGAAAGCTGAGCGGGCCTGATTTGAGATCTGACAGCTTGCCTGAAAAGCTGTTCAAAAAAGGATAATGCGGATATCCGAAGTTGTAAAGCGCCGACTCTTCCGCTAAACACTCTAAGGATCCCCCGCCTCTGATGAGAAGGCAGCAGCAATTCGACTGT
>CAYTMD010000567.1:0-4177 GCA_964438685.1 uncultured Acidobacteriota bacterium
AGGACCGCCGCGCGGCTATCGCCGCTTAACCCCAACTTCTATGTCGCACACCCTCGGGCGATTGAGCGATTGGTGATTTGTGATTGGCGATTTATGATTCACGATTTTCGAAGTCAGCTTTCCCAAGCAAATTGGAATCTACGGCCCTCGCCCGCAGAAGGGTCACCTGGTCTCTGCAAGAAAACGTCGGCTTCGCCCCGCAGGCGGGTGAGGGAGTCGAATCGGGCCATCGGGTGATTTGCAATTTGTGCATAGGCCCACTTCTTGTTAAACTCACAGTGGGATTTAGAAACTACTGATAAAGAGTATCCATGAATACAAAACGAACGCACATTGTCATTTCTGAACAGTTGGCAGCCCAGATCGACATCCTTGTGGGCCGACGAGGCCGGAGCAAATTCCTGGCACAAGCCGCTGAAAAAGAGCTGATGCGCCTCGGCCAGCTCAAGGCCTTGGAAGCCGCCGCTGGTTCCTGGAAAGACAAGGATCATCCCGAATTGAAACGCGGAGCAGCGAAGTGGGTGGACAAGCTGCGCCGGCAGGACGAAACGCGCTTTCAGAAAGTCACAGCCCGCTGACATGGCCACATTCCTTCTCGATACAAGTGTCATTATTGACGCTTTGAACGGCAAACGGAATCGGAGCGAGATTTGCAAAGCACTTTTGCAACAGGGTCATCTGTTGGCCTGCTGCGCGATCAACGTTACGGAAGTCTGCGCCGGCCTTCGGCCCCACGAAGAGGCTCGCACAATGGAACTCCTTGAGAGCCTGCAGTACTTCCCAATTGTTTGGCCAGTTGCCCGTATGGCGGGTTTGCTGAAGCGTGACTATGCTCGCCAAGGCATCACCCTGGCGACCACCGACGCCACCATCGCCGCCGTCGCCCTCCACCATCAACTTACTCTCGTCACCGATAATCTCAAGCACTATCCGATGAAGGAACTGAGCATCTATCCCTTGCCCTGACCTCCCGCAAGGTTGGCCTTCCCGCCGAAGATCTTGGCCAATTCAACTGCGGCCGGCTTGGGATTTCCCTCAAAGTCGATGATGGACGTATTGGATGTACACGGAAACGAGTCGTGTCCCATCCAGATAATCAGCCCGCCGCAGGATGGAAAGCGCGACTTGACCATTCTTGCCGCAAGGGTCAGTGCCGCCGCCTGCCGGGCCTGGCTCCAGGCCACAAACTCTTCCAGGTCCACGGGCTCACGACGCTTTTCCTGGGTAAAGTTCTGCCAATCAATCCACCACGGTTGACGGTTCCACAGCGGATTCTGGTGCGTGCCGGGAGTCTCTTTCAAATCGCCTTTGTATTTCCGGATCAATGCCACCGGACTCGCTGAGGGCGCGCCGAATTCCGAATGGAACATGGCATCACCCTTGGTCCACAATTCTTTCCAGTCCCCGTCGACGGGACCATCAAGATTCCACGGCCCATGAACGTCCCAAAACACGCCCTTGCCGCACTCTTTCAAATTGAACCGGTCGGAGGGACCGTAAGGGCTGGTGGGCACAAACCGCCGTGTGGGATCGGTCTTGGCCACAATCGCAGCGAACCGGGCAACCACCGGAAGATGCTTTACCGCCAGCGTAAGTTCAGGACCCTTTACGCCGTTTTTATCGTCCCTTAATTCATTGCCGCCGCACCACAGCAGCAATGACACGTGGTGCTGGCGCCGTTCGACGTATGACTGCGCAATGTTGGCCAGGGCTTCAACGCTCGCCGCACCGTCAGGCGGATAGTTATCCGCGCCGGAACTCGACAGCGGAAATTCCTGCCACAGCAACAACCCTATCTCATCGCAATAGTTGTAAAACTGCTCTCGTTCCAGGAATCCTCCGCCCCAGACCCGCAAGATGGTCATTCCACAGTCACGATAAATATTCAGCCGCCGGCGATAATCCTCATCCCGCAGGTCGGCGAAGTTTGGCCGAATTGGCGTCCAGTTGGCGCCAAAGAGCAGGGTCTCTTTTCCATTCACCACGCAGAGGTACGGATCAGCGCTCTCCGCCGCGCCTTTCGTTCGCCGCCATTCCACGTGCTTAAAGCCAACCCGCTTCGATTGGCGGTCGATGAGCCGGCCGCTGCCATCCAGCAGGTCGCACGTCAACTCATACAAAGGCTGCGCACCCATGCCATTGGGCCACCAGAGCGCTACCGGCAGGTCTTCCCATTGAACGCCGTTTTCAGAAAATTGTTGCGGCAGGAGTTCCCTGGTCTGAATCACCTGCCCGCCATCTTTGAGGGTAACGCGGACGCGCTCGCCTCCCTTCACCGAGCCGGAGATGTTCAACTTGCCTTTGCCGGAAGTGAGGTCGGCATCGGTAAAGCAGCGCAGATCTTCAATCTCCGCGCCCCGGGTTACTTCCAAGGTGATCGCGTCCCAGATGCCGGTCTGCACCACGCGGCTCGTCCAGTCCCACGAGTAGTTGAAACGCGGTTTCCACTGTTTCATTCGCGAGGTAAACCCAAATTGCCCCAGCCAGCGCGGCGGCGGCATGAAGCGAATGGCAAGAATGTTTCCCGAAGTCTTCAAGTAGGGGTTCAGGTCGGCCGAATGCGGCGTCAGTGTCCCCTCAAAAGCCCGAACAAGCTTGCCGTTCAGCAGGATTTCGCCGACATAATCCAAACCCGCACAATTCAGCCGGATCTGCTGCCCATCGCGGACCCATTCATCAGGAATGCTGACCTGGTAAGTCCAGTCGCGGTTTTCCACCCATTCGTTTTCGCGGGCGTTCAGCCCAACATTCCAGTCTTTGATGACGCCGGCATTCAGAAGCGCCATCTGCACCGACCCCGGCACGGGCGCGGTAATCGGTCCTATTTCCGCCATGTCCATCTTGCGGATGTCCTCGATCCCGGCATATTTGTCGAAGAAGGGCACGCACCCCGCCAATTCCCAAGGCAGCGTCGAGAGGTCGTGAACGGTCTTGGCGGTAGGCGATGGCGCGAGTTCACCGGTATTTCTCGGCTCTGCGTTCAAGCTGTGCATTTCGGAAGAAACTCCTGCCGACAGGGCAGCCATCGCCGCCAATTTCAGCACATCTCTTCGGGAATGACCGCCAATCTTGTCAGACATGATCCACCTCGTATCAATTGCGTTATTTGCCTTGCTCCGCGTCAAACGTCTAAACACCTTTCTTTTCATCAACATCTTGGAAAGAATGGTTAACTCGTTTGTTTTGATGAATATCATGGAAAGGCGAAAAGCAGACATATTTTCTATATTTATTTTCAATAACTTAGCGAGAATTGCCCTCAATTTTTGCCCCTTTTTTTTCAAGGCACCCGGCCACAGGAAATATACTAACTATTTTATTTTCAATCGCATAGATTTTTTCAAGATTTGTGTAATTCATCGCTAACCCCTTTTGTTTCTGATACATCTTGGAAAGCCATGCCTCTTTTTTATCTCCGGATCCGGTATTTCGCGCTAAGTATTTTTATATGAATGGGATAAAGGCTTCAGACATTGTTGCTCTAAATCAATAACTCCTTTTGTTTCTGACACATCTTGGAAAGGCGGCAGTGTGAGGAGGCATGGGAGCGCTGATTTTTCGTTCCGACCATGCCTGTTCTCCGCCCACATCAGGAGGAGGCTCTTGTCGGTGGCACGTGATTCGGTATTGGGCCTCAGTTTTGGGTGTGCCGGTTTTCCCCAGCCTCCAGTACCCAGCCCCCAGCACCTCGCCTGACACCCGACACCTGGCACCTGACACCTGACACCTGCTTTTCCTGCGCGTTTCCCCCCGAACCCAGCCTTCCAAATTGTAGCCTAGCAAATCGATGCCCATGCGGCGGGGGAACATCCACAGATTTGCTTGGGTTAGGAAAATTATGTCTGATGTTTCTTTCCCAATTCCTACCGGCAGGAAATGTCAACCCATCATCGCCAATTTCCAAACGCGTTGTAGGGGCGGTTCGGGACCCGTCCCGATCTAATCGGGAACCGCCCACCAGCCCGCGAAGAGGGCGAAAGATTGATAGCAGCTCTCTTCCTGAGATATATCGTATCTCGATGAGGTTTCAAGGTTATGGCAACAACGATGGTACATATTCGTGTAGACGAGAAAGTGAAGATGAGGGCGGCGAAAAACCAGCCGGCCGGTGGAGTGCAGACTTAACCCAACTTTCGCAGTTAGGGCCGGAGACGGAGGGTAAGTAGTTTATTTTCAG
>CAYTMD010000568.1:0-4172 GCA_964438685.1 uncultured Acidobacteriota bacterium
TAAGGATGTGAGCTATGCCGCCGCGTAGCATTCCTTCAGGGCCGGGTCAATAGCATGAGAACTGTGACTATCGTATTAGCAACTGAAAATATGCCTCCGTGGCATAATGAAGAGCCGCAGACGAAAGCAAACTACGCTTACGTCTGCGCTACCCCGCTCTCCACTGCTTGACTTAGGCTATTTGCCATTTTTGTAGGTTTTGTAATCTAGGCTCAAATTGTTATTTACAGAGGCTAGTGTTGATGACATACTGATTGGGGTGCTGTTCGTTTGCCCCGTGCAACCGGGACTCCGGGTTAGGGATTGGGGGTTCGAGACGCCATGGGCGGGGGATGGGGAATTCGAGCGCTCCAGGAGTCACTTGCCATGAGAGACTTCAACTTTCACCGGATGTGCTGCCTTATCAATGCTTTCGGGGGGTTCGGAAGGGAATCCTGCAAAAAAAGATGTTAGAAAAAACAAGTTCGAAGCCGTTATGTGTATGAAAACAAATAAATATATGACATATTGCCTGGGAAAAAGTCGGACATTTATGTATTTCATTCGGACATTTTTGTCTAACCGACACGAACTTTGCGGAAGTTCGGGGAGAATTTACGATAAAGTGACGGCGTCTTTTGACCACCTTGACACTGGCTGAGCCCCTCACCATAATGGCTCGAACCCCGTAGAATGCTGAAGGCCTTTCCACAATTTCTTGGAAACGAGAGCTTATGTCCAATCCATTCTGCAACTACATTGCCGGGCAGTGGGTGGAGTGCAAGTCCGGAAAAACATTCCCCAACATCAATCCCGCCAACACCTCTGAAACCATTGGAGAGTTCCAGGCATCCGGGGCGGAGGATGTGCAGGCGGCGTGTGAGGCTGCCGCCAAATCGCATCCCTCCTGGTCTAGCGTACCCGCACCGCGGCGGGGCGAGTATCTGTTCAAGGCCGCGGAGATCCTGGAAAGCCGTCTCGCGAAAATCAGTGAGGAGATGACTCGCGAAGAAGGGAAGACTCTGCCCGAAGCCAAAGGTGAGGCGAAGCGAGCCATCAACATCCTGCGCTACTTCGGCGCGGAGGGCGTGCGACAGTTCAGTTACCAGATTCCTTCCGAGCGCGACAACGTGTTCTGCTACACACTCCGCAAGCCGTTGGGAGTGGTTGCGCTGATCACTCCATGGAACTTTCCCATCGCCATACCCGTGTGGAAAATGGCCCCCGCGTTAGTGGCCGGAAACACCGTGGTCATCAAGCCTGCGTCACTTGCGCCGTTAAGCTGTTACCGCGTCGTGGAAGCGCTGCACGAGGCGGGAATTCCCCCCGGTGTGCTGAATTATGTCACCGGCGGAGGTGCGTCCGTCGGCAATCCCTTGGTTGAACATCCGGCCATCCGCGCCGTGTCGTTTACGGGTTCGTGCGATGTTGGCAACGCGCTTTATGAGAAAGTCACACGGCGAAAGTTGCGCGTGCAACTGGAAATGGGCGGTAAGAATCCCACCATCGTCCTGAAGGATGCCAACCTGGATTTTGCGACGGACGTACTGGTGAATGGCGCGTTCTTCTCCACCGGCCAAAAATGCACCGCATGCAGCCGCGCGATTATTGAAAAGTCCATTTACGAACCCCTGCTGGAAAAGCTTGTCGCCAAGACTCGCAAACTTAAGGTCGGCAACGGGCTTGAGGCTGGCGTCGATATCGGTCCGGCCGTGGACGCCGCCCAACTTGAGACGGATTTGAATTACATCGAAATCGCCAGGAACGAGGGAGCCCAATTAGTATGCGGCGGTAAGCGGTTGACGGGAGGAATCTACGATCACGGTTATTTCGTTGAGCCCACGCTCTTCACCGGCGTCACCGCGGAAATGCGCATCGCCCAGGAAGAAGTTTTTGGACCCGTGCTGGGGTTGATGGTGGCAAACGATTTCGAGGATGCCATGCGCCTGGCCAATGGGGTGAAGTTCGGCCTCTCCGCCTCCATCGTCTCCCGCGACCTCACGCGTGTTCATCAGTTTATTAACGGCATCGAAGCAGGGCTGATTACCGTTAATCTGCCCACCGCGGGCGTGGAATACCAACTTCCCTTCGGCGGCACCAAGGAATCGAGTTTCGGTATGCGCGAACAGGGACCCGCCGCGCTCGACTTCTACACGGAGACACGCACGGTTTACATGAAGTATGCGTGACGGGAAGTTGTCAGTTGTCAGTTGTCAGTTTCAACCGTTTGTTGCACGCACGGGATATCGTGATGGTGAAATCAATCGCTTTCGGACCGGTAGCTCGCGCTGATGCTCGCGTGCTCATTCTGGGCTCGCTGCCCGGAAAAGTCTCTCTGGAGCGTCGGGAATATTACGCCCAGCCAAGGAACTGCTTCTGGCGC
The DNA here is from genome assembly GCA_964438685.1 of uncultured Acidobacteriota bacterium. GTDB lineage: Bacteria > Acidobacteriota > Terriglobia > UBA7540 > UBA7540 > Bog-366. The sequence continues at coordinate 2,363 of CAYTMD010000568.1, forward strand.
ATCATGGGCGAGCTTGCGGGAGCCTCTCCTGACTTGCCTTATCTTGACCGCCTTCGTTTGCTCAGAGAAAATCGCATTGCGCTGTGGGACGTCTGCGCCGCGGGATGCCGTGCCGGAAGTCTCGACTCATCCATCCAAATGCCGACCGTGAGGACCAACGACTTCATTGGGTTTCTTCGTGCCCACCCGCACATTGGCTTGATCTGTTTTAATGGCGCCAAGGCGAAAGAGATTTTCGACCTCAAGGTACGGCGCAAATCCCATACGCTTCTTGACCGAGTCCGCTTCGAGTTGCTTCCCTCCACCAGCCCCGCCCACGCGGCGATGAATTATGAGAAGAAGCTTGCGCGCTGGCGGACGGCCCTGGGCGAAAGCCGCACCTCCGAAGAGCTGCCGAGCAAAGCATTGCCCGTACCACATGAGAAAGTTGGAAGCAACCCCAGCCTCCAAGGGAGCCCCTCATGAAAAAGACGCAGCAGTTCCTTGCCAAACTCAATCTGCCCGCGGAAGACAACCATGCGTTGAAGCCCAGTTCCAAACGCTTCAAGGACGGCGGACAGTTTCGTATTGAAATTCCCAGCGTAGAAGGGCCGCGGGTGTTCCGCGAAGTGCTGGAAGCCGCCAAGACGCACAAGGTGCCGATTCACCGCGTCAGCCAGGGAAGCGGCGTCATGCTACTGACGAAAGATGAAATCCGCGAGATGGCGCGCATCGGTCACGGTGAAGGGATTGAAGTTTGCCTGTTCGTCGGTCCGCGCGCCACCTTTGAGACGGGTGCGCAGACGGCATCCGCCGCGGGCAAAGTCATCGGCCTTCAGCATCGCGGCGCCGATCAACTGGTTTACGCCATTGAGGACGTCCGGCATGCGTGCGACCTCGGCATCCGCAGCATTCTTCCCGCCGACCTCGGGCTCATCTGGGTGCTGGATGCCATGAAGCAGAAGGATGAGTTGCCGAAGAACCTGGTCATCAAGAGCTCCGTCACCCTGCCCGCCGCCAACCCCGCCACCGCCGTAATCTTTGAACAGTGCGGCGTGTCAACGATGAATATCCCCACAGACCTGAGCCCGGCGCAGATGGGCGCCATCCGGCAGGCGGTCGATATCCCCATAGATCTCTACATTGAAGTGCCCGACAACTTCGGCGGGTTCGTCCGCTACTACGAGATGCCCAACATCATCTCGGTGGCCGCGCCGGTTTATTTCAAATTCGGCCTGCGCAACTCTCCGGACATCTACCCCTCAGGACTGCACCTCGAGGACCTTGCCGTCAAAATGGGCCGCGAACGTGTGCGCCGCGCCCGCATCGCGCTGGATTTGCTGCAGGAGTACGCCCCGGACACGAAGATGTCACCGCTGGGGTCAAAGGATTTGGGGATTCCCGAATTGGGGTAGTGCTGTAATTTGCTCGAAGCCCGCAATGCGGGCGTGGTCATTTAGCCCATGGCGAGCCAACCGTGGGTCAACGCGCCCTCCCCGATATTCCTTAAGCCCCGTAGCACGGATTATTCATGAAAGAGATAACGCCGAGACGACTTAAGAGCGTTTCACACAGAGTTCACGGAGCGTTTTATTGGCAAGAATGATCGATCTCGTTGACCACAGAGTGCACAGAGAAAGTATCGGGGACCTCTCCGTGTTCTCTGTTTGCCGTCTCTGTGACCTCTGTGTGAAACTGTACGCCTTGCTTTGCCCTCAAGAAGATTCGTGAATAATCCGGACGTAGGGGCGGCGTCGGGTCATCCTGACAGCGCCCCCTACGGGGCTCAAATATCTTCATGTCAGGCACCTGTTCCCACGGCTGGCTCGCC
>CAYTMD010000569.1:0-4167 GCA_964438685.1 uncultured Acidobacteriota bacterium
CCGTGATCAGGGGGCGGTACCAAACAACGAAAAGAACCTTTGGCCGGGGTTGTCCCTGCACCCGTTTATCGACTGCCGCCACCCTGGCGCGCAGGCTCGCCACAAGCTTCTGGGTGGGTTGCTCCCAATCCAGAATGCGTCCCAGATCCTCCACCGATTGAATTGTGCCTTCCACCGTGTGGGCGGTCACTCCATAGAGCGGAATGCCGAGGCGCTCAAGCTGGTCGGCGGTCTCGCGCCGGTTGGCTTCATCCGTGCCCAAAACCAGATCGGGCTTAAGGGAAACAATCTTCTCCAGACTGGGATTGACCATGGCGCCCACGTGCGGCAGCGCTCTGGCCTGCGGAGGGTAGTCGCAATTATCCGTGTCGGCCACCAACCGGTCACCCAGACCCAACTCGTATAAAGTCTCGGTAATGCTGGGCGCAATCGAGATAAGCCGGCGGGGATGATCCGGCAAATTCACCCGGCGCCCCGTCTGGTCGGTCACAGTGCGCGCGGAAAGCACGCTCGCGGAAAATAGCAGCGCCACGGCAAGAGCCCCGGCAGACCGCAACCCACTCATTCGTCCGCACCCAGAAAAGAACCCGGATGCCACAAGACGGCTTCGATTATGAGAAGAAGACTGGAGCATTTCTCACCCGCAAAAAAACAAAAGCCCCGCGAGCTCTTGACGAGGGCGGGGCGCAATCCTCCCACTCTTTCTCGCGAAGAGTGTGCGGTGGGACGGTCATCGCATTGATACGATGTGTCCCCAGGCGCCCAGGCAGGTCTCCTGACTCGCGGCGTGTACCCGGCCCTGCTTAAAACCTTCCCACCCTACTCTGCTTCTTCGGGCAGTGGTTTCACCGGGAATGCTGACGCCCGGCGAACTGGCAGGGCCCGCCGCTCACAGTGGCGGGACCGTGGCCGATTTTCACGGCCTTCCCTCTTGTTCCTTGCACTTGGCAAGGACCTGAGTCCGTACAAACAAAAAACATAGCGCAGACCGGATGAACCAGAAGTGGAATTCCCAGACCGCACTATCCAGCCGTTCAGTCTAAGTCGCGAGAATCTGTTTGTCAAACTTCCGCGCCTCGTCAACAATAGGCAGCATGATGAAATGTCCAACCCTTGCAATATTGCTGTTTGTCGGTACCGCTCTACCTGGGGCTCTGGCCGCAAAGGAAAAGAAGGAAACCAAGGAACCGGCGCCTCCAGCTCCAATCGGTTGGCTCGACCTGCAGGCGGGCGCGCGAAGTTTCTCGATTTCCCTGCCCGACTTGCAGAAAGCCACTCGTCATCTGTCCCAAGGGGCACTTCTGCCCGTCTTCAAAACGAAAGAAAAACATGGTGCGCAATTGGGTCAGGTGGGAGTGCTCAACCTGGAAACCGGGAACTCCGAACTTGGATGGGTGGAAATAAACCCGGCAGAGCTGAAACCTCCGGGCGACTACCCCCTGGATAGTGAACTCTTGCGGATGCTCGGCACCCCCTACCTCGACGATTTCACCGCCGACCACACAGACATTGCCAGGTTCCTGGTAAAGCAGCCCCAGGGGCCGCCGGCATTGCTCTGCTATGTGTTCACGGCGCCGCTTTCGACGGCAAAACTCGTCATCTTCACGCCCCACCAGGGAAAGTTCATTCCCGCCACGGAATTGAATATTCCCATGAACGAGATGCAGTCCGGAATCACGTCCCTGATGGTCAAAGACCTGGTGGGCGATGGAAGCGCCTGCGTGATTACCAAAGAACCCTTCCGCGAGCAGGCCCAGACCTACGGAACCGTCATGCGCATCAGGAAAATCAACGACGGCAAGTTTCAGGATCTGTGGCAGGGCCCCATCGAGTTTCATAACCTTTCGCAATACAGCTCGAAAATGCAAATCCTCCAACCGCCAGAGATGAACATTGGCACTCCGGGAACCGTCACCACGGGGGAAGTAACCTTTCGCCCCATCGGCAAGGGGCAGGAACCGGTGTGGAAAGGCAAAGTGGAGTTTTACGTGTTTGGCAGGGATAAGGCCGTCGATTCCGTTAACATTGAGAAAGCTTGCCCCTGGGAAGGCCGGGGCTTCGCACCCTTGCGGTAATTCACGACCTGAGAGTGCCCCCCTCATTGGGTAGTGAGATATCTGTGCGTTGCTGTCCCCCAAGATTATCTTGCGCGTCGCTCAAGCCACGCGCGACTTTTGTCAAGGCAGGCCCGCAATGCATATCGATGAATTCCTTTCCTAAGCTGACCTTGCCAGTATGCCAGACCATGACCCCAACGCCAAAGACGCTCAAGCGCAGGCGGCAGGCCGCAAGGGTGGCTTGAAGGGCGGAAACTCTAGAGCTAAGAGTCTTCCTGCTAGCAAGCGCAGGAGGATTGCAAGAAAAGCCGCGAAAACTAGGTGGAAAATCGCCTCTCCGTAAGCGTCTGACAATAAGATAGTTATAATGGTAAGAAAGCTGATATTCGGAACTGAAGATATTCGTCTTTCCTGCCTGTTGCAATGCATTCCTATTTCTGGAAGTTTAGGATTGTATTCGACTAACTGTAGGAGGTACTATTTGATGCGTGGCGATGTGGGGCCTGATGTTGAAAACGAGTTTTTTATGTTGACATAGAATGCTAAAAAAATAGATAATTAGCGAACGTCATGTGGTGCAGTAATGGCGGAGGAATTCCATGGCTTATGTGGTTTTTGAAAAGGTGATTCGAAGGGTGACTACCCCGATGTTGACAATTAGTCCATTGGGACGCCTGAACTTTAATACTGCGGCTTCCGACACGCTTCACAAGAATGCCGTGGAAGACGTGCTTCTCATGTGGGACAAAGAAGCTCGGAAAATGGCAATTAGGAGCATAACAAAGAAAGACTCACGGTCTTACAGAATGCGTTATTCAAAGAGAAGCAAAGCAGCTGGTTTTGCGGCAAAGCCATTTCTTGAATTTGTTGGATATGATTATTCGAAGACAAGATCTTTCCCATGTACATGGAACGATGAACAAGGCATGTTTGAGATAACCTTCCCGACCGATCCTCTTAAGTCTGAGACCCCGTCTGCCAAGCCTCAGCCTCAGAGATTTCCAAGGCTTCCGCATGGACAGAAGGCACATGCTGAGGAAGAGAAAGAACGAACAAGTTCATCATCGTAAGAGGTCGAATGACACGTGGCCGATAAGAGCCTTAAGACCCCAATAACGCTAAGTCGCCCTGGTTCAGCCTGCCCGCCCTATCGGTATGGATCGATAAAGGGGCTCCTCGAGGAATACCAAAAGGAGTTGTCAGAAAAAGAGTTTATCGACCCATGCGGAATCAAGGTAACGTTTCTAGTCCAGAACTTTCCAAAATTAGTACAATTGGAGTTCAAGCACGGCAAGGCAAAGGCGCAGAAGTTTCTAGAATCGATTCGCTTGGGAAACTTTAAAGAGAGTGATTACACGTGGGATGCGTGGAGGGCATCCAGTCTGTTCTGGATAGCGGATGTGATCGTAAACCCTGACTTAATTGGCCACAACTGTCACAATGCTATTGTAGGGGATAGGGTCTACGTGAAGCAGTATTCAAAGCACGGGCCACCGTACAAGATAGTGTTTACATGGCCAGATCGAGAATCGAAGTTGAGAGTTGTAACAACTTCATTCTTTACTAAAGAGGTCCGCTTAAAGCGATTTTTGTCTGATCCTCCAATCTGGGAAAAAAGAAAAGGCCACCCGGAAGGGTAGCCTTTTCTTGCCCGTTGCCCCGGGTCCAGGGATGCTCTCAGGATTTCACTGAGACAGTAAACTTACGTCCATAGTATGCGCGTTTTAGGATAATTGTGTCAAGACATTTGATGTGTTTGTTTTCATTAATTTACGGAAGAATCTATGATCCACAATGATAACTTCTAGCTTGGGAGTTGATTAACAAGCATCATCATTTTTTCTTGGCCCACCTTAACTCGAACGGCGTAACCACGACAACATCGACCGGCCCACCAATCCCAGGAATAGCCCCAGGGCTTCCAAGAGTTCCAAATGAAAATCGCTGCATATCTACGGTAGATTGCACGAGCGCGAGCGAGAGGTCTACGCCATCCTGGATGGTGAGGTATTGCCATGGAATCGAGTACTCGAACTTTGCGAAAGCTTGTTTCATTGTAAGCGTACGGTCTTGGCCGTCTGGACGGGATTAGTGTTAGTGGGCATTCTTC
>CAYTMD010000570.1:0-4155 GCA_964438685.1 uncultured Acidobacteriota bacterium
ATGGAAGGCATGGGATATGCGGTGATGGGTACGGCGGTGGCCAGCGGAGAGAACCGCGCGGTGGACGCGACCAACCTAGCCATGGCCAGCCCCCTGCTTGAGGATGCCAGCATTAACGGGGCCCATGGAATTTTGCTTAACATAACCGGCTCAAGCAAGCTTACACTGTATGAAGTCCATGAGGCGTCCACCATTGTGCAGAAAGCCGCCGCGGACAACGCCAACATAATTTTTGGCGCCGTGCACGATGAGTCGATGGGAGACGCCGTCAAGGTTACGGTGATTGCCACAGGGATTAAGTCAGAAAGGATGGGCGTCAAACCTCTTCCCAACCTTTCTCCGGCGTTACGCACTGCGCAGCAAAGTGTCAAGAACATGATGGCCAAGAAAGAGAAACTGCCGGTGGAAGCCCAGCCACCCAATGTGAGCTCGGAGATCCAAAACGACGATCTGGATGTGCCGGCATTTATCCGCCGCCGCAAAACCGAGCAGAAATAGCGGGACATGGCGTGGTATTCTCTTTAGGTAAGGGTTAGTGGTGTGTTTCATCCTTTTGCTGATCGGCCTCGCTGGGTGCGATCGGCGGGTGGATGAGATTGAGTGCTTGAAGGTTAGGCTGATTTGGCAGACGCAATTCTGTAGCGTTTTGCCGGGCCAGGGAGGGTCTTCGATCCCCCTGCCACGGGTGCACGGGGTTCCCTGCCAGTGGAATACCTCTTGCCTTCTGCGGTCAATTCACTGTATTTATCGAAATCCTGGCTTTGTGGCCCCAGCATGCGGATAACCCATGGCTGGCTGATATCATCTGAGGAAGAGGCGCGGGGCTGTATTGGTAACCACCGGGGCATAAGCCGGGAATCCCCAGGTTGCAGCAGCAAAGTGCCACTCCCAGACGTAAACCGAAGGAGAAACTTGAGACGGACGCCCCCATGTAGGCTGGCGAAGATCCTTGGGATACTACTTTTCGCCGGAATCTTAGCAAGCTGCTCTAGTACACCGCCATCCAGCCCCAATCCAGGCAAGGGGAACTTGGTAACGATTGTGACCGACGTACCCCTTTGCAATGCAATTTCTGCTAATGTGGTCGTCCAGAACTTGAGTTTCACGACGGTGGAGGGTGGCACCGCGCAACCGTACATCGAGACCACGCCTTCCTTCGCCCCTGAAATCCGCCTGAACTTGGAACAACTTCGCGATTTCAGCACTGTCCTATATTCTTTTCCCGTTCGGGCAGGCAGCTACAATCAGGCGAATCTTGATTTCGAACTCGCCCAATTGGCAGCTTACGACCCCACGCTGAGCCCTCCGGTGCACTCCTATACAGTGAATTTCACCAACACCAAGCCCATAATTACACTTAGCCCGCCCCTGGTCATAACCGAAGGGCAAACCAATGTCCTGCTTCTGGATTTTGATGTGCTTCGCATGCTCCCGACGAATTCTGCCGGAAACCTCACCGGGCAGATCACGCCCATCGTCAGCTTCACTCAATTGTCATCGACCACCCCTACCGGTGCCACCAATCCCAATGGATTTACCGAAATTGACGACTTATGGGGATTCGTAAGGAGCATTACCAACACTAATGCCACATCGAATTCTACTTACACGGGTAGCTTTCTGATGCAAGTCCTCTCGCCCTCAACGGCGGATGCCCCGGCCTTGCCAATGAATCTTACCGCCACCACCACCAAGGTCGGTTTTGCGGACCTTGCGCATCTCCTCCCCAATAGTTATTTGGAAGTCGACGCTCTTTTGGATAGTCAGGGGAACCTTGTGGCAAAGACAGTGGAAGTTCAGGCAATTGAAAATCCTTTCCCCACTGAATCCGGAGTGACACCCAGCACGGCCCTGATTGGCCCGATCGTTTCAATTAAGACGGATACAGCAGGAAACCCCACGCAACTTGGCTTATGGGTGCATGACGCCGAACCTGATGACACCTCCACACTTCTGATGGACAGTGTTTACCAGGTCGATCTCACGGCGAATCCCACGTATCAGTCCTCAATTCTGGGCCCGAATTTCGCCAACCTCTCCTTTGGTCCGAAGAACTTGGCGGTAGGTCAGGAACTTGTGGTACACGGGGCATACACCAAACCTACCGCCCCCACTGGAGGCGTCGCCACCGCACCCTTTACCGTTGAACCTACGGCAATCTATTTGAAGTTGCAATCGATGCAGGGAACAATGGGTTCGATGTTGGCAATCGGCTCAGATGATGCAACCGGGGTCTTCCTCCTAAATCCTTGCTGCACTCTGCTGCAAGGGGTTCCTCTTTATGTCGTCACCAACAACCAAACGGCTTACGTCAATGTGACGGGATTGAATGGGATAACCACGGTAAACTCCCTGCTGGTCAAAGGGATGCCCTACTATGAGGCCCAACCCGTCACGATCAACGGGGTTACCATTCCCGCCGGCTCAATGGTGTTTCAAGCCAAACAGGTGCACGTGCTCCAGTAGGCCTTCGTTGGGGCATCACTATTCGCGGCACACTTGATTTGCAGGGTCGGCTATTGTGGCATCGACCTTGAGGTCGGCACCGGTTTTGGATGGCCGAACAGTCGCCGACGCGCCAAAGCCGCTATGGCGACGGCGCGCGTTCGGCCTCGGAGTGCTGACCTAAAGGTCGGCGCCACAGATACCTACAAAGTCGGCAGTTTGCGCGCCGCCGACTTTTTCTCGCCCGGAAGATGGGTGAACTTCAGGTCGCTTCCAGTCAACATCTTGGTTAGAAGAATGATCTGCCCCGCGTGATGGGAAAAGTGTTCAGCCACGTGGAAGGCGGCTTCCATTCCTGTCACCCGATACTTCTGGATGGAGTGAACGCGCGCCAGATCTTCCGCTGAAAGCTTGCGTAACACGCGGCACGCTTCTTCTACAGTCTTCCGCAGGCGGCTTGCCAGAATGCGCTTGGGAAGTGGGCCGCGCTCGCTAAACTCCAGGTCGCGTTTACGGACATCCGCCGTGCCTCCCAAGCCGGAGATAATCCACTGGCGGACATTTCCCGTAAGATGCAGCACCAGATTCCCCGCACTGTTGGAGGCCTCATTGGCCCGCCACCAGACCTGCTCCGTTGACAGTGCTTTGATGCAACTGAGAATGCGGGGCAAATAAACTCCCTTCAACACGCGCTCTGCCTGAACAATGATGGGATCAATTTTACGGGCTCTGGTCATGATGCTCCTCCACGATTGACGCCGCATTTGCTTGCCGCGATGTCTTATACTTTCCTCGTAAGGCTAACAATAATGACTTCCCTGAAGCAAGTGATGATGGCCGGCAAGTACTGGTTCCTCAGTGAGAAGGGCCTGGCGCTTGTCATGATCGTTATGGGCGGTTTTTTTGTTGGCCTGGGGATTCATCGCTTCTGGGTGCGCCCCGAGCATTTTACCCTGCCGAGTTTTCTGGGATGCGTGGCCGGCGCTTTTGGCGCATTCTTTCTGCTGCTGATTACCGACTACGTAATGCACCACGCCCCCTTGGTATTCATCCCCTGGATCATCTTCCTGATCTATTTCGCCTTTGTCGAGCCGCACCTTGCGGTCGGGCTGGGCCTGGCCCTGTGGTACATGCTGGCTTCGCAGATGGGAACTTAGGAAGCGCAGCGCGGACCTAACCCGTATGTCTCAACCATGCTCTTGGAAGGGCGGGGCCTCACAGGCTGCGGAAAAACTCGTCGGCGCTTTGATGATCATGGCCATCTCGTTATCATCTTGTCAGCACCACCCCGTCGCTCGGCGCGCCACCCCTCCTGCTATGAAAATGGCCGGAACTCATTGAAAACAATCAATGGCCAAATTCGGCCATTTTCATTCATTGTGGCGAGCGGCAGGCTCATGGGAATCTCAGATGAGGAGGGAAGTCCCTAAATAGCTCCCCACCTGATTAAGCGTTAGCCTAAGACCTCGAGCGTACCAGCCGCGTAGCGGCGTAAGATCGTAGCCCACGGCGTAAGCCGTGGGTCAAGGGAGCGCCCCCGCGGCGAGCCCCAGCGGGGCGAAAGAAGTGAAGCGCACCGAGCCGGGCGAAACCCCAGGATTGTCGCGGCCACCGCCCAGGGTCCCTTTCTTTCGCTCCTCTGGGGCTGGTGGTCATCACTCGTGTCCAAAATAGATTGCGTCAGGCTGGGAATGAGGTGCAGCACAAGCG
>CAYTMD010000571.1:0-4136 GCA_964438685.1 uncultured Acidobacteriota bacterium
CCGCCCGTGCCGGGGCATGGCCAAGATGGCCATGGCACGCCTCTGGTTGCGGCTCTGCCGCACGGCGCTACACCCGCGCGCGAAGCTCGCTGTGTTTCAACCAATTGACGAGAAAGAGCGCGGCGATCACGACCAGCGGCCCCACAACCTCCAGTACCCAATCGGGGTGGCGTCGCCAATTGTTTCGCGCGTACCACATGGCAAGCCCCGCAAAGGCCGCCGCGCCAATCCATTCCCATCGCCAGGCAATTGCCAGCAGCACGAGGACAATGAGTGTGGGAACGAGATGGACCAAGAGCGCCAGAAGGGTGTTCCCCAGCCCATAACCCTCATGGAAAACGTCGAGAGCAAACAAGCTCAGAAAGAGGGCGAAGGCAATGCCGACGGCGCGCGGCGCCCAGAACAGCAACCTTCTTGAAATAGCGTTCATGCTGCCTCCTGCATCCAAACAGAGCGGCGAGATAATACGCCAACATGCCCGTGGGGCGTCGCTGACTGGTGCGAATGTGCGCCCGCATGGCAGATGTTTGCGACAGGCTGTGTGACAGTTTTCAAAGTGTCATGAGAGAGACTTGGGTGCAACGGTAAACGGAGCTGAAGAGTTGTTGCGGCTTTCGCGCGAAGGGCAGGGAAAGACGCAAGGTATCCCAACCGGGGAACTTGCTAATCTGACAACCGTGAGGCTTGAGTGTCTGCGGGAAATTCGTAGGCGCGGCTAACCGCCTTCCACTGTTGTCCAAATTAGCAGACGCTCCCAGTGGACCACACGGGACCGCACTCAGACCTCATGAATTCGACATCGAAACCAAGAATACATTTCCCCTCTCCCTCTTGGGGGAGAAGGGGTCTTTGCCAAAATGGAATTCGTTTGGGAGACCCGCAAAAGCCAGGCAAAATGCAAAAATGAAATGCCCTCAGAGTCGACAGGATCTCAGAAGGCCCATGAGTTTTTGACCCCCTCACCCGTCCCGCCCCGGCTGGTGAACACGCCGGCTGCGGTCCACCCTCTCCCCCAAAGGGGCGAGGGAAGTTGATTCTACTCTCGCCTTTATCCTTTACCCTTCATCCTTTACACTTCAACCTTCCGCCGCCTACTGCCCGCTGCTTTCCACCACTGGTCGATAGAATGCCAGTTGTGCATCGCCGTGGCGTAGAAGGCGCGTTTGATGCAGGGTCAGGTAATTTTCTTCCAGCTTCACGTGCTTGGAGTGTTCTACCACGACGATTGATGAAGGCAGCAGCAGGGGGCCGCGCGCCAGTTGCCGCATCGTGTGGTGGTATTCGCGAATCTCTTCGTAGGGCGGATCCAGAAAGACCACGTCGAAGTGCTCACTCTCGCGCTCGAGGCGCTCCAACCCGGTCAATACGGCGCAAGTCAGCAGGTTGTAACCGGAGTCAATCTTGAGCGCCGCCAGGTTCTCGCGAATTAGTTGCGAGGCGGGACGGTGGTGCTCAATGAAAACCACGTCGCGCGCGCCGCGGCTCAATGCCTCCATTCCCACGGCGCCCGTTCCTGCGTAGGCATCGAGAAAAGTAGCGCCCTGTATTTTGGGGCCGAGAACGTCGAATAACGTCTCGCGCAACTGGTCGGTGGTGGGACGCAGATTTCCGCCTTTCAAGGTGCGCAGGCGAAGACCGCGGTAGGTTCCGGAAATGATTCGCATAGGAAAAAGCTCTCAGCTTTCAGCGGTCAGCTATCAGCTAAAACAGCGCAGAGGCAATTGTGCTGAATGCTGATCGAATTAATCAATTGTGTTTCCCTTCGGGCACCAGGAATCAGCCATTAGCTGAGGCAATCTTGCATCAAGCTGAGCGCTGATAGCTGACAGCTGATCGCTGTTCTTAGGCCACGCTCGCCAAACCATACCGCCGCGGCCATTCGGTGCGAAGGTACTTGACGAAGGTATCAAGCTCTTCCGGTGAACCGGGGTTGGCGATGAATTCCGCCGCCTCCTGCTTGGCCCATTCCAGGATTTCCTGATCGCGCAAGAGGTTGGCAATCCGGAATGCCGGAACGCCCCACTGGCGCGTGCCGAAGAACTCACCGGGGCCGCGCAGCTTGAGGTCGATTTCCGCGATGCGAAATCCGTCGGTGGTGGCCACCATGGTGTTCAGGCGCTCCTGGGAAATCTCACTGCGCTTTTCGTCCGCCATCAGCAGGCAGTAGGACTTCTTGCTTCCACGCCCGATCCGTCCGCGAAGCTGGTGGAGTTGCGAAAGTCCAAAGCGGTCGGCGTGCTCGATGAGCATAATGGTGGCGTTGGGCACGTCCACACCCACTTCCACCACCGTGGTCGCCACCAGAATCTGCACCTCGCCGCGCTTGAATTGCTGCATGACGGCTTCCTTCTCATCACTTGCCAGGCGGCCATGCAGCAGGCCGACGCGATATTCCGGAAACACCACATGCGCCAATTGTTCGTACATGCGCACGGCGGGCTTCAGATCCAGCTTACCACCCTCTTCGATAACCGGGCAGACAACGTACACCTGTTCGCCGCGCCGGACCTTTTCGCGCAGGAAGGTGTAGGCGCTCGCGCGGTCGCGCTCCTCCATAAGCTTGGTCACAATGGGAGTGCGATGGGGCGGCAACTCGTCGATGACGGAAAAATCCAGGTCGCCATACAGCGTCAGCGCCAGCGTGCGGGGAATGGGCGTGGCCGTCATCACCAGAACGTCGGGATGATAGCCTTTGCGCATCAGCCCCAGGCGCTGTAATACGCCGAAACGATGCTGCTCATCCACCACAATCAGGCCAAGCCGGGCAAAGCGCACGTCTTCCTCAAGGAGCGCGTGCGTGCCGATGGCCAGATGGATGACGCCCGCGGAGATGTCGCGTTTGATCTCCGCTTTCTCCGCCGCTTTGCGCGCGCTGACCAGCAGTTCGACGCGGTAATTGAGCGGGCGGAACAGTTGTTTGATGTAAAGGTAATGCTGTGCGGCCAGAATTTCCGTGGGCGCCATCAATGCCACCTGGTATCCGTTTTCGATGGCCAGGATGGCGGCCTGGATGGCAACGATGGTTTTGCCGGAGCCCACGTCGCCTTGCAGCAGACGGTTCATGGGACGCACCGAGCACATGTCGTCCACAATCTCTTTCAGTACGCGCTTTTGGGCGCTGGTGGGGTGAAATGGCAAAATTTTGCGAATGGATTGCCGGGCGCTCTCTTTTACTCGAAACTCAACGCCCTCGATCGCCTTGGCTTTGCGGCGCTTCAACGCCAGGCCTGCGCCCACGCTGAAGAATTCTTCGAAGATCAACCGCACTTGCGCGGGCGTGCGAAAGCCGCAGAGTTTCTCCACATCCTGCTCTCCAGTGGGAAAGTGCGTTTGGCTGACCGCCGCGGCACGGTCAAGCAATCCGTTCTTCCGCACCACGGTGGGTGGCAGCCTGTCAGGAATTTGGCCGTCCAATCCCTGGATCGTCGCCGCCATCAATCGCCGCAACACGCGCGGCCCCAGCGAACCGATGGATTCATAGATGGGAACTACGCGGCCTAATTCAAGGGAATCGCCGCCCTCAGCTTCCTCCTCAGGCAGAATTTCGAATTGCGGCTGGATGATCTCCATCGTCCCTGTGCCATAGCGGTCGCGGTCCACCTTGCCGTATAGAAACACCTGCTGGCCGGTGTGGAAAACCTGGTTCTTCTCCAGATACGCTCCATTAAACCACTTGCACCTCAACATGCCACTGGAGTCGCTGGCGGCGAGGTCGTAGATGTACATGCCGCGGCGCGTGCGCATCAGCCCGCAGGTAAGGACTTTGGCAAAGACCGTGGTGGTCTGGCCCGGCACCAGGTCGCGAATGCGGGTCAGGCGCGTGCGGTCCTCGTAACGAAACGGGGTGTAATAGAGCAGGTCTTCCACGGTGCGGATGCCTCGCGAGGCAAGCAGCTCCGCGCGCGCGGGCCCCACACCTTTGAGGAATTGAACCTCGGATGCGGCTGTAAGTTTGGAGTTCGCCATTATTCTCCGATTTGTCTATTATAACCGCCATGCATCTTACACGTGCCAAATGGATAAAGTTTACGGTGTCCATTCTTGTTGGCAACGTTCTGTACTTTGCCTTGTCGCCGCACTTGCCGCAGTGCCCGCCGCTGGTGAGCGCGCAGACTCGTGATGCCGCGCTCGGCCGT
>CAYTMD010000572.1:0-4125 GCA_964438685.1 uncultured Acidobacteriota bacterium
CGATCGTCCCGATGTTCATGTGCGGCTTTGAACGATCAAACTTTTCCTTGGCCATAGCTCAGTTCCTCATCCGTCAGAGATTCAACCGCCAAGCACCATTCAAAATCTTTATCTTTTACTTCTCCACCGACTTGCCTTGTGCACGGGCAACAACTTCCTCGGCAACCGACGCCGGCGCCTGCTCATATCGGAGGAAGTGCATCGTATACGACGCCCGGCCCTGTGTGCGCGAACGCAGATCGGTGGCATACCCAAACATTTCAGAGAGCGGCACCGTAGAGCGAATAATCTGGGTGGAACCGCGGCGCTCCATTCCTTCCACACGGGCGCGGCGGGAAGTAAGGTCACCGACCACAGGCCCCATCGACTCTTCCGGGACAACCACCTCAACCTTCATCACCGGCTCGAGAAGCACGGGCTTTGCCCTTCGCACCGCATCTTTAAAACCCATGGAACCCGCGATCTTAAAGGCCATTTCCGATGAGTCCACTTCGTGATAAGACCCATCCGTAAGTGCCACCGAAACTCCGTTCATTTCGTAGCCGGCCAGGACGCCTGTCGACATCGCCTCGCGAATGCCCTGATAAACAGGCCCAATGTATTCCTTGGGAACCACTCCACCCACAATTTCGTCCTTGAAGAGCAGGTTCAATTCCGGGTCATATTTGTTGGTGGATTTCTTGTGGGTCAACTCGGCGATGGCTTCGAGGTTGGGATGCGCCAAGGGCTCAACTCGCACATAGACGTGGCCAAACTGGCCGCGCCCACCCGTCTGGCGGATATATTTTCCTTCCGCCTCGGCGTGTCCAAGAATTGTCTCGCGATAGGCGACCTGCGGACGGCCCACGTTGGCAGCCACATTAAACTCACGTACCATGCGGTCTACCAGGATTTCCAAGTGCAACTCGCCCATGCCGGAAATTATGGTCTGTCCAGTATCAGGATCGGTGTGAACCTTAAAGGTCGGATCTTCCTGTGTAAGCTTGGCCAGCGCACTCCCCAGTTTTTCCTGATCGGCCTTGGTCTTGGGTTCGATGGCCACATCGATAACGGGCGCGGGGAAGTCCATGGTTTCCAAAACTACCGCGGCCGACTCATCGCTAATCGTGTCGCCGGTAGAAACATGCTTCAATCCCACTGCCGCGGCAATATCACCCGCGTAAACTTCAGCAATCTCTTCCCGCTTGTTGGCGTGCATCTGGAGCAGGCGGGAAACACGCTCGCTGCGGTCGCGGCGGGGATTATAAACTGAGTCCCCCTGCTTGAGGGTTCCCGAATAAACCCGGAAGAAGGCCAATTGCCCCACAAAGGGATCGGTCATGATCTTGAAAACCAACCCGGCAAAGGGCTCGTTATCGTCCGCCTTGCGCTCTATTTTCTTTGTTTCGTCGCGGGGATCCAAGGCTTCAACGGGGGGAACATCCAGAGGGGAAGGCAGGTAGTCTACGACCGAGTCCAGTAAGGGCTGGACGCCCTTGTTCTTGAACGCCGACCCGCAAACCACCGGGAATGCCGTCATGGCAATCGTGGCGCGGCGGATGCCGGCGCGCAATTCTTCCACGGAGATCGCGTCGCCATGGACATACTTCTCCATGATGCCGTCGTCAACTTCTCCCAGCGCCTCGATCATCTGTTCGCGGGCATGCTTTGCCTTCTCCACGTACTCAGCCGGAATCTCCAGGACGTCAAATGCCGCACCCAGCGTTTCATCCTTCCAAACGATGGCGTGCATGGTCACCAGGTCAATGAGTCCGTCAAAGCTGTCCTGTGCTCCCAAAGGCAATTGGATCACAACGGGGTTGGCGTGCAATTTGGTGCGCAACTGATTGACGCAAGTATCAAAATCAGCACCAATACGGTCCATTTTGTTGACAAAGACGATCCGGGGAACGCGATACTTGTCGGCCTGGCGCCACACCGTTTCGGTCTGTGGCTCAACGCCTTCTACAGCCCCTAAAATCGCAATCGCTCCGTCAAGCACCCGGAGCGACCGTTCAACTTCCGCCGTAAAATCCACGTGTCCCGGCGTATCAATAATATTGATTCGGATGTCATTCCAGAAACAAGTGGTGGCCGCGGATGTAATGGTAATGCCACGCTCCTGCTCCTGTTCCATCCAATCCATAACGGCAGTGCCATCATGGACCTCGCCCATCTTGTGCGTCCGGCCGGTGTAATAGAGGACGCGCTCCGTGGTGGTCGTTTTACCAGCGTCAATATGGGCCATGATGCCGATATTGCGATAGTGATCGAGTTGTACTTCTCGCGGCATAAATTCCTAAATGCAAACGAACTCGGACCTGACCTTAATCTCGTTGGATCAAGGTCCGGAACCCCCGCAATAAGTTGAGCCACAGGGTCCGTCGGTTGACGGACTGCAAGACGGATAGTGGGCCGGGGAGGCTCCACATCCCGAATTGCTCGAGGTCATCCCGATTAAACAGGATTACCAGCGGTAATGGGCAAAAGCCTTGTTGGCTTCGGCCATGCGGTGAGTATCGTCCCGCTTCTTGATGGCCCCGCCGCGATTGTTCGCTGCATCCAGCAATTCCGCGGCAAGCTTCTCCACCATGGACTTTTCCCCCCGCTCACGCGCATAACCGATGATCCATCGGAGACTCAAGGAGGTCTGACGATTCCGATTAACTTCGACCGGCACCTGGTAGTTTGCTCCGCCTACGCGGCGGGACTTGACTTCCAAAGCCGGCTTGACGTTATCAACCGCCTTCTTAAAGAGCTTCAGGGGGTCGTCATTAGCCCGCTGCTTGATCAACTCAAAGGCGTCGTACACGATGTTTTGAGCAATGCTCTTCTTGCCTTGAATCATGACGCAGTTAACAAGCTTCTGCACCAGAGGATTTACGTATACCGGATCGGGACTCGTTTCTCGACGTGCTACCGTACCTTTACGTGGCATCTACGATTCTCAGCTTTCAGCTTGTAGGGCCGAACCGTGTCCGACCCGGGCAGAGCGTCGCTCGACCCTGAAATTTCTTATGCAGCCTTTTCTTTGGGCCGCTTGGCGCCATACTTGGACCGCCCTTGACGGCGATCCGCAACACCTGCAGAATCCAAGGTGCCGCGAATAACGTGATACCGGACGCCGGGCAGATCTTTCACGCGCCCGCCACGAATCAGCACAATGGAGTGCTCCTGGAGATTGTGGCCCACACCAGGAATGTAAGTGGTGACTTCCATACTATTGGTCAAGCGCACGCGCGCGACCTTGCGCAACGCCGAATTCGGTTTCTTAGGCGTCTGCGTATACACGCGAATACATACACCGCGCTTCTGCGGGCAACTTTCCAAGGCCGGGCTTGACGTCTTATAGCGTGACGACTTTCGGCCGAGACGAACCATCTGACTAAACGTTGGCATTCTTAACCTTTCAACGTTCCCACTGAGCGCCGCGTCTTACGGACACATGTATGGGTGTAATCTGGCTTGCACCAAATCTTAACAAATCTAACAGAACTAATGGAAAACTGTCAAGGGTTTGCGTGCCGGAAATGCTGAGTTATTTAGCGCATCTCCATAATTTCGTGTTCTTTACTCTTCGCTTGACTTTCCAGCTTTTCCATAAAGTCGTCTGTCAGCTTCTGAACCTCGTCCAAGCCTCGCCGCTGATCGTCCTCGGAGATTTTCTTGTCCTTCAGAAGCTTCTTCAGCTCTTCGTTACTATCACGCCGAATATTGCGGACGGCGGTGCGATGATTTTCCATCGCCTTGTGAAGGTGCTTGACCAGTTCCCTCCTCCGCTCTTCGTTAAGAGGAGGAATGGGCACTTTCAAAATCTTGCCGTCATTTACCGGATTCAAACCCAGGTCCGAGGAGCGAATGACTTTTTCAATTGCTCCCAGTAAGCTCGCATCCCAGGGTTGAACGGTAATCATGCCGGGATCAGGAACCCCCATTGTAGCCACTTGGTTGAGTGGTGTGTGGGTGCCGTAATACTCTACCTTCAGATGGTCCAACAAGGCTGTTGAAGCGCGGCCGGTTCGCACGGCGGATAAAGTTTGCCAGCCGGCGAACCCAGGCAGCCGCCGGGCCTCGACGACGGTTCTTGGCAGATCGAATCCGCAAGGCATCACGACGATCGCTTGCGGATCGAAAGCAACGACGGTT
>CAYTMD010000573.1:0-4122 GCA_964438685.1 uncultured Acidobacteriota bacterium
TGTGGATAGCTCGAAACCCTCCTGGATGGGAGTGTTCACCGTCGCCGGTTCCGGTTCCGCCAAACCTGGGCGCGTCAGCATGACCGTGCCATTCACATAACTCAGGCGAACCACCCGCGCGTGTGATTTCGCAACCTGCGGATCGTTCGACGGCCGGTACTCCATGAACTTTCCCTTACCCAAAGTTATGGAACTGGCGTGTGCCGAGACAGAGACTGAGCCCGTCATCACGCGCACTTGCACTCTGCCTTCATTGAAAAATGTTTGGAAATCGGTTTTGCCGTAAGGAGAAAGCGTGGCATCAGCAACCTTCACCTTCAGCGTGTCCTGATGCGCTGGGGTGAAACGATAAGCCGCGTATCCATGTTCCAATGTGATGACGTTCAGTTTGTTACCGGACGCATCGGTGGTGAGCTGCGTGAAGTTGGCTTGGGTGAGTTCGCTCAGTCGAATTACGGAGCCGTTTTCAAGCTCCACATTGGCAAAAGCTTCGCCTGATGTCGACACTACGGAGCCTTCTTCAATCGGGGTATTTGTTTTGGCTGGGATCCCTTCGGTGGAGCCTGGATGCTTCACCGTCACCTGGCCGCTGACATAAGTTAACCGCACCGAACGGACAGGGGAAGGATTCTGTTCCGATAAGAGAGCTGCTGGTAAGAAGATCAGCCCTGCGACCACAACCACGAGTACACGTCGAATACGATCGTATCTCACGGTCGGCCTCCTGAGGGGCATTTTACATCTACTTCTAAATACCTTGACGAATTATATTATGAAATAGTTGCAAGCAGGTAGGACTATTCAGAAAGATATATAGGATGAATAAAACACCACTGCGTATTAGTAAGTACCCAGTGGTGACAATCGTGGATAGGTGGGAAATGGTCCGCAAAGATGCCGATAGCCGGGACACCGCGGACAATTCGTCTGCGTCTGGCATTAGTGATGCCCACTTCCCGGGCTGGCATTATGTCCGCCACCGGAAGGAGCGATAGTCGGCATGGGAGCTCCACCGCTGCCGCCGCCCCCACTGGGCGCCATCCTACCCCCACCGGCTGGGGGAGGACTTGAAGATCGTTGTCCGTGCGGCATCAGGGTTGGTCCACCGGGACCGGCGTTACGCGAGAAGCTCGGGCTTGGCGATCCCTTTGGCCCTCCTGGTCCAGGCTGACCTTTGAAGGCATCGCCGCGGAATTCGCCAACCGAGCCACCCACCGCATACTGCCCACCCAAGGTAGTTCCCAAACGGGCGCGCAAGGGTTGGTGCGATAAGTGTCCGCCCTGCAGGGAATTCTCCATCTCCGCGCTGCCGCCCATAAGGATAGATGACGGTGCCATTGAATGCCTGGCTCCCGCACTGGAGCTGAACATCGTTTCTCCGCCCTCAGCAAGCCTCTGCCCGGAGAGCATCGCTCCGCTGCCAGGCTGGAAGGGCAGTCGCGCAATCATGGTTCCGGCCGATGTCGGCACGTGGTTTGCATTATTCGGACCGATCATCGTGCCGCTCTGGATTGCGCTGCCGGGGACGGTGGTTACAACTCCCGCACCCGTCACGCCGCGTGGCGCCCAGCCGACCCATCCCGGGCCCGAATACCAACTGACCAATGCCGGAGACCAAGCTCCATTGCTACCCGGCATCCAAAACCAGCCAAAGCCGGGAGAAAAATTCCAAAGGCCGTTGTGATAAGGCAGCCAACCCCAGGGCTCGCCGGAAATCCATGTGTAACCCATGCCCGGGTAGAAGCTCCACATCCCCATACTGTAGGGCGACCATCCGGCCGCGGCAAATGGCGACCAGCCATACCCGAATCCCAGGAAGAATCCCCATTCGCCGTAAGCGTCGAGGTCGCTCCAGCCGTAAACCGATCCTCGCGCTGGAACCGCCTGGTCCGCAAGTGCCAACTGCGCCTGGGTATCTCGTGCCGACGTCCACTTATCCCAGGAATCCTTGACAAAACCCTGCTTGGTATTAAGAGCCACTTCTGTGGCCCCAGCGTCGAATTCCAACGATTTGTCTTTACCCAGCTTTACGGTCTTTGCGGAAGCCGACACTTCGACCGAACCCGAAAAGACTTCCACTCGCGCCTTGCCGTTTTCCAAGTCCGTGCGAAACTCGCTCTTGCCGTTCGGACTCAATGTCGTTTCCGCAACCTTGACGCTGTACGCATCATTGTGGTCAGGCAGAAAGTGGAAGGTTGCGTATCCTTGTTCAAACGTCAGGCGATTCAGTTTATCCCCGTCCTCATCCATGGCCAACTGGTCAAAGTTCACCTTGGTGAATTCGCCCAGCCGCGCGGTGGAACCATTTTCAAACTCCACCTCGGCATAGCTCTCGCCCGATGTCGAGATTTCAAACCCTTCCTGGATGGGAGTATTCACTTGCGCCTTGGCCCATTCCGTCGAGGCTGGACGCCTTACGCCCACGGTGCCTCTAACGTAGCTCAGCCGCACCACTCGCACGTGCGAGAGGCCCTTTTGTCCAAACAGAATTGAGGGAAGAATAAGGGTGGCGACAAAAACCAGGGAGAGCTTAACACGTAAGGCCTTACTGCCCATGATTGGCCTCCTGCCTGACACTGGCCAGATTATACGACATTTTGACTTTAGTCGCTCTTATTTCTTGGCCTCCCGAGATATGGGGCTACGGGCTGTGACGCCCAAGGCGGCGGCTGGGCGTTTCATGCAATATTTGTTCAATCCTGTTGCCTTCTGGCCCAAATCGTGGGACGCTGTTGAGCCTTTTACCGGGAAAACTGGCCCCAAGGCTTTCCCAATCCATTTATGAACTCCCTGGCGCCAAGTCGCATTCGTTGGATACTGGTTGGATGGGTCGCCTTAATGGGCGGAATCAGTTTTATCGACCGCGTCAACATCTCCATTGCCGGGCATTCCATCTCGCAGGATTTCCACCTGAGTGACCCGCAACTGGGCAGGATTTTCAGTGCCTTCTTTCTTGGCTACGGACTGTTTCAAATCGCCGGGGGCTGGGCGGTTGACCGTATGGGACCGCGTCGCGTGCTGGCTCTGGGAGCCGCGTGGTGGGCGGCCTTCACGGCGCTTACGGCCAGCTTCCCCGCCGGCATCGCTCATGCCTTCCTGATGTTATGGTCGGTGCGATTTCTCCTGGGCATGGGCGAATCGGTCATGTACCCCAGTTCGAACCGTTGGGTGGCCCAGTGGATACCCATTAACGAGCGGGGTCTCGCCAATGGACTGATCTTTGCCGGCGTGGGCGCGGGCTCGGCTTTTACGCCTCCCATCATTCGCTACGTGATGGTCCAACTGGGTTGGCGCCCGGCCTTCTGGGTTTGCGCTCTAATAGGATTGGCAGCCGGGGCCGGATGGTACTTGATGGCGCGCGACCATCCTGACCAGCACTCCTGGACAAACGCCGCCGAGAGGAAATGGATTCATCAGGGCATTGCGCAAGGCGATCCGCTCGACGCACCCAAATTCGCGTGGAGTGTCATTCTGGGAAGCAGGAACGTTTGGACCCTGACCCTCAGCTATTTTTGCTATGGGTACACGCCCGCGATTTTCTTCACTTGGTTCTTCATATACCTCACGCGGATTCATCACTTAAACCTTCAGACTGCCAGCTATTACACCATGGTTCCGTTCGTCTGCATGTCCTTGGGATCAGCGGGCGGCGGATGGATTGCCGACGTCGTGTGCCGGCGGTTTGGCCGTCGGTGGGGACGCTGCGGGGTGGCCGCCGGAGGCATGATGGGCGCCGGACTTTTGATGGCTGCCGCTTCCCAAGTCTCCTCCGCCGCCGCAGCCACCGCGATTCTGGCCCTGGGAGCGGGTTCGCTCTACATCGCGCAGAGTGCCTACTTTGCCCTCTCCGCCGATATGGGGAAAGGATCCGCCGGCTCGCTCTCCGGCTTCATGAATATGGGCGCGCAAGCCGGCAGCGCCCTTACCGCCGTTACCACGCCCGCCATCGCCGCGCATTTTAGCTGGACCGTTTCCTTTCTGACCTCTGCCGCCTTCTGCGTCATCGGCGGCGCCCTGTGGCTGCTCATCAATCCCAACTGCTCGCTCACCCCCAACGAGCCGCGACCGTAGCTTCGGGACACGGGACACGGGATTCGAAATACGGGATTCGGGATACGGGAT
>CAYTMD010000574.1:0-4119 GCA_964438685.1 uncultured Acidobacteriota bacterium
GCGGAAACGTTGGGCGTTACCTTGGACAAGATGATTGTCTGCTCCGGTGACACCGACTTTACACCGTTTGACGTCGGCGCTTACGCTTCCAGCACCACGATCATTTCCGGCGGCGCGGTGAAGAAAGCGTCGGAGAAGGTGCGCGACCACCTGCTGCGCCTCGCTTCCAAGATGCTGGATGTTCCGGTTGAAAACCTGACCTGCCTCGACAATCAAGTAGTAACCAAGTGTGAGTGTGAGAAGTCCGTAAGCCTGGAGGATTTGGCCCGCTACGCGATGTACAAGGAAAAAGTGCAGGTCATGGAAAACGCCTCGCACTGGAATACCGACAGCCCGCCGCCTTTCTGCGCACAGTTTGCTGAGGTGGAGGTGGATACGGAAACGGGCCAGATTCGCGTGATCCATTTGGTGACCGCGGTGGACCTCGGCGTGGCCATCAATCCCATGCAGGCAGAGGGGCAGAGCGAAGGCGCTTCGGCTCAAGGCCTGGGGTACGGACTGACGGAAGAGTTGGTGCTCGATGGCTCCGGCCGCGCGATCAATCCTTCCTTCCTCGATTACAAAATGCTGGGGGCGAAAGACATGCCCAAGCTCACCACGATTCTGGTGGAGACCGATGAGCCCCTGGGGCCTTACGGAGCCAAGTCGATTTCCGAGATTCCCATCAATGCTCCGGCGCCGGCAGTGGCCAACGCGGTCTTCCACGCTATCGGGGTGCGCTTCCGAAAGCTCCCCATCCGGCCGGAAGATGTGTTGCGGGCCCTGCGCGAAAAAGAATTGTCCTCACCGCAGAGGCGCTGAGAAGAGGTGTCAGGTGGAATTATGAATTCGGAATTATGAATTGGAGCCGACACCTGGAATTCAAAACTCATAATTCATAATTTTGAATTCCTCCCTGACATCTGACACCTGGCACCTGACACCTCCTGTGGTTAGAAAGGAAACATTCCAGTCCATGTCCAACGCACCTGAAGCAATTATCAAAAATCGCGACCGCATCGCGGCCCTCGCCCAAGCTTACGAAGGGGAGATGGTCCGCTTTCTGCGCGATCTTGTTGCCATTCCCGCCGAGAGCAGCCATGAAAGGCCAGTGATCGAGCGCATCCACCGGGAAATGGAAAAGGTCGGCTTCGATGAGATCCGCACCGACCCCATGGGTAACCTGTTCGGGCGCATCGGTTCCGGCAAGAAGATCATTATGATGGATTCGCACACCGACGCGGTGGGCGTTGGCGATCCAAAAGAGTGGGCCTGGGACCCCTACAAAGGAAAAGTTGAAGATGGATTTGTATACGGGCGCGCCTCCAGCGATCAACGCGGCGGCATGGCCAGCCTGGTTTACGCGGGCAAGATCATCAAGGAACTCGGCCTCGAGGGAGATTACACGCTCTACGTGGTGGGATCCGTGCAGGAGGAAGATTGCGACGGCCTCGCCTGGCTCTATATCCTGAAAGAGGATCGTATCCCCGCCGATTGCGTTGTGCTGACCGAACCCACCAATCTGCAAGTTTACCGCGGCCAGCGCGGACGCATGGAGATTGAGGTGCATTTCCGCGGCCGGTCGTGCCACGCCAGCGCTCCCGAACGTGGTGACAACCCGATTTATAAAATGGCGCCCCTGGTGCGTGAGATTGAAGCGCTGAACACACGCCTGCGTGACGATGCGTTTCTCGGCAAGGCGACAATTGCGGTGACGGACATCCGCTCCATGTCGCCGTCGCTGTGCGCCGTACCCGGGGCTTGCTCCATTCATCTTGACCGGCGCCTGACCACGGGCGATACGAAGGAAAGCGCAGTGGCGGAGGTAAAAGCTCTGGCGAGCGCGCAGGGCGCTGAGGTGGAAATCCTGAGCTACGATGTGCCCAGTTACACGGGCCTGCGCTACCCGATGGAGAAGTACTACCCTACCTGGGTGCTGGAGGAGAGTCATCCGCTGGTGCAGGCGGGCGTCAGCACCTACGCGGCCTTGCACGGCAAGCCTCCCGTGGTGGACAAGTGGACGTTCAGCACCAACGGCGTCGGCTCGATGGGTTTGATGGGCGTGCCTACCATCGGTTTTGGGCCGGGCGAAGAAGATGTTGCGCACAGCGTCCTGGAACGCGTGCCCATTCGCCACCTGGTGGAAGCCGCCAAGTTCTATGCGGCATTTCCATTGACGTATACAGTGGTTAGTGGATAGTGATTAGTGGTTAGAGACGGTGCAGCGCAGACCTACAAAACAGGTCAGCGCTGCACTTGTCGTTTGATCGTCGCTAGCCACTAATCACTTACCACTGACTTTCTATGTCTGAACTTGTTCCCATTCCTCTCCCCCTGCTCCTGCGTCGGGCGTTTTTTGAGTACGAGCGGGAAGGGAAAATCTTCGACCTGCCGAAGGCCAAGTTTTTCCGCGGCCTTCCCGGGCTTGATACCTCCGTCCGCTTCCATGGCCATGCCGCCTCCACGCCTTTGGGGCCTGCCGCCGGACCGCACGATCAACTGGTGCAGAATATCGTGCTGTCGTGGCTGGGCGGTTCGCGCATTATTGAATTGAAGACGGTACAAATCCTCGACGAACTGAAAATCCCCCGCCCCTGCATTGATATCATCAACGTCGGTTACAACGTGGAATGGTCGCAGGAACTGCGCCTCGAACAGTCGCTGCGGGAATACGTGGGCGCGGCGATGTTCATTGAAATTCTGAAGGCCTCGAAATTGTTGGGCGAGGATTTCCCCGGCGACTGGGGCGACACCATCTTCGACATGAGCGTGGGCTACGACCTGAAAGGGATCAGTTCACCGCGCGTGCGGGCGTGGATGGAATCAATGAAGGATTGCACGGCCATTGTGAATGAGCTGCGCTCGACGCTCACTGGTCCTTGGGCGCGTTATCGAGATTTGCCGTTCCCCACGCGCATCAGCGACACGCTTACTCTCTCCACGTTTCACGGCTGCCCGGCAGGCGAAATCGAAGGCATTGTCAGCTTTCTGTTGACGGAGATGGACCTGAACGTCTGCGTCAAGCTGAACCCTACGCTGCTGGGGAAGTCGCACGTGGAGCATCTGCTGCACGACGTTCTTGGTTACCACGATCTTATGGTGACCCAGGAAGCTTTTGACAAGGACCTGCAATTTTCCGAGGCCTTGGAGATGATCCCGCGCCTCGATCGGCTGGCGCGCTCGTGTGGCAAGCGCTTGGCTGTGAAGTTCAGCAACACGCTGGTGGTAAAAAATCATCGCACGTTCTTCACCGATGAAGTCATGTACATGTCCGGCGCGCCGCTGCACGTTCTCACTTTGAACCTGGTGCAGAAGTTTCGCGAGCGCATGGGCGCGGCGATTCCTATTTCGTTTTCGGCTGGGCTCGACTCCAACAACATGGCGGATTGCGTGGCCATGAATTTCATTCCCGTTACCACCTGCACGGATTTGTTGCGGCCCGGAGGTTACGCGCGGCTGATTCGTTACATGGAAAAGCTGGGCGAAAAAATGCACGCGGTGGGAGCCACCCGAATTTCGGATTTTGTGATCCGCAATTGTGGACAAAGGGCTAATGCCCAGAACAGGGTGATACTGGGCATGATGGATTCCCTGCACGAACAATTTGTCGGTGCTGAATCAAGGCAAATTGCTCGCCTCGAAGCGTGGTTGGAAGCAGACGTCTTGTCGCTTTTGAACGGCGACGCAGGGCCACGGGATGGGGTACCCGTCCGCGATGTGTGCCAGCGGATCGCCGACAGGTTTGAGGAAAAAGCTTCCGCGTTTCCACGGGCAATGACGGACGTACTCCGGAAAGCCATCGCCGGCCTGGAGCAAGCTCTGGTGGACGCCGCGGGGGTGCTTAATACGCCGATTCTCGTCAAGCAGGCGACCGAGAATCCGCGTTACGCGTGGGAGCACAACAAGGGCGTGCCTCGCAAGATCGGGTCCAAGCTCTGGCTCTACGACTGCGTCAACTGTGACAAGTGCGTGCCTGTCTGCCCCAACGTGGCCAATTTCGTCTACGAGACTACCGCTGTGGATGTTGCTTACGATAACTTTGTACTCCCGTTGCAAGGCCCGCCGCAGCGCATTCCCGGAGGCACCTTCAAGGTGGCGAAGGCGCATCAACTGGCCAATTACGCCGACGCCTGCAACGAT
>CAYTMD010000575.1:0-4107 GCA_964438685.1 uncultured Acidobacteriota bacterium
CGAGGAGTGGTGCGCCGCGGGGGGCAGAATGGGGGATGGGTCGGCGGCTGCCCGGCGGGTTGGCTAGAGGACTCCTAATTCCTAATCCCTAACCTGGTGGGGCTGCGATCGGTGCTGGTGGTGGTCAGTTGGAGTTTACCGGGACTGTAAACGCGATAGCCTGTCAATCAATTCAAAATTGTTACTTTCGCCCGCGTGCTATTCAACGGCCCAGGGCGTATAATAAACCCCAGAGTGCTGTTCAGCGAATGTCCTCTCCGCGCTACACCAATGCTCCCATCAATCGGCCCGGACCCGACCTCCCACTGAAGGCGGTTGTGTGTTGATCTACAGTCAAGGAGGCTGTGAAATCAATGATGGAAACAAACTCTAACGTCGCTAGCGATGTGCTGCATGCCGGCAATCACAGTACGCTCTCCGCGCAGGAAATTGCCAAGGCGGTTGCCCGCCACAATCGGCATCATGTTCACCAGGTCAAAACGGGCGCGAATTCGGGAAAACAAAATAGCCCTAAGAGATGATTCCTGACGGCGGCAGGCCTCGGACATTTCCCCAACGGCCTGCCGCCGGGCAGAATCCTGCGCCCGTTCAGCGGACCCCTGGCATCCCCGGACGTTCACGTCGTTTCCCGTTTCGCGCCCGCTCGCGGAGCTAATCGCTCTTCGGAAAACCCGGGTAACCGGAGGCCCATCCCCGGTTTCTGTGCATTTCAGACTCTGCGGTTCCGATACGGCCAAAGGGGCTCCCACTTGATGCGAAGGCGACCTTAAAGGCTGAATCCCCAATCGCGCCGGGACTATTTGCGCAGCCATAACTTGTAGTGTGTCGAGCGGGCAGATCCTTCCGCTAGTGCGCGGGTGGTTGATAGCAACCGAATAAGGATCCGAGCCGACACGGTTTTGTCGGACGGGTGGGAGCCTTCGGCCTCTCCGATTGTGCTTGCTTTTGCCCCTGTCCCTCCAAATAAGAAACAGGCACCGCAAACCCTGCACCGGAGGTTAGAAATTCCTTCATGACCCATGCCAGCTTTGCCAGCATTTTCGGCTGCTCGGAAGCCGCCGAATTGGATACTCCTTCCTGTTGTTCCCCGAGCTGAATAAGCGCATTGAGATCGTTGGACCAGAAGACAGGATTCTCCGTAAGCACGCCGATCACGCGCCCATCGTCTCCAATGATGGGACCTCCCGAGGCTCCGGTAGTAGAGGGCATCTGAATGCGGAGAACATCATAGGTGGGGTAGATGGGCTTGTTGTTTACCGTGGCAATCGGTATGGGGAGGCTTTGGTACCTGGCGCTGATAAAACCCTCATAGAGGGCGCTGCTGGGAACGGAGAGCGGGTAGGCGATCGCTATCACGTGACGGCCAATGTAAGTGTCCGAGGGGTTTTCATCAAGGGGAATGAAGCAATCTGTCTTTTGCCCGGTTCGGAGGATGGCCAGGTCCTCCTTTGCGCGCAAAACGTCGGCAGGCAGCAAGGTGGGAAGTGACAATGGTTCCAGGGGCTTGCCCTCATGGATGATTCGCAGTCCCTGCTTATAGCTGACGTCCATTTTCGTCTGGCCGTCGGCCTGGTCCGAAAACACCCGGTTAAGAGCAACGTGCGCTGCCGTCAAAACGTCGCCATTGGCATTGATGAAGAATCCGGTTCCAGTTCCCCCGTCAAACGTAATCTGTACAACGGCACATGAAAGCTTATCGTATCGTTCCGCGAGGGTTTGCGCAGGGGATTCCGGATGCTTGGCAAACGCGCTTCCAGCCAACATGAGGACACAGGAAAGGCACAGCAATGGTTTCATTGGAATCGATCCTCCTCTGATCCAAAGGAACTGGAGAAATTAAAACTTGGGGATTTGATAGGGGAATTCGCACCAGCGCGGGATCCCAAGTTTCGAGATTGGCTTTCATCCAGCCTTAAAGCCATTTCTTGAAAGGCCCGCTCGCCGGGGCGCTTTTCCATTTCGCACGGTATCCGAATGGCAGGGGAAAATCAATGCCGGAGTTTGCCAGAGATTGGGGAGGTGCCGGACCATGTCCATTGTCTTGAGCCCTGATCAGATGTGACGGGCAACGCGGGTGGTGCATACACAGACGGCGGGGGTGCAGAAGGCGGCGCTGCTCAGCGACTCTGCTTGGAAGACGTCCTCCACGCTTTCTTGCCGAAGGACTAAAGTCTAGGACGGTTTAGACCAATCCTGCCAGGTTAGCCCTTTGACTCTTGCAAACTCCTTAACATTTGCCGTGACCAATGTAATCTTGCGCTGGAGCGCCTGCCCAGCAATCAATAGATCATATGCGCCAATCGGTTTGCCAAGAGCCTCCAAGACCGCCCGAATCGTGCCCGCAGACTCTGCATCATTGTCGTCAAATGGCAAAAGTTCAATGGGACCGGAAAAAAGTGCTTCGAGGCGCTGGCGGTTGGTTCCCGGCTGCGAACTCTTGGTAACACCGTACCAAAGTTCAAAAGCCACGATGGAAGAAACAAATACTTTGCCGCCCGCAGCGATGGCCATTAAGAGTCTGTCGCGGACGGACGACGGCTTGCCGTTGACCAAAGCAATGCACGCGTTTGTATCGAGCAGATAGTTCACTTGAATATCTCTCTTCGCGGGGTTTTGGGCTGCTTACGCCCACTTGCCATGAAAGGTTCTGCCGCCCATCGGTCCATTTCCTCAAACCACTTTGCGGTGTCGGTGATGAACGGTTGGAGAAGGACCCCTCCTGAAACCCTCCGCACGCGCACGCAGTCCCCCTCGAAGCGGAACTCCCGAGGAAGCCGCACGGCCTGGCTTCGTCCATTACGGAACAACTTGGCAACTCCCGTCTTGGCCATCGTTATTACCCCCTTGGATGGAGTATATACCGCTAGACTATACCAAGCAAGCGCGGATAAAGAAGGAGCCAGGTTCCGGGTGTCGGGGGCTGGGTGCCGGATCAGGCCCTTTCCCTTTGCCCCCATTTCAGATGTAACAATCAACGGACTATTGACCACGGACAGCACTTCCTGACACCCACCTCCTTCCCAGCCCCTAGTCCCCAGCACACAGTCCCTAAATCCAGTTTACTTTTATTGACATGCCGATTGTCGTATGCGAAAATTCAACGTTCAAAAGAGGGACGTAAAGACTCACCGGTTACCACCAAAGGCGAATGGCTGACGAAAAAAAGGAGCCGCCCAAAGCGGCCGAGGGTGTCGGGGGAGGCTCACAAGCCAAGCCAGACGCTGGTGCGCCATCCAAGTCACCCGCTCCTGCGGGTGCGGGCGGTGGTGTTCCTGCCGCGCCTGCCAAACCTCCGGCCGCAGCTCCGCCCAAGCCAGCAGCCGCGGCGCCACCCAAGCCTGCTGCGCCGAAAGCTCCCGTCAAACCTGATCCCTGGTCAAGTCCGCTGCTGGATGAACTTCAAAAGAGATTTCCGGGCGCAATCAGCGAGGCGGTGATCTTCCGCAATATGCCGTCGTTGAATGTGGCGAAGGAACACTTGGTGGCCATTTGCCAGTTTCTCAAGGGCCCTGAAGGCGGCGCATACACGTTGCTGACGGATGAAACTGCGGCGGATTATCCCAAGCGCGAAAAACGATTTGACGTTATCTATCATTTGTACACATTCGAAGGGAACACGCGCCTGCGCTTACGGATGCAATTGGGCGCCGAAGAAAAAGTTGCCTCGGTTACGAGTATTTGGCCTACTGCCAATTGGCTTGAACGCGAGATTTACGACATGTTTGGCGTGGTATTTGAAGGTCATCCCGACCTCAAGCGGCTTCTGCTGCCCGATGAATGGGTGGGGCACCCCCTGCGCAAGGATTACGATATCCTGAAGCAGGACGAAGCTTGGGTAAAAGCCAACTTGGGGATCGAAAGCGGACAGTGAAAATGCAGTGACAAGTGACCAGTGACAAGTGACGAGCAAGAAGACAGTCAAGAGCCCAGCGAGTGATCGGTGAGAAACGAAAAAGCGGGGCAAGTATCTGAGGGCGCACTTTAAATCATGCCAGAAGCCACTTTTCTCGACGCCAACGAACTCGTTATCAACATGGGGCCGCAGCATCCGGCCACGCACGGAGTCTTGCGCGTCAAGTTAAGGCTTGATGGCGAGCGCGTCCTGGG
>CAYTMD010000576.1:0-4095 GCA_964438685.1 uncultured Acidobacteriota bacterium
AGCAGTCGCCATACTGGCCATGTCCGCCCGTCTGCTTCTTGTGCTTGCCCTGCGCTTCAGCCTTGGCGCGAATCGTCTCCCGGTAGGGTATCTTGGGCGCTTTCAGCGAGACCTCAATGTTGAACCGCCGCTTGAGTTTCGAAACCGCCACTTCCACGTGCTGCTGGCCCGCGCCGGAGAGCAGAAACTCCTTCGTCTGGGGATCACGCGCGAACCGCAGCAGCAGGTCTTCTTCCAATAAGCGGTGGATGGCGGTGGAGAGCTTGTCCTCGTCACCGCGCGACTTGGGCTCAATGGCGAAGGAAATCGCGGGTTCGGAGAGCCTGACCTTGGGGTATAGGATGGGCGCGGGCTTGTCTCCCAGTGTGTCGCCAGTCACCGTGTCTTTCAGTTTGGCCACGGCGCCGATGTCACCCGCGTGGAGTTCAGCCACAGCGCTCTGGGTTTTCCCCTGCACCACACTGATGTGGGAAAAGCGTTCCGAAGCGCCGCGGATGAAATTGACCAGGGTGGCTTCATTCTTGACCAGGCCTGACATCACTTTGAAATAGCTGACGCGTCCGGCGAAGGGATCCGCGACCGTCTTGAATACGTAGACTGACACCGGCTGGGTATCGGCCACCTTGCGCTTGATGGATTGGCCGCCCTCGCGGTCGAGGCCTTCAACCTCCCCCCGCTCCAGCGGCGACGGCATGTAATCGACCATCAAATTCAGCAGGGCCTCACTGCCGATGTTGAGCACGCCGGAGGTGACTGCCACGGGGAAGATTCGCTTTTCCCCCACGCCTTGTTTGAGGCCCGGCACAAGATCCTCGACGGGAATCGTGCCTTTTTCAAAGAACTCTTCCATCAGCTTGTCATTGCCTTCGGCCACCATCTCCACCAGGGCTTCATGGGCGGCAGTAGCGGCGTCCTGAAGATCGGCGGGAATCTCCGCTTCTTTGCCTTTGCCGGAGCCGTCGGGGTCGTAGAGAAATGCTTTCATCAGGACCAGGTCAACGATGCCGCGAAAACTCTTTTCCTCGCCGATGGGCAATTGCACGGGAATCACGGCTCGTCCGTAGGCATTGCGCAGCGCTTCGAGCGCGCGCTCAAAGCTGGCCCGGTCGCGATCCAACTGGTTGATCACTATGGCGCGCGGCAGACCGTATTCTTCGCAGAAGCCCCATACTTTTTCTGTTTGCACTTCGATGCCGGCTACGCCATGGACCAGCACCAGCGCGGAATCCGCCGCCAGGAGCGCGGCCTCAGTTTCATGCATGAAAATGTTATAACCGGGCGTATCCACGAAATTGATTTTCGTTTTTCCCCATTCCGCGTATGCCAGCGAGGCGCTAATGGAGAATTTACGTTGGATTTCTTCTTCGTCGTAATCGGTTACCGACGTCCCTTCATCTACCTTGCCTAATCGATTGGCCATCCCGGCAGTAAAGAGTAGAGCAGAAACAAGCTGCGTCTTTCCTGTATCACCGTGGCCTACCAGTGCAATATTACGTATGTTCTCGCCATCATATATTTTCACCGGGAACTCCTTCGAATCATGGATATGACCATAGATTTATGAGGTAGCTCACTAAGCAAACGCACATCGTAACATAGGGTTCGAGCGGCTTCAACGCGTGTCATCAGAGATTTCTTGGATAGCGGTCGCTTTGTCCCTGTCCGGTCTCCTTGTTTTTGGGCCCCGGCAGCGGTACTCCGGGCACCCTAAAGGTTAAATCTCCTTGACCCTGCCTGTCGTTTCGTCAAGAATAAGCCTGCAGGTTTGCAAGCTTTATGAGCCCACGAACACACCCTCCGGGCAGCGCTGGCGAGCGAGGTCGCTCCGTCGAAGTCGAGTGGACAACTATCTCCTATCGCACGATCGCGATATACATTTCCCTGGCCTTTCTGTTATTGCTGGGGATTCTATACCTTATCTCGCCGCGCTTTGTCATCAATATCGCGACGCGAGCGCTGGAAACAGTCGCGGCCAACCCGACCGCCCCCCAGGCGCCAGCCAGCCGGAAGGAAGCGCATTTCGTTAATCTCGATGGGAATGTCCGCATCAAGAAAGCCGCTTCATCGCAATGGATTCGGGCCGACTTTAACACCAGTTTGGAAAAAGGCGACTTCGTACAAACGGGAAGCGACGGCGTGGCGCGCATCATTTTTGCCGATGGCACCAATTACACTTTAAAACCGGACGCCCTTATTGTGGTGGAGGAAAGCCGGGAGGATCCTGTAACGCGAGCCACAAAAGTCGCGGTTCAGGTGACTTCTGGTGCGGTTGACCTTGCGACAGGCCATTTCGAAACGCCAGGGTCAACTTCGCAAGTCTCTTTTGCCGACGCGGTGGCGAGCTTGAATGAAGAAAGCCGCGCCGTAGTTCGCAATGATCCAGACAAGAATGTTCACGAAATTACGGTTGACGCCGGTCAGGCGGCTGTGACACGTGGCTCGACGAGCGTTCAACTGGGCCAATATGAACAGATTTCCTTTGCCGCCGAACAGCCGGGATTGGTTCGGACCAAGGTCATCGCCCCTCCCTCCTTGCTGACACCCGAGAATATGGAACTGAAGCTGGTTCGTGATCCCAAATCCACATCTCTGGATTTCAGTTGGACGGAGGTGCCCGAGGCGAAAGCCTACCATCTGCAAATATCTCCCACGGTCATGCTCTCCAATTTTGTAGTAGACAAGAAAGTGACCGGGCAGACCTCTGTTCCGATTTCCGGTCTCGATGAAGGGACTTACTATTGGATGGTCAGTGCGATTGATGCAAAAGGAGTGGAGAGCCAACCGAGTCAGGCCAACCGGTTGAACATGGTGCAGCAAATTGCCGGGAACCAGGCCTATCTGGAAGTGACAGAACCCATTCGGCACGGCAGGGTGATAGAAGTGCAAGGGAAGACGGAACCTGGATCCATGGTGATCATCAACAATGAGCAAGTCTTCTCAATTTCTCCGGACGGCACCTTCCGGGGCTTCACCGCCCCGCTGAATTCCGGTTCGAACCAGGTTACGATCACCGCCCAAGACCGCAAGGGCAATACCAAAACGATCCGAAAGACCGTTGTGATTGAATGAGCCACCCCTTAGCCTTTCACCCCGGTCCAGCAATGCAGGAGCACAAAACCAAATGAACCTTCGTTCTTTATTCAGCGTTTTTTCATCCGATCTTGCCATCGACCTGGGAACTGCCAATACTCTGGTGTTCGCCAAGGGCAAGGGCATCGTCGTAAACGAGCCTTCGATTGTCGCCATTAATAAAGTGAACGGCGACGTCGAAGCCGTAGGGCGCGATGCGAAAGAAATGTTAGGTAGGACCCCCGGCAACATCGTGGCTATCCGGCCCTTGAAGGACGGCGTGATCGCCGACTTTAAGGTGACGGAGAAGATGTTGAATCACTTCATCAAAAAGGCCCACAACCGTACCATGTTCGTTCACCCGCGAATCGTCATCGGCGTCCCCTCGGAAATCACCCAGGTGGAAAAGCGCGCCGTGCAGGATTCCGCCATGCGCGCGCGGGCAAGTGAAGTCTTCCTGGTGGAGCAGGCGATGATGGCGGCGATTGGCGCAGGCTTGCCCATCACTGAGCCTTCTGGAAGTATGATTGTGGATATCGGCGGTGGCACGACCGACATTGCCGTTATTTCACTTTCGGGAATTGTTTACAGCCGTTCCGTGCGTGTTGCCGGCAACGAAATGGATGAAGCCATCACCGCTTATTTGAAGCGCAAGTACAACATGCTGGTGGGCGAGCGCACTGCCGAGCAGGTCAAAGTGGAAATTGGCTCCGCCTATCCACTGGAAAAGCCTTTGACGATGGAAATCAAGGGCCGGCACCTGCTTGAAGGCATTCCCAAGACCATTACTATTGATGATTCGGAAATTCGTGATGCTTTGTCCGAATGCGTCTCGACCATTCTCAACGCCATCCGCGTCGCCTTGGAACGCACCCCCCCTGAACTTTCTGCCGACATTTCCGACCGCGGTATTGTCCTGACCGGCGGCGGCGGCCTGCTAAAGAATCTCGACAAACGAATACGTGAGGAAACCGGCCTGCCAGTTTCCATCGCCGAAGATCCGCTCGCGTCGGTGGTGCTGGGCAC
>CAYTMD010000577.1:0-4086 GCA_964438685.1 uncultured Acidobacteriota bacterium
GGCTAAATGACCACGCCACTCCGTGGCTGAATACGCTCCGTGGTCCAGCGCCTCTGATCAAACCCCGTGAAACGGGCTTTCGGGTACCGCGAACCGCTATTTTAACGCCTATGCCCGTAGGGATCCTGCCGCGTTGTGCATGTGAAAAACGGGCTAAAGAAGGACTTCCCAAGGCATATTTTGAAGAGGCTTTGGGAAGCCTTTCTGGCGACTCCAAGAAGATTCTGGTTGATTTCTCCACCTTAAAAGAATAATTCTATTAAAAGCGTGCCGCCGGTAAGAGAGTGTGGCATCGCGTCCTATTGGCACCATTGAAACTCCGTTGCGCGTCCTTTGGCTCCGCTCATGGAAGAGTGGAGCGGAGGGCCTACTTGAGGGGGTGGGATGACAGACAGCGAACTTCTTGAGCGAATGGATGATGCTCTTCAACAAATCAGGGAAGCGATTGAAGCGCGGGGGGGGCTGCTCGAGCTCAATATGAACCCCGATTTCCGCTGGATGGGTATAGCGCGTCTTCCTGCCGGCAAGTTATTGATCAACACCTTCAAGACGGGAAAGCAGGCAGCCCCGGAGAGCAAGAAGCCCGTGGCGGAAGCG
This sequence comes from uncultured Acidobacteriota bacterium, assembly GCA_964438685.1. GTDB lineage: Bacteria > Acidobacteriota > Terriglobia > UBA7540 > UBA7540 > Bog-366. The sequence goes on from CAYTMD010000577.1 coordinate 598, forward strand.
GTGGCTGACCTGACCCTGGAGGGGCGGATACTTGCCCGTGTTCTCTTCTACTCGGCGAATACCGAGGTGGAACTCCCCGGTGGGGCGCATAAACCCCTGGATCACTCGGGCATTGCCAAGATATTCAGTTCCCTGTAACTGATCTTTGCCGAATTCCCAGATTTTTCAGAAAATCGCGTTGAGGCCATTGAATCGGGAAGGGAATTCCCCCTTCTACCACCAATATAGGGTTGTCGACGTTTGCCCTGCTAGCGACTCGCATCGTTGCCCAGCGGTACGAAAGGATTCCTATGCCTGATCCCCCTGCGCGCATGAAGTCCAATCCGAATGTCAATCCGCTGTTCAATTCCAAGATCAATCCCAAGTCGAACGCATCGATCAACCCGGTGTTTAACCCCTGGATTAACCCCCACCAAAACGGCCGCATCAGCCCGAAATCCAATCATTCCCTGGATCCAGTCGTTACCACCTCGCTCAATCCCACGGTCAACTCCTTGCTCGACCCTAAACAAACTTCAAAGTTTTCCGGGTTGCGCCGTTGGACGCCCGATTCCGAGCTGATCGGTTACATTGTTAACACTCATACCAAGGCAGTGCTCCTGCTGTTTGATAAAAACCTTGAGTGGACTGCCTTCGCGGTTGACAACAAACGGGAGGGTTACAACCTTTTCGACCTGGTAGGGGATTGGAATGGCTATCTTCTGAAAAACGCCGCGGGCGGCCTGAATGAATTTAATTTGGAAGGTGATTGGGTGGCGTTCATCATGTGACCACCCGCCGTTTCCTTCAGCAGACAGTTTCCTTTGGGGATCGGGCCGGAGTTGCGGTGTATTCGCCAGGTCCTGTAATGCGCAACTCTGGGAAAGTTGCCCAAGGTCGATTCAGCGCTTGGACGCAGGAAGCAATGAGCGTACAATTCACCTGTTCATTTAAACCCTAGCATTAGAGGCAATTTTAATTTGCAGAGATGAGGAGCATCCCTATGCCGGATCGTCACTCTTTTGGTGAGATTCATCTCGATGTGACCGCAGGCCGTGAGAGGGTCCAAGCAAAGGCGACTTCGGAAACCCCTTTCCGAATTGCCATCCTGGGAGATTTCAGCGGCCGGGGAAATCGCCACATTGTAGAAACCGGTGAGGCTTTGGCGAATCGACGGCCCGTGCTGGTCGATCGCGATAATTACGATTCCGTTTTCGCGAAGATGTCGCCCCATTTAGACCTTCTCATGGGTGGGAAGGATAGCTACCCCATAACCCTGAAGTTCACCGATATGGAGGAGTTTCACCCCGACAGTCTATTTCGGCAGGTCCAATTGTTTCAGAAGCTGCGTGACATACGGGAAAAACTCGGCGACTCGGAGACCTTCGCCGAGACCGCAAGCGCACTCGGCATAAAAGGAACCCCGCCGGCGCCGGCCGCGGCTGCCCCCGTGGAACCGCAGCGGAGCCCCAGCGCCGACGTCCAGCAAGCCGTCTCAGGCAATCTTCTGGACCAAATGCTGGAGGAGACGGAACAGAAGGCGGACCAGCCTCGTGCTTCCCGCATTCCCGATCCATGGACTTCCTTACTCCGCAGAATTGTTGCGCCACACGTTGTTCCCAAGGCTGACCCCCGGCAGGGCGAGGCGCTGAAGCTGCTTGACCTCGCGACCAGCGCCCAGATGGGCGCACTGCTTCACTTGCCTGAGTTCCAGGCCCTTGAGTCCGCTTGGCGCGCCGTCTTCTTCCTGGTTCGCAACCTTGAAACAAGCTCCCGGCTCAAAGTGCTGCTGATTGACATCAGCAAGGAGGAGCTCTCCCGGGATCTCGCTTCCTCCGAGGACCTCACTTCCACAGGGATTTACAGGTTGTTGGTGGAGAAGACCGTGGGGACTCCCGGCTCTGATCCTTGGGCCATTCTGGCGGGCAACTACACCTTTGATTCTTCACGCGAAGATGTTGAACTCCTTGGTCGCATGGCGAAGGTGGCCGCGGCGGCGGGCGCTCCCTTTATCACCGCTGCAAGCCCGGATCTATTGGGTTGCAAATCCATCGCGGACTTGCCCGACCGGCGTAAATGGACGATGCCGCCTGCTCCGGAGGCCGCTGCTGCGTGGACGGCTTTGCGGAGTCTGCCGGAAGCACGTTATCTGGGATTGACCTTGCCGCGTTTTCTGATTCGATTGCCTTACGGCAAGGATACCGAATCCACCGAGCTGTTCACTTTCGAGGAAGTTCCTGATGCTGCCGCCCATGATGATTTTCTATGGGCGAACCCGGCCTTCGCCGCTGTTTTGCTGCTGGCACAAACGTTTACGGAGCAGGGATGGGAACTGCGTGCCGGAACTCTTTCCGACATCACGGGCTTGCCCATTCACGTCTATACCGAGGACGGTGAAACCAGAAGCAAGCCGTGTGCGGAAGTTCTGATGACCCAGACGGCGGCCGAGGAGATGATTGAGAAGGGCTTTATGCCGCTGGCTTCCCTGAAGGACCAGGCGGTTGTTCGCCTCGTTCGCTTCCAATCGCTGGCAAACCCGCCGAGTGCGCTCGCGGGGCGCTGGAGCCCCTAGCCGGGATTTCTTGAAATGCGCACTCCACCTTAGACAGCTTATTTCATCACGTTTGGCAGGTAGAGCGTCAGGCTGCCTTCCGGGGAATTGGCTGAAGTCTTGTTCAAAGGATTGATGACCCCTATGGAAGAATCCCGAGTGACATCGTACGATGAAGTGATCTACCCATCTTTCCCGATCTACTATACCCACCCTGACCGGTTGGCGACCGTGGCGACACTTTTCGGGATGAAACCCGCCCCCGCCGAACATTGCCGCGTTTTGGAATTGGGATGCTTTGAAGGAGCGAACTTGGCGTCCATGGCTGTATCCCTGCCGGAGAGCGAGTTCGTGGGGGTGGACCTGGCGAGTTCGGCGATTGCCCGAGGCCGCGCAATGGCAGCCGAAGTTGGACTTAAGAACCTCACCCTCCGTCATCTCGATCTGATGGAGATGGCTCCCGATTATGGGCAGTTCGATTACATCATTGCGCATGGCGTCTTCTCCTGGGTTCCCGAGCCCGTTCGCGAGAAGATCCTGGCCGTTTGCAAGGGCAGCCTGGCTCCGCAAGGCGTTGCCTATATCAGCTACAACACTTTCCCCGGCTGCCACAACCGGTTGATGCTGCGTGAAATGATGTTGTTTCACAATCGGGATTTTCATGATCCACAGCAGAGGATGCATCAAGCCCTGAGCCTTCTGAAGCTTCTTTCCAACTCGCTGGAGAAGGAAACTGAACCCTACACAAAGTTCCTGAAAGAAGAGTTTGAACGCTTGTCCAAGAATCCGCCTGAGTCGCTTTTCCATGATGAGCTTGGCGAGGTCTTTGTGCCATTCTACTTTCATGAGTTCATGGAACAAGCACGCCACCACGACCTGCAATTTCTGGGCGAAGCTGATTTCTTTGATATGGTCCCGCGCGGGATGACGCCGAAAGCCGTGGAAGTCCTCCAGAAGAT
>CAYTMD010000578.1:0-4067 GCA_964438685.1 uncultured Acidobacteriota bacterium
GTCCCCATCGATTTACTTCCCAACGTGCCTGGAGGAATTTGATATCGGGACGCAACCCCAGATTCAATGCGGCGGGCGTGGCGCCAGAATAGAACTTTTGCGGAAACCAGAACAGCGCCTGCGTTCCCCAATTCTGCCCGTCAGCCGAGCCCCATATGGAAACGTGCAGCGATTCCTGCTCAAGTACATCGCTAATCTGCAAAATCAGCAGCAGCGTCTTCCCTGCCAGCGCACCTAGTTCCAAGGGAGCACCCTGCCCAGAAGTTTCTGCCAACGTGCCGACAGGCACCAAATATCCGACGGTGGAATTTGTCATAACACTGTTGCTCATACGATTAATCAGATTCATCCATCCAATTAAGAAATCGTACCACAACTCAAGTCAGGTGTCAGGTGTCAGAACTGGCTGTCCGTGGTCCCTTGCGATTGACCAGCGACCAGGGACAATGAACCCAACTTTGAATGTGACACATGCCCCCTCTTCATCCCCCTTGCCTTTTTTTATTAGGAACGCATAGACTCACGGGTTCAAGGTTTGCTGATGCGCTTAACAATTCGCTTGCTCCTTTTCATGATTCTCCTGACGGGGACGGCCAAACCAGCGGCGGTTTCCAGCATTTCGCTTGATGGTGACTGGCACTTCCTTGCCGACCCGGACGGCGCGCTCGACGTGCAAAAACTCGCATCGGCCGCTAATGTTCGTCCCACCCGTATACCGTCCTCGTGGCAATCGCAATTTTCCGACCTGCATGAGTACGCCGGGGTGGCATGGTATTGGCGCTCAGTTACTGTGGAATCACGCGCAGCAGACACGGTTGCACTGCTGCATTTTGGCGCGGTCGATTATGCTGCGGAAGTTTACGTCAACGGACAGAGGGCAGGTCGGCACGAGGGCGGGTATCTCCCCTTTGAAATCGACGTCACTTCCCTGCTCCACGAGGGTGAGAATCAAGTTGCCGTGCGCGTCGTCGACCCTGGGACGAAACCTCATGAGGTTGTCGAGGGCATTCGCTACGCGGAAATCCCGCATGGCAAGCAAAATTGGTACGTCCAGACCAGCGGCATCTGGCAGAGTGTTGAACTCGAATTTCGCCCGCGTGTGCACCTGGGTGCGGTTCACATTTCCGCTGCTCCCGATGGAACCATTGCCATCACCACCCCTGTTGTGGGACCGAGTTCATCTGGGCAAGTGAGCGTCACCGCGGAAGTTCTCGATCCTGCCGGTAAGAGTGTGTGGAAGGGCACGCACGATCTGGCCAGTGGTGAAGCGAGCGCCAAGTTAACCGGGCAAATCCGCGGTCCTTTGCTTTGGAGTCCCTCAAGCCCCAGCCTTTACGAATTACAAGTCTCCCTGAGTTCCGGTGACTCCGCCCGGTACCGATTTGGTTTTCGCAGCTTGACTACCCATGATGGGATATTATATTTGAACGATAAGCCCATTTTTCTGCGTGGGGCGCTGGACCAGGACTTCTACCCCGACTCTATCTATACACCTCCTTCCCTTGACTATTTGCGCGACGAGATGCGCAAGGCAAAAGCGCTGGGTTTGAATCTGCTGCGCTGCCACATCAAGGTGCCCGATCCGCGCTATCTGGAAGCCGCCGACGAAGTTGGCATACTGATCTGGTATGAGATTCCCAATTGGGACAAGCTCACTGCCGATTCCCAGCGCCGCGCGATGGAAACGCTGCACGGCATGGTAGAGCGCGACGCGAACCATCCCTCCATTGTGATCGTAAGCATCATCAATGAAAGCTGGGGCGCGAACCTGAAGGAACCTGCCGACCGCGCCTGGCTGAAGTCCGCCTACGACCAAGCTAAGAGCTTTGTTCCCTGGCTGGTGGTGGACAACAGCGCGTGCTGCGACAACTTCCACATGGCCACCGACATCGCGGACTTCCACCAGTACGCCTCCATACCCGACTATGCGTCCAACTTCGATCGCGTGGTGGATGACCAGGCGCAGCGCCCCGGATGGCTCTTCAGCCCTTACGCCGACGCCACCCCCAAGGGCAACGAACCGCTGGTGCTCTCAGAATTCGGCAACTGGGGATTGCCGCAGGTGCCGGAGGATAAGCCGTGGTGGTTCAACCGCGAATTCGGTGGCAGTGAAATCACTCAGCCGGAGGGTCTGGAGAAGCGCTTCACCGACTATCAGTACAGTTCGCTTTTTCCCGATCTGAAAAGCTTGAGCGAAGCCACCGAGTGGCATGAATTTGAATCGCTGAAATATGAAATTGGGGAACTGCGCTCGCACCCCGAAATTCAAGGTTATGTTATTACGGAATTTACCGACGTGAATTGGGAGGCGAATGGCCTGTTGGATATGTGGCGAAACCCCAAGATATTTGGCGATACGCTGCTCACCCTCCAACAGGACGATTTTGTCGCTCTCCACAGCGACAAGCGCAATTACAAATCGGGCGAGACGGTGGAGGTTGAAGTCGATGTTTCGCACTATGGCCCCGGCGATCTGGCGGGCGGAAAAGTGGATTGGGCGTTAAAAGGCACGCCGCTGGCCGGCAGTCTTCCCGTGGCTGCCATGCCCACCGCGGGCGTGGCCAAAGTGGGAACCATTCGCTTCCCCGCCCCGGCCGGCACTGCTCCGGTAAAACGGTCCCTGAAGGCGCAACTGGTTGTGGCGGATAAACCTGTCGCGCAGAATTCCCAGGATTATTATTTCTACTCCATCAAACCTCTCGATTTACCCCACCCCGTATCATTCTACGATCCGCCACCCGGCCGCCTGCGTCGATTGGTCAATGACATGCGCGACCGCAGTTACCTTGCGCCTTCCGGCTCGGAAGCTTTCCCCGTGTTGATTACCTCCACGCTGGATGACACCGTAAAAGCCAAGCTGCGGGCGGGGGCGCGCGTGATCCTGATTGCCACTGACGCCATGACGCTGGCCCCTGGAATTGAGGTGACTCCACGCGCCGGAAGCGACTACAGCGGCAATTGGATTTCCGATTTCCTCTGGCTGCGTAAGGACCGTCCACCGTTTGACGCCTTGGGATTCGATACGCTGGGCGGATTTGAAACCCAGGCGGTTACGCCGGCGGCGGTTGTCACGGGAATCCCTCCCCAGAATTTCAATGATGTGCTGGCAGGGATGTTCTACGGTTGGATCCACGCCAACGCGGGAGTCCTGGTGCAAGCCAAAGCCGGCAAAGGCGAGCTGCTGATCTGCACGTTTTCACTCGCCACCACCTATAACTCCGACCCCTATGCCACCTCTCTGCTCGACGCCCTGGTGAATTATGCAGTGCTGGATTTCTCGCCGCACTTTGAAATTCCGATGTGAGGAATATAGGTGCAAAGTGCCAGGTATCAAAAGTTAGTAGCTCGCCCGTGTTAGTCATGAAACCAATGAGCACAGTGCAGACTTATGGACGGTTCACACAGAGTTCGCGGAGTGTTTGTTCTTTGGGAGGATCGAACCGTTTGACCACAGAGGGCACGGAGTAAATCTCGGAATCTCTCCGTGGTCTCTGTGCCTTATCTCCGCGACCTCTGTGCGAAATTCCTTCCGCTATTTTGTTCCCGGTTCTTGCTGCCAATTCACTGCAAAATTCAATAAATTCGGCCAAATTCAAAGCGCTTGACATCGTTGACCAGAAGTGCTAGAAAATCTAACATTATGAGGTTTAACATTCGTAACCGCAGAACTCCCACCCCGCTCGAGCAATTCATCATGGACTACGTATGGGCGCATCCCCACTGCACGGCCGAGATGTGCCGGGAAGGCCTGGCCAGCCAGCGCGCGCTGAAGGATTCGACGATTCGCACGCTCCTGCGCAACCTGGAAGAGAAGGGCTACGTTACCCATGACGTGGACGGGCGGACTTTCATTTACCGCGCGGTGCACACCCAGCGCAATGTGGCGGTGCAGGCGGCGCAGCAGCTCATCGACCGCTTTTGCGGCGGGTCGGTGGAGGATTTGCTGGTGGGATTGGTGGACAACCAGTTACTCGAACCGGAGCAGTTAAAGCGGCTGGCGGAGAAGATTGCATCCCGCCGGGAGAAGAAGACATGACACAGTTTCTGGCCGAGTGGGCGCTTCGTTC
>CAYTMD010000579.1:0-4043 GCA_964438685.1 uncultured Acidobacteriota bacterium
ACTTCGTGCCAGTACGGAACTATCCCCGCATCAATGCCATTGAAGTTTCCCCCGAATAGATTTGCCCCAAGCTCTGCTTTTGGGAGGCGGCCTGCCTGAGAACAATCCCCTGCCGATTTCTGTTCTCAATGACGAACTGGCCAGGCTGGTCCGCCCGTGGGAGAATCAGGAGCTTCGGGTGATGGCGCCGGAACTTGGATACTACGGTGGCGTGCTCGGCGCTGGCGCGCTCGCCTTCGAACGGGCGTTTGACTCCAAACGCGGCAGGCAAAACTACGCCCAAACATATGTGCGTGTTGGCTAACATCCTCCTGCGTTTCAGAGCCACGATCATATGGCTTCGGGGAGCGAAGATCGGGAGCTTGGTTTCAACTGGTACCTTGGAGGTGGGTCGTGTTGAAATTTAATCGCCGGGAGTTCACCGGAGTTTTAGCTGGCTCAGGAGGTATCGGCCTGTTCAGCGTAGCCACCGAGGCAGGATACTGAAAGGTGAGTGAATCTAAGCCAGGGCCGGGTTCCATTACTGACGTTCAGGGCGTACGGGTTGGGCGTTATACGGCAAGTAGAGCGGGCGATCCGGCGGGGGAAGGAGGGTCCACCGGGGGCTGCCCGCGCAACCCGCCTGTCTCAACTCTGACTGGTGGCGCCATCCCGACTCTCAACTCGCGTCCTGCGGACAACGTGGAAACGACCAGCGGCGAGACGGTTCCAGACTCAGAGTTCAGCGACTAAATCACGCCTTGCTCTCACCTTGCGGCCCCCTCCCTGTACATCCTGAAAGACCAATCGATTAGACGCTACGCCCGCTTGGTGACTACCCAAGCGTGCCTACTTTCCGGCGCGTTTCTTCGCTTCGTTCGTGGTAGAATCCGCCCATAATTTCTTCTCATTCCTCGACAGCCGCGTGAGGCGGGGAAGGGGAGCCATTTATGCTATCGGAGCCAGACGACACAGAGGGTCACTGTAACCTCGGCGTGGCCCTCGGAAGGAAGGGCGACCCGGACGGAGCCATCGAGGAATACCGTGAAGCATTGCGTCTGAACCCGAATCTTGCAGCGGCACACGACGGCCTCGGCGTCGAACTGGGACAAAAGGGGAACAATGACGGCGCGATAGTGGAATTCCGTGAGGCGATCCGCCTCAAGCCGGACTACGCCAACGCGCACTACAACCTTGGCTTTGCGCTCAGTGACAAGGGGGAATTGGACGGGGCTATTGCGGAATTCCGTGAGGCGCTGCGCTTGAATCCCGATTACGAGGCGGCGCACTATCAGCTCGGCGCCGCGCTCTTCATCAAGGGGGAACAGGACGGGGCCATGATGGAATTTCGCGAGGTGGTGCGCTTGAACCCCGAGAATGCATATGCGCACTACGCCCTCGGCATTGGGCTCCACAACAAACGCGACGTGGACGGGGCCATAGCGGAATACCGCACCGCCATCCGCTTCAAGCCGGACTTCGCGGATGCGCACCATGAGCTTGGTCGCGTGCTAAGAAGCGAGCGGGAAATTCGAGGGTCAACCCTGACCAGGTTCTTCGGGGAGCTTGGGTTCGGGGCTGGGTACTTCCTCATGGTGGCTCTTGTCTATGTTTCATCCCGTTTTGACGAATGGATTTTCGGCACTACACACGCCATCACCCTCGCCGACCTGATGGCGTTTATTTGTTTTAGTACGCTCTGGGTCCTGTGGGCAATGAACCAGTATTATAAGTATTTCATTGCCGCTAGCGAAGAGCGCAAGGCGTTCCCGACCAGCGTTGGGCCGTTCTGCCCAACCTTCGTGCACATGATGCCGACGCCGACTGCCATACCGCTACCGTTCATATCGCCGGCTATGATCATGGGTGGGGCGCTCGGGGCGGTGGCGGGGGGGATGGCGACTCCCACGCATCCGTGGGTTGGTGCGTCTCTTGGTGTTCTTATCGGTATGCGAGGCGGCCAGATGGCTGCGATGGGATTAGAAAGATTTGGCGCGGCCTTGAGGAGATGGGGAACGAGGAAGGATTGAGACACAACGCCACGGGAGGGCCACCCGGAAGGGGTATGAGCGCGAAGACCTCATAGACCGCGCCGAGGAACAGCCATTGACCACGTGTCAAGCCGGGGGCCTATACCCACTAAGCATTCACATAGGGTAAAATCGCAGACTGGGGCAACACATGGCAGGCGAAATGGATATGCTTATTGCGACGGTGGCATGCCCGAAATGCGGTAAAGAATTTGGGCTTCTCGACACCCCATGCTTTGAACCAGGGAGACAACCCCGAAAGTTCCCCTACACGGAACCAATAAAGTTTCAGTGTTGCGGCGATGCGCAAACCGTTCAAGCTGCGAGCGTAAAATATCGCCCCAAGCGCCAAGTCATCTAGTCGGTAGCACAGTCCTATTCTTCAAGGCGTGCGGCTTTTCTCCCCGACCGCGCCCAAGTGGCGCGGAATCAACAAAACAGTTCCGCGCTATGCTTGCTCAACGGTCATGGCTAAGACCTTCTGGTCTCACTTTTATCGTTGTTGAGCCCCAAATAATTGGGGCGGGGCCAGATCTCGAGGACTTTTCCGTTCTTCTCAATCGGACTGAACAAGAAGACCTTCTGGAATTGCCCGGGATTCAACGACAGTTGTTGGCTGGCGACTTCTCCAACGTCCCGAAAACCGAAACCTGGAGTATCGTACGGTGTGTTGTATAGTATCGCACTGTTGTAGTAGACCACGAGATAAAGCTCATCGAGTCTCTCTCTCTCTGATGTAGCGCTGCGTATTTTGCGATTTTCTTCCGGAGGTTCTCCAAGAGCGCTTCCACCATCAACTGAGAGCTGTAAAAGCCCCCGCGTGCTGGAAAGCGAATCCATTGGACTCCTGTTGCCCTGTCGGATGGTGAACAGGGCCAATAGGGCCAATACTCTATCCACGCCACGCACTCACACAGGGATGGGTAGTTCGGAAATTCGAACTGTTCACGCGCCCGCGAGCCGCGCGAGGCGTCCCAGTTCCTGTCAACTTGCTGGATACAATCAAACAACTCCCGACGAAACACGGTTGCCCTTGAGGCACGAGGGCGAGTCCTGCTTTTCAGCTCGAGCGTAACATTCTCAATGTTGCACGGGGGACATTCGCGTTCGCTGCTGATGATGCGCAAATAAGCTGAATATAGTTGTTGCCGGGGCTTCTGGCTCGCGATCTGACTCTCGTTAACCCATTCCGTTAGTTCGACGCCAATGCGATTTCCGGAGAAATCGTGGCATAGAAAATCAGGTGGATTGGCACCTCTTCGACAGTCTTTCAGTGCACGACCTGCGAAGTTTGGATGAACCGCGCAAAATGCCTCGAAAATCTGGCGCTCGGTATTTTCTTTGTCTGGCCCTACGAATACGACCCTCTGTTCTCTGAGACTCATCGAACAAGTTTAACTCTAAAAAGATTTTGAGAGCATTCCTTGCTCGGCCCCCCCCTAACTCGTAAGTAGGGAGCCACGGTCAGGCATCAAAAGACTGCCAGAGACCACGCCTTGCACTACCCTTGCGCCTGACTTCCCGATAAGCCCCGGCAAAATGCATCCTTCCTTCTACCCGCCCGCTTGGTTTCGTGGCAAGCTTCCCGGTCGTTCCGTCCGCCGCCCCCAGTCCTTCGCAGATTCATTGCTCCGGTTCGGACTCGCCGACCGCCAGTTGACGGTTAATCGCCAAACCGTCCATGTGGTCTACGCCTTCATTGCTGGGGGGAGCCGGTCCGGAGAGCACGGAAAATATGGCTGCCAAGCCCCCGGCGCCTCATTGTTGTCTTGACAAAGGCTAGCTTTGTAGGTATAGTCGATAGGCAAGCCCGAGCCTGGCGAAAATAAGGCTGCTCATGTCGAAAGTGGAAGACTTCAACTTCTGCCCCTTGCGGCGAATCCGTCACACCTTAAACCAATTAAATGCCACTACTTGGGACTGGCCTGCTAAAAAAGATGTTAGTAAATGACGTTCGAAGCAGGAATGTGTATGAAAAAAAAGGAAGCATGGACAAAATGACCACTAAAAAGTCGGACATTTACGGCAATCCGC
>CAYTMD010000580.1:0-4038 GCA_964438685.1 uncultured Acidobacteriota bacterium
CGCTTCACCAGTCCTTTCTTCACAGGATTCAGGTGCATGTAATCCAGGCGCTCGCCGAATTCCTTCTCGTGGCGCACGAACCGATCCCAAAATTGATGCTGCCAAAGCGGTCCGCAGGTTCCGCGCCGGGCGTGCAGCCGCAGTGTCATGATCTTCTTGGCATCGTGCAGCACCTGGTCAATTCGCAGCGGATACGATGGCCAGATCAATGCATGCCAGTGGTCAGGCATCAGGACGTAGCCGCAGAGCAGAAACCCCAACCTTCGCCGCGAAGCCTCCAATGTTCGAAGGAGCAACTCGAACTCAGATTCATTGAATCGCTTAATCCTGGGACGAAGGTTTACGTTGACGAAGAAGATGCAGTCAGTCACGCGCAGCCTGTGGACGTTGGACACGCCGGGAGATTACCACCGTCCCCCCGAACCTTTCAAGTACCCGCGTGAAGTGCCATTATCGCGGCCATAATCGATGGAAGGGTTAGCATCATGGGAAAAGCCCACGGACAGAAAAGCACTGTCCGTGGCTACCGTGGCAATTTCGATTGGGTGTATCAACGATGCGAAAGGGCCGCAATCAGACGCACAATGAGTGTGGCTACCCGCTCCCGGTCAAAATTGGCCGGTTCCCACTACCCGCTTCCGCGGCATCTTCGATAGGTGAGCCACCGCGATCACGGCCAAAATCGCCAAAATTGATACCAGAAGCGTTTCGACGCAGACCTCAACCGCCAGATCGTCATTGTCAGCAAAGAACTGGTTAATTTGCGCCGAATCGTACGATTTCGGCACCAATAAGGCCTCACATCGCGCGGTGGCGTTCGTTTCGGTAACAGTAAATTTCTCGCTGCCAGGGGCGGTCAACTTGGCGTATTCGACGGGAACCGTGACGGTGCCCCTAACGACCACGGGAATTGTCAGGCTTTCTGGAACGGCCAGAGTTACCTTGAAGCCCGAACTCATATCATTACCGGCATAAGTCCCGTACTTATCTTGAACTATCGACGATCCGAAGCCATTACGCGATCCAACTGCGGTGACGGTCAGTACCTTGTTGATCAGCGGTGCATCAAGCGGGAAGATGCTGTAAACAGAAAAAGTTCCAGGTTCGCCTATCGTATGAGCGGCAAGGGCTAATGGCAGGGGGTCGGGGTCGGCGATAATGGATGACTCTTTGCCTCCGAATGCAATGTTCTCGAAACTGCGCTCATGAGGGAAATGCCAGCAAAGGTATCTACCCATATTTTCGCCGAAGATGGCTTCAGCACGAGGCAGCAAGAAACGCTCCCGCATTTTATATTCCCACCCAAGGCTCCAATTCTGGGGGAGCGGGGTGGCGCCTCCAGAGACTATCACCGCAGAGCATCTCCACGCGCACAAAGCGAGAAAGAGGATGATTGCCAAAAGCGTACAAGGCACAGTTACCCATTTCGCGATGGTCGCATCCGAAGTGGACTTTTCGGAGAGCCAAAAGAAGCCGCTGATCATGGCCAGCGCAACGAGTGTGCATAGGAATGCCAGGGCTCCGTGGTTTTCCTGCCATAGGATGTCAGTTTCACATTCCGCTACGCCCATTAGAAGCACAACACCCAGTGGGCCGAGTCCTCCCCACAGGGCGGCTCGAACCGTTGAAGCCAACACGTTGCGTAGGCCGGTCCTCCTGGAAATTGCCATACAATCGCGACTCCCTCGTGAACTCAGGATTCCGATTCTGAATCCCGGACGCCCGCCAGTATAAACCCTATCGCGGCGATGGGGGCGATTGGGACAGACACCTCGTTGCACGGTTTTTTGCGGGACCTCACACCCCCCCCGCCCCATCGGATCGAGGAGTCTCCAGCTGACTATTCCTCGGCGAGTTGCTCTCCAGCAGAACTCGCTTCCGCTTCATCAGCCAGGCGCGAGTCTCACCGATACGGTCGGTCTAAGTGAAGGCAAAAACATCGAACGGTAATCATGGGTTATTTAGATTGTCTCCTGATAGGGGTTCATGCTACAAGACTGCACTGACCGTGGCTACACCTGCTCTCGTGACGATGGAATCTGCGCTATTTGAAAGCCGCGGACCTTGGGCTGCAGGTTCACACTACTTGCTCCTCGCAGAGCCGCCGTCCCGGCGGCATTTTCCGGTGCCGGCAGGATGCCGGCGCTACGTTGGATCTGGATGCCGGCGCTACGCTGGATCTGGATGCCGGCGGTACGCTGGAGCTGGATGCCGGCGGTACGCTGGGTTCGTCACTCTATTTTGCGTACCTCAGTAGGCCCTGGAACCTTACCTCTATAACCTGTCACCTGTAACCTGCTCTTGTAACCGGCTCTTGTTATTTCGCTTCCGGGGGCTCGTCATGCGGCGGTGTGGTGGCGGCCAGGGCGCGGGCCACTTCCAGAAAACCCTGCGCGGCGGCGGAGAGAGACGCGTGACGGCGGTAGGTCAAACGAAGTTTCCGCTGGATGCGCAATTCGCTAACCGGCACGGCGACAAACTCCTGCCGCGCCAACTCCTCCTGCACGCACATGCGCGGAACGAAGGCCAGACCCATTCCCATGCCGACAAATTTCTTGATGGTCTCCACCGTAGGCAACTCGGCCACAATCTGGAGCGGCGTGTGATGGCGGGCAAAGGCCTCAATGACGCGCTCCCGGTAAGGCGAAGAGATGTTGTGCGCGATGAATTGCTCCTGCCCGAGTTCACGAATGCTGATTCCCGCCGAGCGCGCCAGGCGATGCTTCGGCGGCACGATCAGGCAAAGCTCATCCACACTTACCACCACTGATTCCAGATCGGGATTTTGCGGGTTGTAAGAGAGAACCCCCAGGTCGATTTCATAACGCAACAGCGCATTGGGAATTTCGCGCGAGAGGCTGCGCTTCACGGCCACTTGCACGCGAGGATGGCGCTGGCGGAATCGCTTGAGGATGGGAAGCAGGTAGAGCGCCGTGCTCTCATTGGCGCCAATGGTCACCTTGCCGCGCTCCAGCGCCTGAAGCTCCCCCAGGGCCGAGCGCGCTTCCTCCCGCAGGTTCAGAACCTTCTTGGCATAATCGTAGAGAAGGCGGCCCGAGGCAGTGAGCACTCCGCTCTTGCTGGAACGGTCAAGCAGCGGCTCGCCCGCCCACTCCTCCAGGCGATGGATGGACTGGCTGACGGCTGGTTGCGTCCGAAACATGCGGAGCGCGGCACGCGAAAAACTCTTCTCCTCAACCACGGCAACAAAGGCTTCCAGTTGGGTAATTTCCATGGGGGGCGGCTCCTATAAGACATGCTTATGATATCAGAAAAATTATAAACTTGACGCAGCCATCCGACCGGTCGGACAATGTGACTCGAACACCTCGAAAGTGTGGGGCATGTGGGCGCGCAATATGATTTTATCATGGGCACGAGTGCTCTATCGTACCTTGTCCCGAATTGGCTGCCCCCCCAGGCTGGGCGTTGCAAGAACTGATGGAGGAAAGATGCCAGAAAAGCTCTTCGTATTTGACACCACATTGCGCGACGGCGAACAATCCCCGGGCTGCAGTATGAATCTGCCGGAGAAGATGGAGATGGCACGCCAACTCGATCGTCTGGGCGTCGATATTCTGGAAGGCGGATTCCCCATCGCATCGCACGGCGATTTTGAAGCGGTGAAAGCCATCTCGGCGGAAATCCGGCGGCCGATTGTCGCCGCCCTGGCACGCGCCAATGAGCTTGATATCGATCGCGCCTGGGAAGCCTTGAAAGAGGCCGCGCGCCCGCGTATCCATACCTTCCTCGCCACCTCCGACATTCATCTTCAATACAAGCTGCACAAGACGCGCGAGGAAATTCTGGAGATGATCAGTTGGGCCGTGGCGCATGCCAAATCAAAATGCCAGGATGTGGAGTTCTCTCCCGAAGACGCGGGCCGCACTGACCGCAGCTATCTGATCGAGTGCTGCCACGCGGCCGTGGAGGCTGGCGCCACCGTGCTGAACCTGCCTGACACGGTGGGCTATTGCCTGGAACCGGATTACGAACAGATGTTCCGCGACGTGCAGACGCGCGTGCCGGGAATGGAAA
>CAYTMD010000581.1:0-4027 GCA_964438685.1 uncultured Acidobacteriota bacterium
CATCGTTTCCTCTGTTGCCTATTCTACAATAATTGCAGGGGGAGCAACATCCTAATGAAAAAGCCGCTTCTCGTTGCCAGCACAGGAAGAGCCGCGGACCTAAAAAGCAGGTCCGCGCTTGCTGGCTCCTTTTCCCCTCTTACCCGGTCCCCGGTTGTAATAGGCATCCGCAGATGGTAGTCTTGTGCGTGGGAGTGGCCAGCCATGAGTCGCACTTATCACGTCGAAGCGCGTTGGGATTCTGAGGCAGGAGTCTGGGTTGCGGAGAGTGACGACATCCCCGGCTTGGTGGCAGAAGCCGAATCCATGAATGCGTTGATGGAGAAGGTCCGGGTTTTGGTGCCGGAACTCTTTGAGCTCAACGGCGGCCTCGATCCGGGGCAAGAGTCCGTCAGCGTGCTGGTTCGTGCCCACCATGAAGAAACCGCCTCCGTGCCCGTGGTCCCCTGATGGCAACCTTCACGCCGGAATTAAAGGAAATTCTCCGTGCTCACGGGTGCATTTTTGAACGCCCCGGTCGCGGGGATCACGAAATCTGGTATAGCCCCATCACGGAGCGCCGCTTTCCCGTCGACCACAAGATTCTGTCCCGCCACACGGCCAATGCGGTATTGAAGCAGGCTGGCATCCCAAAGCAATTCTGAGAGAAGGAAACGGAAGGAAACCGTGTCGGCCGGCTGGCGCATGGCGAGCCCAGCCATGCGACTCGCGATCCTCGAGGCGTGTATGGAGGTTACCCTGCTGCCCATCGACGCACCTCATTTCAAGCTCCGGCTGCCTGGATCATTTTTCGAAACGTCGGGCTGCGCCCTGCGCCAGCCGGCCTCTCCAAGGCTCGCGCTCTCCGTGCGAATACAACCGCATTCCCGGGTTCCCGAATTTTTTGCATTTTAGTTCGCCCATGACGAATGTTGCGGTACGCTAGCCACGTGAACATGAAAAAGACTATCCAAGTGCGCATCTAGAAGGGGGAAGAGCGAGCGTAGCGCAGACCTCCGCCTTTGAGGTCTGCGGTTCTTACCTGGCAAGAAATACAAATCTCAACGACCGGGAGCCACCCTCGGATTTGGCAGGTCTTCTTGGAGAACACCACCAACCAAGCGAGCGTAGCGCGGACCTGTTTTTGTAGCTCCGCGGCTTTGCACGGTCAATCGGGGAAGGACCGCGGACCTACAAAACAGGTCCGCGCTACGCATTTGCCTTTTGGTTTTCTTTTGCGGCTCTGCCACGCTGTGCTAGGCCCTACTTTCGCCCCCTGATTTCCTCCCGGACCTTACTCTTCCATTCGGCATTTTCCCAGTAGGTGAGCCACAGGTAGAAGGTGGCGTAACTCTGCCAACCCCGCCACGCTCGGCCCATTTTGAGCGTGCGCTCGGGGGTTGGCCTTTTGCGCAATCCGTAGAAATAGTGGATCACTTTCTGCAAGCCCACATCCGCGGCGGGCAGGCAATCCAGATGTCCCAGCGCCCGCAGCCCGACATATTGTGCCGTCCAGTGACCCACTCCCTTCAGCTCCAATAGCTTTTCCTGAGCGAGTGCCGGTTCAAGCTGCCGCAGATTTTCCAGGTCAAGCGATCCGTCAAGAGCAAGGCGGGAAATGGTGATGATGTACCGGGCCTTGGGGCCGGAGACTTGGAGACGCAGCAATTCGCGGGGAGTGGTAATGGCCAGCGCGGCGGGTTCGGGAAATGCGCAGTAGCGGCGGCCTTCGAAATCCACCCCGCGGCCATACTCGTCAATCATCGCCTTCTTTACTTTGTGCGCAAATGACAGGTTGACTTGCTGCTCGATAATGGCGGAAATCAGGATCTCAAATACGTGAGGAGCTTGCGGGACTCGCATACCGCGGAAGTGAACGATGAGCTGGCTAAGCACTGGGTCGGCCGCGGCCAGCCGGTAAAAGGGCTGAAGGTCCAGGTCAGTGGAGAATTGACGCGCGACTTCCGCGACCACGGCCTGGCGAGTGTGTTCATTGTCCGGCCCGGCCAGCAGCCGCACTCGCAATGCGGGTTTGTCCGGGTGCCCCTCCTCACGCACTCCGTAGAGAATCAGTTGCTCCCCGAGTTCCAGCACGCGGCGGTATTCGCCATCTACGTAGTAGTCCAACAAGGGGTCGAACTGCCGGCCATTGAGCAAGGGGGGAGGCGCCAGGATAAACCGCAGCGTTTGAGCAAAGTTGAACGGCGCGCGTGGATGAATAAGCATAAAAAGCATTCGTATCAATAGCTGGACGGAGGGAGCCGGAGCTTACGTCGGTTCCGCCTGCGGCGTGGTCCCGATGGGCACCTTCGGCCCGAGGAATTTTGGCCTCCGGCGGAATAGGAAAATATCAAGCATCGTGTTCACCTTGGCCAACTGCTCGCGGCAGTGGGTTTTGAAGCTGTCGTAGGCATCTACTTCTGCGGCGTTGAAGCCGATCGCGTCCATGCCGTGGTGGCGGGCAATGAAGATGGCGCGCCGATTGTGAAACTCCTGCGAAATAATGGTGATTTGTGTTTGGCCGAAAACATCGTGGGCGCGAACGACAGAGTCCAGAGTCCGGAAGCCGGCATAATCACAGTAGATTTTCTCGCGCGGCACTCCCAACTCATTAAGGCTGTTCTTCATGTCCTTGGCTTCGTCGTAGGCGTGGATGTGATTGTCGCCACTTACCAGCAGGTAGTCGACTTTCCCGGCGCGATAGAGTTCCGCGGCCGCCGCAACGCGGTTGCGAAAGAACTGATTAGTGCCGCCATCAGGCATAATTTTTGAGCAGCCCAGCATCAGTCCGACAGGGCGGTGGGGGATTAGGTGAACGTCGGAATAGGTCCTGCCGCGCGCGGACCAATTAATCAAAGCGCTGGCGCCGAGATCCGACAACAGGCCCAGCAAGATTGCTACCAGCAATAACTTGGTTGCGCGTCGCCTCATAAGGTCTTGCCGTCCTCCCAAGAGTTTCCTTCATTTTGCCCTGAGCCGGCACGGCGTGCAAGGAGTGCAATTTGCCGACGAGGGGCACGGCAGCAAAGGATGTTCTATCATAATCAGCTTCTGGTGGCGGCGTTACGATGTGCATGATAAAGTTTGGAACGCATTGCCGCATCCCTTCGACTTACGACCTCTCCCTTCGGGCGAGGGTTTTGGACCATTTTAAGCGGGTGCAGGCCACGCGCTTTTCAAACGAGGAATCGAGGATATGCCAACCAAATCGCAGGTGCTTTTCGCCAAGGCCCGCCAATTAATGCCAGGCGGAGTGAATTCTCCGGTGCGTGCTTTCCGCGCCGTCGGTGGTGACCCCATTTTCATGGCCAGCGGCAAAGGCTCCACAATGACCGACGTCGATGGCAAGAGTTACATCGACTACGTGCTGTCCTGGGGACCACTGATCCTGGGCCATGCCCACCCGGAGGTGGTGGAAGTACTGGCGAGAGCGGCTGAAACCGGAACCAGTTTTGGCGCCTGCACCCCACGGGAAGTGGAGTTGGCAGAGCGCATTGTGGAGGCTTATCCTTCCATTGAGCGAGTGCGCCTGGTGAATTCCGGCACGGAGGCGACGCTTTCAGCCCTGCGCGTGGCGCGGGCGGCCACGGGACGCGACAAGATCTTGAAATTCGAAGGCTGCTATCACGGTCATGGCGATAGTCTGCTGGTGAAGGCTGGCTCCGGCGTGGCCACGCTGGGCTTGCCTGACAGTCCCGGTGTACCGCGCGCGCTCGCAGAACTTACGGTAACGGTACCTTTCAACGATTTGACGGCTCTGGAAGAAGCCTTCAGCACCCATCGCCACCAACTGGCGGCAGTCATTGTGGAACCCGTGGTGGGCAACATGGGGTGCGTGGCGCCGGTGCCGGGCTTTCTGAAAAGGCTGAGGTCACTGACGCACGAGCAGGGAACCATCCTGATTTTCGACGAGGTGATGACGGGCTTTCGTGTTGCCTATGGCGGCGCGCAGCAACTATACAAAATTGATCCGGACATGACAACGCTGGGCAAGATTATTGGCGGCGGCCTGCCCGTGGGAGCATATGGGGGAAAAGCGCGGCTGATG
>CAYTMD010000582.1:0-4022 GCA_964438685.1 uncultured Acidobacteriota bacterium
TGGACCGCAACCGGCGCCGTCATCAGCCGGGGCGGGACGGGTGAGGGGGTCAAAAACCCAAGTGTTGCGGAAGTAGTCACAGGCCAGAGCAATACTGGGCCCCAGGACGGCCTCTTAATGGAGGCGGCAAGAGAATTCGAGAGAAGCGGCAGAACGATTTCGCTTAGGTTGCGTTGCTTCTGCCTTCTCAATTCTGACTCCTGACTCCTGTCTTCCGACTCCTGGATTTGGCAGAAGGGACATGGCTGTGAGCAATACAATTTCGGGTCTACCACAAATCGACTGGGGAAACGTCCAACTGGACGTTCGCAAGCCAGCCCTCGGCAAGTCGGAGTTCTTCCAAACGCTGGAAGGCGCGATGGATAAGGTCCAGGAGGTACAATCCGGGGCCGACCAGCAGGTGGCCAGTGTGCTGCAAGGTAACGGGCAGGATCTTCACACCACCATGGTGGCGGTGGAGAAAGCGGATCTCACTTTTCAAATGATGATGCAGGTGCGCAACAAGATCGTGCAGGCGTACCAGACAATTTCCCAGATGCAATTTTAGGTTTATTAGATCATGGCTGTAAACGCCGACCAGATAATCAACCAAATCGTCACCTTCGTGAAGGGCCTCACGCTCCGCCAGAAGATCACGATCGCAGTCGGGGCTGCTGCCGTGGCGGGAACAATCTGGGTGTTCGTTGCATTATTTGGTAAGGCCGACTACAAAACGCTCTATTCCGGACTGTCCTCCAGCGATGCGCAGGCCTTATCTCACCGGCTGTCGGAAAAGAACATTCCCTATGAACTGACGAGCGATGGGACAGGCATCAGTGTCCCCGCCGACCAGCTTGATAAAGTGCGCCTCGATCTGGCTTCGGAAGGGATGCCGCAGTCGGGCAGGCTGGGGTTCGAACTTTTCGACAAGCCGAATTGGGCGGGAAGCGACTTCGCGGAAAAGGTGAACTACCAACGGGCGCTGGAAGGCGAACTGGAGCGAACGATTCAAACCCTGGGAGACGTTGAGGCAGCGCGAGTCCACCTGGTGCTGCCGCAGGAATCGCTCTTCACGGAGCAGGAGCACGAGGCAAAGGCTTCCGTGGTCATTAAGCTTCGCGCTGGAAAGCTTGGTGACGATGCGCAGGAGGCCATCACTCACCTCGTGGCCAGCGCGGTTGATAACCTGAAGCCGGAAAACGTGACGCTGATTAACGCCGATGGTGGAATGCCGATCCTGGCGCGCGGCGGCACGGAAAGCCGCCCTCGGTCCTGGGCGGATTTTGAAACCTCACTTGCGCGCAAGATTGTCGCCACTCTGGAGCCCGTCGTGGGGCCGGGGAAAGCTCGTGCCAACGTTACGGTGGAGTACGACATGGCTACCAGTGACAGTATGCAGGAGACCTACGATCCGAACGGCGCGGTGGTGTTGACCTCCCAGATTTCCACGGAGAGCGTGGGCGAGACCGGCGCGCAAGGCACTCCCGGAACAACGTCCAACGTCCCCGGAAAGCAGCCCGCTCCCGCCGCAAAGCCAGCCGCCCCGGCGGACGCTGAGTCGCAGGGTCTCCACTCTGAAAATAAGACATTCGCCGTAAGCAAAACCGTCCGCCATACCATGCTGCCGTCAGGAAATCTTAAGCGGATTACCGCTGCCGTACTCGTGGATGACGCGACAGACACCAAGGAAGAGAATGGCCAGAAAGTGGAAACTCGCCGGAAGCGGACGCCGGATGAGATGAAGCAGATCGGGGATTTGGTGGCGGCGGCAATTGGGATCGATGCCACGCGTGGTGACAAGGTGGCGGTGGAGAATCTTTCGTTTCAAGTTCTGCCCCTGGAGCTTCCTGCTCCAACCCTGACTGAGCGCGTGGTACCCATCGTGGATAAGTGGATTAACGTCATCCGCTACGGGGCGCTCATCCTGCTGTTCTTGCTGATCTACCTGCTGGTGTTGCGTCCCATCAAGCGCCAAATCGTGACCACATTCCAAGAGCTCCCCAAACAATTGGGCGTGGCCAAAGTTGCTCGTGTGGCCTTGCCTGGAAGTCCATCGGGGGGAGCCGCCGTGAAAAGCGAGGATGCCTCCGCACTTGAAGCCTCAATGTCACAATTAGGGGACTCTCCCATGGAGACCAAGCAAGCCGTCATGTTGAAGAAGAACCTATTAGAGAAAGTTAAGAAAGAACCGGCAGCAGCCAGCCGCCTGATTCAGAATTGGATGCGGCAGGAAGGTAAGTCATGACGGCAGCCATAGAAACTGCAAAAAACCCACCAGCTCAAAACTTGCACGGGCTGCGTAAGGCTGCCATTCTCCTCGTCCTTTTAGGCGATGAAGCCGCCAGCTTGGTGTATAGAAACCTGCCTCAAGATGATCTGCAAATGCTCACCGAGGAGATCTCCGACCTGGAGTACATTTCGCCGGAAACCGCGTCCCAAATCCTTCAGGAATATTATCGCCTCACTATTACCGAGGAATACGTTTCGCAAGGCGGGGCTGATTATGCCCGAACCCTCTTAGTCAAGGCCTTTGGTGAGGACGGAGCAAAAAGATTGCTGAAGCAGGTTGAGAGCTATCAGGAAGCCCGCGCCACGAACCTGGACTCCCTGCAAAGGGCCGACCCACAGCAACTCGTGATGTTCGTGGAAGGTGAGCATCCTCAAACCATCGCCCTGGTTTTGGCCCATCTGGGGTTGAAGTCGGCGTCAGAAGTACTTTTGCTATTGCCGGAGAAGACGCGCGCGGAAGTTGTGCGGCGACTCGCCGAAATGCATCAATTCTCACCGGAAATGGTCCAGAAGATTTCCCTTGTTCTCAACAAGAAGCTTCGGGCCTTAGGTGAACAGAATCGCCGCGCCTATGGCGGCATAAAGGCCGTATCCGAAATGCTTAACCGCGTTGAACCCACCAGCGTCAAGACCATCCTGGAGACAATTGAGCAGGATGATCCCAAGCTGGCCCTCAGCATTCGCAATCTGATGTTCACCTTCGAAGATTTCCTTTCCGTCCCGGAAAGCAGTATGCGCGAGCTCCTGAGTCATTTGGACAAGAAGACACTGGCCGTGGCCCTCAAGGGATCGTCAGAAGACATGAAGAATCACGTCTTCAAAACCATGTCTTCACGCGCTTCTCAGATGTTAAAAGAGGATATGGAAGCTTTGGGGCCTGTCCGCTCCCGGGAAGTGGCCACAGCTCAGCAAGAAATCGTGCAGCAGGCACGTAAGCTCGAAGCGGATGGAAAGTTGACGCTGAAGAGCTTTGGGGATGATGCCTATGTTGTCTAATCCTAATATGCCAACCAACGAAGTGGACTCGCAGGCGCAAGCGTATGTGTACCCACCCCCGTTGGTTCCCGGCGCCGCACCAATGCCGGCAGCGTCGAGAGGAAACAGTTCTACTCTGGAAGGCCTTTGGACCCCTGACACCACGCCATCCGGTCCCCCGCCAGTTAGCGAAGATCAGATTCGAGCGCGAGAAGCACGCGCACGCGCGGAGGGACGGAACGAAGGGTTGGGGCAGAGGCTGGCAGATTTTGAAAAGAAGTTGGCGGGCGAGAAACAATCGCTGGCTCTGGCGGTTCGCGAATTCGCCCGCGAACGGGAAACTTACTTCCATCGAGTGGAAGCGGAAGTGGTGGCTTTGGCCGTGGCAATCGCGCGGAAGATATTGCACCGGGAAGCGCAGGTTGACCCCTTGCTCCTGGCGGGAGTCGTCCGGGTAGGGCTCGACAACGTCGTCAGCGGGACACGTGTCCGTCTGCGGGTTCACCCTGATCAGGTTCAGGCCTGGCAGGGATTCTTCTCCCAACAGCACGATTTGCAGTCCCTTCCTGAACTGATGGGCGATGCCACCCTCGGGCCGGGGCACTGCATCCTGGAAACTGAACTGGGTTCCACGGACCTGACACTCGAATCGCAGCTCAAGGAAATCGAGCAGGGCTTTTTTGATCTACTGGCCCAGAGACCACAAAAGCAGTGACGAGTGGCGAGTGACCAGAACTGTCCGGTTATAAATCGAACAGATTGAGTTGATTGCAAGGAGT
>CAYTMD010000583.1:0-4018 GCA_964438685.1 uncultured Acidobacteriota bacterium
CCGGACGCGAATGCCGCAGGCGGGCAGCACGCGCACACCGACGGCGACGTCGCCACCGCGCTCACCGGCCTCGCCATTGCCAACATCCTGTCGCCCGGGATCGACTCCCAATGGTGACGCCCCCTGATTTCATTCAAGTTCATCAATTTCAGCTACCGGAGCTCGCAAAATGGACAAACATCCTCGCCGCCGCTTTCTGAAACAGCTTGGAACCGCAGGTGCGGCAGTAGCGCTTACCTCAACGGTGCTCCCAGGCGCGCAGCCGAATCCTGTAGAATCTTGTTCCGATCTCGCTACAGCAGTCATTCCCCTGGAGAGTTGGTCGTTCGCCATCGATCCCAAAGGCGAGGGAGAGTCGCAGGGCTGGTTTAAATCGGCGAAAGAAGGGCCCGGCACGCGGTCGGAGGTAACGGTTCCGCACACCTGGCAGGTTTCCGCGGAGAATGCTGAATACATGGGTGTCGGCTGGTACTGGACTGAGCTCGACGCCCCTTCACATTGGGCCGGCCAGTGCGTCCGAATAGAGTTTGAAGCTGTTTTCCATACCGCGAAGGTGTGGCTCAACGGCCAACTGCTCGGCGAGCATCGAGGGCGGGGATACACGGCGTTCACCTTTGACGCCACACCCGCGCTGCGGTTAGACGCCAGGAATTCTCTCGTCGTCAAAGTTGATAACTCCTTTAACGGCGACATGCTTCCACGCAACAGATCGTACGATTGGGCTCCGGATGGTGGCATCACCCGTCCCGTAAGCCTGCTTGTTACCCCCAGCACGTACATCGAACGGCTTTGGATCGACGCCGTGCCGAACCTCGATGCGGGCCACACCTCGCTGAATATTCGCGCGACGGTTCGAAACGCTGGCGATAGGGCGCAGACACTGACCTTTGCCTACCACATACACGAGGAAGGCTCAGGAACGGCCCTGGCGCGCGTCCAGAAGGCCGGAGAGGTACATCTTGAACCAGGTGCAGCCCATGATGTGAAATTGACCTCCATCGATCTTCCGCTGAAGCTCTGGCATTTCGATCATCCGCACCTGTACCAGGCCATCGTCGAAATCTGGCAAGGAGGGAAGCCGGTTCACAGCTTCACCCAGACCTTCGGCGCGCGCAAATTTGAAGTCAAGGGCACGGGATTCTACCTTAACGGCGAGCGCGTGTGGCTGATGGGCGTGGAACGCATGGCGGGAAGCAATCCCCAATATGGCATGGCGGAGCCCGCGGCATGGATTACGCACGACCACGAGGACCTGAAGGAACTCAACTGCGTCTTTACGCGAGTCCACTGGCAGCAGGACAAGCGCGTGCTGGACTATTGTGACCGCCACGGCATCCTGTTCCAGGAAGAGGTTCCCTCCTGGGGACGAGGTACCTTCGAAGGGATGACGAACGAGCCCACGCCGGAAATCATGCAAAACGGCCTCGAACAACTACGCGAGATGATCGTTCGAGATGGCAACCACCCCTGCATCGTTTCCTGGGGGCTCTGCAATGAGGTCGATGGGCACAACCCTGTTTCGCGCGTGTTCATCCAGCGGATGGCCGAGGTGGCGCGACAGCTTGATCCGCAACGCTTGCTGACTTATGCCTCGAACTCGCTTCAGCACACCCCCGGTGAGGACGCGGCGGGTTTGCTCGACTTCATCGAGTGGAATGAGTATTACGAAAGCTGGTATCCAGGGAGCCCCGATTCCGTAAGGCGCAACTTGCAACTCATCCACGAGGCATTCCCCAACAAGCCGGTGGTGATTTCCGAATACGGGTATTGCGAGTGCAAGCCTGACCGGCTGGGAGGCGATGCCCGGCGCACAGAAATCATGCGGGCTCACACTCAGGCCTGCCGCGAGTCTGATTTTGTGGCGGGAACGATCTTCTTCGATTACAACGACTATCGCACTCACATCGGCGACAAGGGAATAGGGCCGCTGAAGCAGCGCGTGCATGGCGTCGTAGACCTTTACGGCAACCGCAAGCCCTCATTCGAAGCGCTGCGCCAGGAATCGAGCCCGGTGGAGAGCCTGCACCTCACCGCAGCGGAGGGTTCTCTGAGCGCCACTGTAACCGTGCGCAAGGCTCTGCCCACTTATACACTGGAAGGCTATACCCTGCGCTGGATTGTCTTCGGATTTGACGACCTGCCCATGGAACAGGGTTCGATGGCGCTTCCCAAGCTCCTACCGGGGCAGCAAGCCACTCTTCGCATGGAGTTTCAAGAGAAGCATCCCACGCGCGTGCGGGTTGATGTGATGCGCCCCACCGGATTTTCCGCCGTCACAGCATGGTGGAAAAATGCCTGAAAACTGACAGGAGAACAAGGTATACGTTCACATTCTGGATTGGCAGGATGCTTCCCTGGCGCTCCCGTCACTGGCAGGCAAGGTGAAGGCCGCACATTTCTTGAAAGATGGAAGCCGGGGAGAAGTCTCGGAAGCAGGTGGCGGGTTGGTTCTCAAAATCCCCTCAAGCGCCCGCGATGATCTTGACACCATCGCGGTGCTGGAGTTGGAAGAACGATAAAGAGATCGGGCCATTGAGGGATCGGGTCATCGGATCATCTGGCCATCGGGTCATTGAAAACCTTTCGGCCAAGCAAATCGATTCGTCTTCTCACTGAGGTAAACCAATTTGCTGACTTCGCAAATCGCCCAATCACTCAATGACCCGATGATCCGATGGAAAGATGACCCGATCCCCTTTTACTCTTCGCTGCTTTTTCCCGGCTCCTTGGCTTTGCGGCGCGCGGGTGCCTTGCGCTTCGTGGTGGTCTTTGCCGCCGCTTTAGGAGCGCGCGGCTTGCGTGGTTTGCGTTGAGGCGCGGCTTCCACTGCGGCCACGACCTCCTCCTCAATCACCACGGCCGGGACTGGCTCCGGAGGCTCGGCGATCTCCTCCGGCAGCTCGGCGGATTCCCAGTTCACGTCGGTTTCGACCGGCGTAATGAGGTCCGGTTCCAGCCCGGCGACTTCAACTTCCAGTGGTGCCTCAGTCGTAACTTCGGCCGGTAGAGATGGCGCCGCTACGGAAGCCGGGCCGCCGGCGGGGAAGACGCGCCACACGCCCTTACGGTCGCGATGCAAGCGCAGCCATCCTTCGCGCTGGGCCTGGTGCAGAAGATCGAGCAGGCCGCGAAATCCTGACCGCTCGTCCACCGCACTCCCGGCCGCGCGTAAAAGCTGCCGAATCTGGCGCAGGTAGACCGGACGGTTGGGTGCCTTCTCAAAATGGCCGGGTAAAGCCTGTCGTAACGCCGCCAGGGATTCCTCCGTGCTCGGGGATGGAGGCAGAGGCGCCACCACCGCAGGAGCCGGCTCAGCGCTAACCACAGCCGCCACCGGAGGCTCACCGGTTGAAACGTCACTGATGGGAGCTTCCGCGGTTGGGGTTTCGGCCGTCGCCACCGGTTCAGTCTCCGCCACTGCGGCAGCTTCCGTCGTCGGCTCAGCAGAGGCTTCGCGAGCGGCCTCGCCCTCCACCACCTCGACGAGATAACCTTGATCAGTCCGGCGCATTTCCACCAGACCCGCCTTGCGGAGTTTTTGGATGAATTCCAGGAACGATCCGGCGCCGTAGTCGCGCTCGCTGAACGTGGCATCGAGCTGCAGCAGGGTGCTTTTCAGCAGGCCAAGCTGCGGTGCAACCTCGCGCTCTGCCAAAATCTGCAGCGCGCGCTGAATGTTCGGCATTGCCGTGGACAACGCACGTCCCTCCGCGCTACGCCCCGCGGTACGCTGGGTGCGCGCCGCGCGAGCCCCGTCACCGCCCGTCTTCAGCAGATTCTCGTAGGAAATGAACTCGTGGCAATTTCTCTGCAGAATGCCGGAGGTAAACTGGCGCCCGCCCACCACGAACACCCGCTTGTCATATTGCTTCAGCTTTTCCACCAGCGCGATGAAGTCGCTATCGCCGCCAACGATAACAAAAGTGTTGATGTGGTCGAGGGTAAAAGCCATTTCCAGCGCGTCGAGCGCCAGGTTGATGTCCGCGCCATTCTTGTCGCCGCGCGGCGTCACACTGCG
>CAYTMD010000584.1:0-4013 GCA_964438685.1 uncultured Acidobacteriota bacterium
CTTCCTCGACGATGGGGAAGTAGATCTTAAACTTCGATCCGTGCCCCGGTTCGCTGTAAACCCAAATGAAGCCGCCGCTCTGTTTGATAATCCCATAGACCGTGGCTAACCCCAGGCCGGTTCCTTTGCCTCTCTCCTTGGTGGTGAAAAAGGGCTCAAAGACATGCGCCTGTGTTTCCTTGTCCATTCCGCAACCGGTGTCGCTCACGGCCACCATGACGTATTTGCCCGGACTGATGTTCGGATGGCTGCGCGCGTAGTCTTCATCCACTTCCACGTTGGATGTCTCGATGAGAAGCTCCCCCCCCTCCGGCATCGCGTCGCGGGCATTGACCGCCAGATTCATGATGACCTGTTCGATCTGTCCCGGATCCACTTTGACGCGTCCCAGAGCGGCCTCGTACTTCGTCCTCAGATCCACGTCTTCACCGATCAGGCGGCGAAGCATCTTTTCGGTATCGGCAAGAACATGGTTTAAGTCC
Organism: uncultured Acidobacteriota bacterium; assembly: GCA_964438685.1. Lineage (GTDB taxonomy): Bacteria > Acidobacteriota > Terriglobia > UBA7540 > UBA7540 > Bog-366. The sequence continues at coordinate 483 of CAYTMD010000584.1, forward strand.
AGGACTCTTGGCTCCATGACTTGCCGGCGGCTGAAGGCCAGAAGTTGCCGCGTCAGGGAAGCTGCCCTCTCTCCCGCCGTCAGGATTTCGTCGAACATGCTCCGGCGCGGGTCTTCAGGGGTACTCCGTTCCATAAGGAGTTGGGCGTACCCGTTGATGATAGTAAGCAGGTTGTTGAAATCGTGAGCCACTCCTCCGGCCAGCCGTCCCACCGCCTCCATCTTTTGCCCCTGGGTAACTTGGAGTTCCAGTTGCTTGCGCGCCGTTATGTCCTGTTTTGTGGCAATGAAATGGGTGACGTCGCCGCGTGCACCCCGCACCGGGGTGACGCTCATCTGTTCAGTGTAAAGACTTCCGTCCTTTCGCCGGTTAATGATCTCGCCGTGCCAGGGTTTTCCTTGGAGAATGGTCTCCCAAAGCTGCCGGTAAATAGCCTCGTCCTGATTGCCTGATTTCAGGATTCTGGGGTTCTGTCCCATGGCCTCCGCGCGCGTGTAGCCGGTGATTCGCGTGAAAGCCGGATTGACGTACTCGATTGTCCCCTGGGGATTGGTAATCACCACGGCTTCCGCGGACTGCTCGATGGCGGTAACCAGGCGGACGTGCTCATCTTCCGTTCGCATGCGCTCGGTGATGTCTTCCACCGTGCCTTCATAGTAAAGGAGTTTTCCGGAGGCATCGCGGACGGCCCGGGCGTTTTCCCGTATATGAAGTACATTCCCATCCAATTTGCGCCACGCGGACTCCAATGCGGCGACTTCCCCCTGCTCCTCCAGAAGAGCCATAAAGCGGCTGCGCGGATATTCGGGAGCGAAATAGATGTTATTCAAATCGCATTTTGCCAGCTCCTCAAAGGACGAATAGCCGAGCATCCTGATGAGTGCCGGATTTCCGGCCAGAATGCGCCCATCCGGAGTCGTCCGATAGATTCCCACCGGGGCGTTCTCAAACAAAGTCCGGTAGCGCTCCTCACTCTCCAAAATGGCCTTCTGTTCCCGCTTACGGTCGGTGATGTCGCGAAAATACCAGATTCTCCCGCGGTGCCTGCCGTTCGAGTCCACGAGAGGTGCAGAGTAGCGATCAAAGACCTTCCCATTCTTGAATTTAAGTTCATCATTGCCTTTTTCTTTCCAATGACTGTTGAGATAATTAACCCTCGCGACAAAGGCGCTGGGATCCTCGACTTGATCCTTCACGTACTTGCGTACGATAAGATCGTCCTTTGTGCTTAGCAGTTCATCCGGAACTCCGAAGTTGAGCCCAAATTGTTTGTTTGCCAGGACGATGTGGTCCTCGTCATCAACGATCAAAATCCCGTCAATCGCCGTCTCCGACTGTCCCTCCAGAAGCGCCGTCTTGAACAATATCTCCTCTTCCGCCCGTTTGCGTTCGGTGATGTCTGCACGCAATCCGTCGGCATACCGGATGCCGTTCTTTTCGTAAGTGGCGAGAGCCCGGTCGTGCAGCCAAATCCACTCCCCATCTTTGCGCTTCAGACGGTACTCCAAGTCAAACGGCCGGCCATGTGTAAAAAGTGCGTGGAAGGCTTCCTTCACCTTGTGAGCGTCGTCGGGATGGAGGGCGTCGAGATAAAGCTCGGAGCCATGTTCAAGAACCTCTTCGGTGGAGAAGCCACTGGCCGTTTGGACGTCCTTGCTCACGAAGACATAATGGAGTTCAGCGTCCACGGTCCAGACGACGTCAGGGATATTGGTCACCAGTGCGCGGTATTTCTCTTCGCTCTGGCGGAGGGCTTCCTCCGCCCGCTTGCGCTCGGTGATGTCTGAAAGAAGGCCTTGGACAAACCATTTGCCGTTCTTCTCAAAGGCTCCTACGGCGCGAGCCTCCACCCAGATCCACTCCCCATCTTTGCGGCGTCCCCGGTACTCGATGTTGCGGGGTTGCCGGTCGCGAAAAACGGCCTCGATGGCATTTTGAATCTTTTGGATGTCGTCGGAATGCGAAGTATCAATCAGGAGGCCAAGACCGGCCCGGTAAACTTCCTCGGCGGTAAATCCGCCCAGTTTTTCGATGTTGGGAGTAATAAAGACGACGCGCCCCTCCGAGTCTATTGTCCAAACAACGTCGGGAATATTCATAACCACCGAACGATACTTCTCCTCGTTTTCCTTTAAGGCTTCCTCCGCCTGCTTGCGCTGCGTGATGTCGCGAGAGACGCCGAAAGTTCCGATAATGCTGCCGCTGGGGTCGCGCAGGGGCATTTTCGTAGTGGAGACCCAGGTCACACGGCCATCCTGCCGGACTATGTTCTCCTCCTTGCCCACCAAGGGCTGGCCCGTCCTAATTATTTCCTGCTCATCCGCCCAGGCCTCCTGGGCGTGTTCCGGGGTGTGGAAGTCAAAGTCCGTCTTGCCCACCGCTTCGGAAGGGTGGCTCAGCCCAAACGATTTCGCGTGCGCCAGATTTATCCGGGCAAAGTGGCCCTCCCGATCCTTGAAGTAGATCAGGTCGGGGAGATTGTCCATCACGGTGTGGAGGAGATGCCGTTCCGCAATCAGTGCCTCTTCTGCCTGCTTGCGCTCGGTGATGTCCTGTGCGACCCCCACCCACCAGGTACTCCCCCCTGGTTCGTCGTGAGCCGGGAAGCCCCGGTCCCAGATCCACCGGACAACTCCATCGGGTTGCACAATGCGGTATTCATGCTCGAAAGGTTGAGAGTTATTACGGGCCTCGAGATTGGCAAGTACCCGCTCCCGGTCCTGGGGATGAATAGCTTCGAGGAAAGACCCTGGATTTTCGTACAGGCTCGCGCAAGAACGTCCCCAGACCCGCTCATAGCTGGGGCTGACATAGAGCAACTTGGTCAAGAGGTGGTCAGCAGTCCAAAAGACTTCCGTTATGGTTTCGGCAAACCGTCTGAATTTGCGTTCGCTTTCCCTCAGGGCCTCTTCTGCACGCTTGCGCTCGGTGATGTCCTGCAGAACACACGCCAGGCGGTCGACGCCATTTTCACCTTCGATGGGGAAGTACGATGCAAAGATGTCCCTTTCTCCGAGCTTGGGATATTGGCGCTTCGCTTCGTAGCGTACGACTTTACCCTGGAAGCACTCATCCATCTTTTCTTTAACTACCCTCTCAAATGGCTCCCTTCCCAACACTTCTGAAACTGGACAACCAACTACATCCTCCCGTTCCAATCCGACCTTGTCCAGGAAAGCGCGGTTGGCCAGCAGGTGGCGATAGTCCCGGTCAACCACCACAATCAGTTCGTCTGTGCCTTCCACCACCTTTTCGTATTCTTGCAGCATTCTCTCGGTCCACTTACGCTCGGTAATGTCGCGCACGACCGCCCACATGCCGCAGGGGTTTCCCGATTCATCCAGCATGAGGTAAGTCCGGAGTTCCACGGGGATGATGGCCCCGTCTTTTCGTCGGTACTCCTTCTCGTAAACCTCCGAGTACCCTCGCGCCAGGACTTCCTTTTCAACGATGTCATTCTCGGCATCGTGCCATCTCTCCGGGGTCAGATCCTGGTAAGTCAATTTTGAAAGTTCTTCGGGTGTGTAACCG
>CAYTMD010000585.1:0-4008 GCA_964438685.1 uncultured Acidobacteriota bacterium
CTCAACGAAGCGGGCCGCGAAATCACGGATTCCCCGGTGACCGCCCCCCATCTGGCGGAATTGCTGCAACTGATCGCGAAGTCAACCGTGTCTGGCAAAATGGCGAAGGATATTCTGGCGGGAATGTTTTCCACGGGGAAGACCGCCGGCGCCCTGGTGAGTGAAAAGGGTCTGGCGCAGATTACGGACGCCGACCAGATCACCACCGTGGCGCGGCAGATCATCGCCGCCAATCCCAAGCAAGTGGAGCAGTATCGCAGCGGCAAGACGGCCACGCTGGGCTGGTTCGTGGGGCAGGTGATGAAGGCCACGCGCGGCCAGGCCAATCCCCAGATGTTGCAGGAGTTGTTGAAGAAGGAATTAACGTAAAACGGGCGGAATTCGAAAAGCGAAACTGGAAATTCGAAACTCGAAAATCGAAGCGGGCGTTGCGCATCCGACTTCGAGTTTCGATTCTCGACCGTGACACCTGATGACTGACAACTGACGACTGACGACTGACATCCTCTGAAGGAGTGAGCTATGCTTAAAATAGGCGACAAGGCCCCGGCCTTTTCTTTACCCTCCGACTCCGGGGACAAGATTTCCATGGAGGCCTTCAAAGGCAAGACGATCGTACTCTTCTTTTTCCCGAAAGCGGACACTCCCGGTTGAACGAGCGAGGCGAACCAGTTCCGTGACGCCAAAAAAGAACTGGACAAACTTGGGGCTAAAGTACTCGGGGTAAGCGGAGATACGGTGGAACAACTGCAAAAGTTTCGCGACAAGTACAAGCTGAACTTCCCCTTGGCCGGGGACACCTCCCACAGCATGCTGGAGGCTTACGGAGTGTGGCAGGAGAAGAACCTTTACGGCCAGAAGTCCATGGGAATTGTGCGCACCACTTACGTTATTGACCCGAAGGGGAAAATCCGGAATGTTTTCCCCAAGGTGAAGGTGGAAGGCCACGCCCAGGAAATATTGGCGGCGCTGCGAGCCTGAGGAATCCTAAGGGCGGCGCTAATCTGACAACGGTGGAAGGGCCGGGGCGATGGATGGGCTGGACTTATAGCCCAGCGTGGGGTGGTGGCAGTAGACGGCGTGCAGGCTTCCCTTTTGGAGCTGGGGAAACGGAACGTCCTCCTCGGCCCAACCCTTCTCCTTTACGATCTCGTCGAAGGGTTTTATCTCATCCCCGTGGCGTTCCAGGATTTCCTTTTGGAATTGCAGGTAAGCATCGGCCCCTAGAATCACCACCGTCTGCAGATTGGGGAATTGTTTCAATTCGTCGCGTAAATGTCGCGCGCAATAGGCCAGGGCCTTCTCCGGCACGTGCTCGGATTGAACGTGGCAGCGCAAGGCATCAGTGAGGACGAAAGCCTTTTTGAAGGTCTGAAAATCTTCGATTTCCAATAATTCATAGAGTGCCGCAACGAAGGCCGTGGGGCGGTCAGGGTGTCGATAGAGATAGCGATCGGCGTGCATGGGCGCATCGCGGCCGATCACCAGCACTCGCACGGTGTTCAAGTCCGGGTAGTCGCGTTTCAGGTATTTGGCCACGAACTCGCGCGGAGGAATCATTACGGATGAAATCGCGGCGCAGTCACGACAGGTTTCGATGCGTCGACAGAGGGCTTCCGTCTCCAGTCCGGGAATGCGCGCGGTGGGGTCGATGACCGGGCGCGCGGAAAAAGCCAATTGCAGAAGAAGTTCGGGGCTGGCTCCGAGGGGGCCAAGAATCAGATTGTCAATCAGCCGTATCCGGCCCACACGGGCCGCGATAAGGGCCACCGTGCCGGCGGACACGCGCTCCACGGGCTCAAGCTCCAGGGGATTGACCAGGGTCAGGTAGTCGAGTGTTACCAGCGGCTCCGGCTTCACCACCTGCCGCATGGCTGCCAGCAGATTGCGGGTACGGACTTCGCCGGAGTGAACTAGCGAGGCCCCACATTGGAGGCTACTATTGAGCAGGGCGGCGGCCTTGCGCTCCTCGCGGCTTAGGAGGCTGTTGCGGGAACTCAGTGCTAGGCCGTCGGCTTCACGCACGATGGGGCAGATCACCAGCCGCACGTTGAGGTTGAGGTCCTCCACCAGCCGGCGGATGATCTGAACCTGCTGAAAATCCTTCTGCCCAAAGTAGGCGACGTCAGGCTGTACCAGGTTGAACAATTTCAAAATGATGGTGGTAACGCCGCGAAAATGGCCGGGCCGCGAAGCGCCCTCCAACGGCACTGACAGCTTGCCCGGTTCGACATAGGTGTCAAATCCGGGCGGGTAAATATCCTCCATTTGAGGTGCAAAAATTGCATCCACGTTAAGAGCGCGGAGAGTATTGGCATCTTTCTGCAGGTCGCGCGGGTAATTCGCAAAATCTTCGCTCGAACCAAATTGCACGGGATTTACGAAGATCGTGACCACGACGGTGTCGCACTGCTGCTTGGCGCGGCGAATGAGGCTTTGGTGTCCCTCATGTAACGCCCCCATCGTTGGCACCAGCGCCACCGACCTTCCACGCGAACGGGTATCGCGCATATAACTTTGCAAGTCCGGAACCGATGTTATGAGTCGCGTATTCATTCCAGTTGGGTTGAGAGTTAACCCCGCCTGCTAGTGCCGTCCTGGCGGCACTAGCAATCAGCAGGGGAGTCATTTAGCTCGATCGGGTTGCATCCTTTTCAAATTGCTCGCGCATCGCGGAGGTCCAATGATACGATTCGCTGTCGTCGGGGTAGCAGCCTTGCGTGACATCGTCGCGAAAGTGGGTCAGGGCCTGATGGATGACTTCGCGAAGGTTGGCATAACTGCGCACAAACTTGGCGGTCTGTCCAAAAGTGAGTCCCAGAAGATCATGATACACCAGCACTTGCCCATCGCAGTCGGGACCTGCGCCAATGCCGATAGTGGGAATTCGCAGGCGGTGGGTGATGATGGCGGCAAGCTCACGTGGAATTCCTTCGAGAACAATGGCAAAGGCTCCTGCCTCTTCCAACGCTTCGGCATCGGCCTGGAGTTCGGCGGCTGAATCGAGCGTCCTGCCTTGCACCCGGTAGCCCCCGAAGGTATGAATGGACTGGGGCGTCAAGCCGATATGCCCCATCACCGGAATTTGCGATTCCACCAGTTTTTTCACCAGCGCGGCGCGACTGGCTCCACCCTCAAGCTTGACGGCCTCGGCCCCGCCTTCCTTGATGAAGCGAATCGCGTTGGTCAAGGCTTGATCGTCGCTGACGTGATACGACCCGAAAGGCATATCGGCAATCAGCAGTGCCCTCTGGACACCCCGGCGTACGGCGCGCAAATGATGGAGCATCTCATCGACAGTGACGGGGACGGTCGAATCGTATCCCAATACGGTTTGGGCAAGGGAATCGCCGACGAGGATCATTTCGATTCCCGCGTCATCCACGAGGCGGGCAGCGGAGTAATCGTAGGCAGTAAGGCAAGTGACCTTCTCCCCTCGCAGCTTGCGTTCGAGGATATGGGGGACGGTAACTTTGCTCACGGCCTGTGAATTCTGGTCCATGGCTTGCTCCTTCAATCAGAAGCGGAAGTTAAGAATCGATCGTACAAAGCAGTCACTTTCATTTGTAATAAAAGACCCTCTCGGTCGCAGTGGGTCATTCCGACGCTAAGCGCGTAGCATCCGGGGGCCCGGGAGGACCTCCACCCGCCTGGACAGAGAGGGTCTCTAAACCTCGGAGCTGGTTCGCTGACGCGGGCTTTCCAGCCCCTTGCTTATGCGTCAGCCGCCCGCTGCACCCGTCTCAGTCCGCCGACGCGGATCCGAGCGGCAAGAAATACTGCGTACCGGTGACGGGCTGGCTCAATCGGTGCAGCAGCTCCTGTAAGTCTTCCTTCCGATCGACAAAATCGATCTCGGATGTTTCAATCACCAGCAAGTCGCTTGACTTGTAATGGAAGAAGAAGTGTTCGTAGGCATTCACGACAGCTTGCAAATAGTCATCGGAGATGCGGGGTTCGAACGACACATTCTTCTTCTCAATTCGCTTTCTCAACGCACCCGGCTTC
>CAYTMD010000586.1:0-3995 GCA_964438685.1 uncultured Acidobacteriota bacterium
TATGGCCATGGCAATATCCTACAATGCCTCGTGGATAGTGGATAGTGGATAGTAAGAGCAGTGGATAGGGGTAGGGGCTCGGGGTTAGGGGTTAGGGAAACCAGGGCAGTGCTTCATTTTCCTCCGAGCATGCCGCAGGAAAATCAAGCATTCCTCTTCCCTCGCCCCTTTGGGGGAGAGGGTGGCCCGCAACCGGCGTTTTCATCAGCCGGGGCGGGACGGGTGAGGGGGTCAAGAATCAAGGGGGCGATATTTTAACTTGACCGAGGGTGTTCGAAATTGTGCCGTGATCCCAGAACCAGCAACCAGCGGCTAGCCACTATCCACTAACCACTGCTTTATCCACTGGCCACTTTCTTCCACACTGCATGCAGGAAGAATTCGTGATTCCCTTCCGCGCCCAACAGTGGGCTTTCCATTGACGACAACTTGCCAAATCCAAGTTCAAGCAGTTTGCGCGAAACCTTGGCTACGGCCTCCTGGTGCTGCGCCGGGTCGCGCACGATGCCGCCCTTTCCCACCTGCCCTTTGCCCACTTCAAATTGGGGTTTGACCAGAACCACCATGTCCGCGGGCGACGCAAGCAGGGGAACGAGCACAGGCAGTATCAAAGTGACGGAGATGAAGGAAACATCAATGGTCACCAGATCAACCAGTTCGCCAATCCGATCGGCGGTCAGATAGCGCGCATTGGTTTTCTCCATCACGACCACTCGCGAATCGCGCCGAATTTTCCAGTCGAGCTGATGGGTTCCACCATCCACCGCGTACACTTTGCCGGCGCCGTGCTGAAGCAGGCAGTCGGTAAAGCCTCCAGTGGAGGAGCCGACGTCGAGGCACACCCGCGAGTCGGGATTCAGGCGAAAGTGTTCCAGCGCGCCTTCCAGCTTCAGCCCGCCGCGGCTGACATACTTGGGAGGATCGCCCAAAAGTCGCAAAGCCGCCTGCGCGTTGACGAGAGCACCGCACTTCTCCTGCTTCTGTTCATCCACCAACACGGACCCCGCCAGAATAAGCCCCTGCGCTTTTTCGCGGGACTCCACCAGCCCTCGGTCCACAAGAAGACGGTCCAAGCGGATTTTTTGCGAGCGCTCGTGAATCATAAGCAGTCAGCCTACCGCCGTTGCAGGAAGAAAGATAGGGGGAAGGAGCCAGGGAAAACAGTCAGGAGACAGAAGTCAGGAGTCAGCTTACGCTGGGACTTATGTACGGCGATTCTCCCGCCTATTTAAGACGAGTCATGATTGGATCCTGCGCGAAGTGCATTGGAGTGCGGCAGCAGCAGCTACCGCCTTCCGCCTGAGGTTCGTTCGGAAATCGTGCAAGAGCCACGGCCGGAAAGACGGTTGCGGCTCGGACGCGCTGTCTGCTGTTTGCCGTATTCTGTCTTCCAACTCCTGGCCTCCGCCTTCCGCCACGGCTCCAGGAAACGGGTTTGCAGAAAGTGGAGGGGATCAACATGCGGATTGCGCAGGCGAATCGATTCCGCCGGCATCAACTCATTGCCCACAAAATATCAGCTTGACTTTGGGGTCCACCTCCGAATACTACGGTCCCAGTTCCACCTGGGGAGGAAGCATTCATTATGAGCAAGCCCACAATTCGTGTGATTCTGGTAACTGCAGTCAATGGTCTCATGCTTATGTTCACGTTCGCTCGTCCCGCCCTCGCCGAGCAGCGCGTGCTATGGGAAATCGGCAAATTCGACCAGTCATCATATGAATTCAACACCCACGTCGACTTCGCCAATCCCAACTACAATCCGACATTCAAAATAGGTAAGAGCAACAGCAAGGATTGGCCGGCATCTCAGCCAGGCTCCGCAGCCAAGCGGGCAGGCGCACGCCCTCATCCGTACACGATCCTTTTCAACATTCCGGGATCCCCCAAGGGCTCCTATCGGCTCAGAATCGCCGTAATCTTGAATCGTTCTCGAATTCCCAACCTTCAGGTTGACCTCAACGGGCATCGCGGAACGTACTTCTTCAAGCGCCAGGCGAACTACTACCCCGGCGATGACGGCGTCGAGTCCCCCATTTACGGCTGTGACACGATCGACATTGGTCTGCCGACCAAGGACATGCGTTCGGGCGAGAACAAGCTCGTCCTGACGGCAATGGACGACCCCAAGGACGGTGAAGGTGAGTCCGCGCTGAAATATGACGCCCTGCGGCTGACCGAAGATGCGGATACCAACCTCCCGGTCGCTCCGCAGGCCGTTGTTGAACCCACGGTCTTTTACACCGAATCAGAGTCCCATCTGCGGGAATTGACCAACGTCACCGTCACTTTGAACACCAAGGTGACAAAGGGAGCCGTCAGTCTTGCCATTGGCAATCAGAGTTTTTCGGCTGAACTTGCTAACGCTGACGACTTCGGTCAGCAAAGGTTTCAATTCGCCATCCCCGAACTGACGGAAAAGACACCGGGGCGGGTTACGGTCCGAGTGAACGGCAAGGTCTACCGGTCGGATGTCCAGCTTTCGCCCCAGCGAAAGTGGACCATTTACGTCGTACCGCACGCTCACCTTGACATCGGCTTCACGGATTATCAGGCCAAGGTGGCCGAGATCCACAACCACAATGTCGATAAACTGCTCGATGAAATCGACGAGTACCCCGAGATGCGGTTCAGTCTCGACGGTTCCTGGATCGTGCGTCAGTACCTGATGTCGCGCAATACCCAGACGCAGGATCGGCTTCTACGCTTGGTGCGCGAAGGCAAAATCGCTGTGCCGGTGCAGTTGGCCAATCTGATGACCGGCTACCCGACCCTGGAAGAACTCTTCCGTTCCACTTCCTATTCCCAATGGCTGCACAGTAAGGAGGACTTCCCCTTCGAGTATGCCAACATCACCGACGTTCCGAGCTATACGTGGTCCTACGCCTCCGTGTTAAGTTCCCTCGGCGTCAAATACTTCCTGGCAGCAGCCAATAGCGATCGGGGGCCCATCCTTCTTTACGGGCGCTGGAACGAAAAATCGCCGTTCTGGTGGCAGGGACCTGATGGCAACAAGGTGTTGTTGTCCTATTCACGGCAGTATTCCCAGATCAACTTCATCTGCGGAATGCCTCCCCAGGAAGCTGCCTGCCGGCAGTCATTACCCACCTTCCTTGAGCAGTATGAGTCACCCTCGTACAAGCCCGATTCCGTGCTGATGTATGGGAGTCAGGCCGAGAACATGGACCTGATACCCGGCGAACCACAATTCGTAAAGGCATGGAATGCGCGCTATGCCTATCCCAAGATGGTGCTCGCCACATTTCCCGAATATATGCACTACGTCGAGCAGAATTATGGGCCCGCGCTTGATACCGTGGTCGGGGACGGAGGCCCTTACTGGGAAGACGGCTATGGCACGGATGCGCACTACCTGGGCATCGACCGATCGAGCCAGCAGCGGGCACCCTCCGCCGAAGAGCTCTCCACCATCACGACGTTCCTGCAGAAAAATGTGTCGGGGCCGGTTGAGCAGGTGCGGCAAATGTGGGACGACATGGTCCTTTACGCGGAACACACCTTCACTTCCTCAGGCGGGTATTCGCGTCCGGAGAGCGAGGAGACCATTCGCCAGTTCGCCACCAAAGACCAATTCGCCACCGATGGGCGGGAACGCGTAAACGCGATCCTCGACCAATCCTTCATCCAACTGGCAGACAAGATCCACATACCTGCGCCCGCCCTGGTCGTTTTCAATTCGCTCAACTGGACCCGGAGCGATCTGGTAGAGACGGACCTTGATCGCAACGCAGTGATCGTGGACTATCCCGACAAGAACCCGGTTCCTTTCGAAGTGCTGGCCCACCATTCGGCTTATGATCGCGTTCGTTTCTTTGCCCGTGATGTCCCCGCCGTTGGATACCGCTGTTATCAAATCTTGAGCAAAAAAGAGCAAGCGACGGCTAAAGAAACCACGTTGCCAGTGTCGAACACCATCGAGATGATTCCGGTATTTTGAATTGGCCCAGTTCGGCGGTTTAAATTGGCCCACCTTG
>CAYTMD010000587.1:0-3993 GCA_964438685.1 uncultured Acidobacteriota bacterium
CGTCCCCCCGCCCAATCTCCCCCGAAAAACCTCTGAGCTGCGAAAGTTGGGTTAGGTCCACGAACGGAGATTCAAATCTTCTTGTGTGGGGAATTTATGGGTGCGTGAAAAGGTCCTTCCTGGACTCTCTCCAGGGAGTATCAGAGGAAAATTGCCGTACGCATTTCCATCACCAACAGGGCTGGAATCTGCTCTTATGAAAAGATTTATCTGAACTATAAAAATTGCTTCACGTTGGTGCAAAGAGTTAAAACCCCTTCAGAGCTTTAACCTTACCGTAATATAAAGTGGCTTTTCCACAAACTTTTCAACAGAGTTGTTGAAAACCCCTTGTGAGGGACAACGGCGGGGCAGAAAACTAAATCATATCCTGCCCACCGCCGCTCAGTAATTCCAGGTAATTAACGAACTATATAGCGAGGGATCGAGGCCTCCAGCGCCATCCTGAGTTTTCTCGCTTTGTGCCTTGCTGAAGCTCAGGGTTTTGGCGGTGCTTTGACGATGGGTGCGCTCGGCGTAGGGGCTTCTGTCGCCGCGCCTGGAGCAGCGAAGTACTGTTCGTCCATCCACACGACTGTACCCTTCTTGAGCTCGGTCACCGCTGCCTCGACCTTCTGCGGTCGAAGTTTGCTTTCGATCTCCGGGGTGGCAGTCTTTAGATCGGCGTGGGTGTGGCTGGTCACTTGGACAAACACCACCGCCTGGGGAAGATCAATGGGTTCAGACACCTCACCATCTTTCAGGGCAAAAGCCATCTTTTCCATGTCGGCGGGCATGGCACCATGGTGGAACGGGCGGGCATCAGCTTCGATGAGCACATTCCCAGGCGATTTGAAGTCCTCCATGACTTTCTTGATTTCGGTACCCGCAACCACTTCCTTGCGGATGGCCTCGGCGCGGGCTTTTGCTTCTTCCGGGGCAAGTCCCAGGCTCGGGGGGGCGGCCGGGTGTGCCGGGTCGGCTTTGGGCTCTGCAGCCTTCTTGCGGACGACGAATTGCCGAACCATGATCTCGTCGTAGTCGGCGGCATGGGCGGTGTAGTACTGCTGAATCTCTTCTGGAGTGAGCTTGGAGCGCTCATTCATTTCGGCTTGCGCTTCCAACTGCTGCTTTTGGAAGGCCAACCTGCGGGTAAACTCAGCCGTCTGATCCAAATGATGAAGTTCCGCCTGCTTGGAAAGCAACACTGAGAGGGCGTAATAGTCACCGAGCTGTTTCCTGCCCTGAGCAGCTATGGCTTGTTGAGTCCGCGCGTCTAGATGCGCAATCAGGTCGTCGATGTCTGCCTTGGTGAATGCCTGGTCGCCCACTTTCAGCACGACTTTATCGGGAGATTCAGGAGTGGCAACCGTGGGGCTGGCGGGCTTGCTCGCGGCAGATGCTGGACTTGCAGCGGGAGCCGGGGGTTTGGCTGGGGGTTTGGATGCTTGCGCCCAGGCGGAGCCCGTCACCAGTCCCGATACTAAAAGTGCGAAGAGCAATCTCGATAGATGCCGCGAACAGGTCTGATTCATGAGTCCTAATCCTTTATCGATAAGAAGTTTTACGCCCAAAAAACCCTTATATCGTAACACAATTCCGGACTGGCCAGAGGTATCAGGTGTCTGTCCGCCAGGTTACGGGTTACAGGGGACAGGTTGCACGTACCAGAACTAAGGGCTCGGTGCGGCGTGTTGCGGGTCTCTGGCGCCACATATCAAGTGGGGCATGTAAATGTAATTGGCAAAAGGTAAAGGGAACGGAGTTCATCCTTCACCCTTTACCATTTACGCTTTCCGGCGCACCTGATCCAGGTACCTGTAACCTCGTGACTGGCACCTGACACATGGCACCTGACACCTTATAATGTAGGTGATGGACTTTAAACTTGTTTCAGCATATGAGCCGCGGGGTGACCAGGTTGCGGCTATTCGCGATCTCATCCGGGGCGCCCAAGACGGAAGGCAGCACCAGGTGCTGTTGGGGGTAACAGGTTCGGGCAAAACCTTTACCGTTGCCAAGGTGGTGGAAGCCCTGAATCGGCCCGCCCTGGTACTGGCTCACAACAAGACCCTGGCGGCTCAGCTTTATCATGAGTTTCGCCACTTTTTTCCCCAGAATGCGGTGGAATATTTCGTCAGCTACTATGACTATTACCAGCCAGAAGCTTACATTCCTGCCGCTGACGTTTACATCGAAAAAGAAGCGACCATCAACGACGAGCTGGACAAGCTGCGCATGTCGGCCACCCGTTCGCTTTTCGAGCGCCGGGACGTGCTGATAGTTGCCAGCGTCTCCTGCATTTATGGCATTGGCTCGCCGGAAGCCTATTACGGCATGTTGGTTTTGCTGGAGAAGGGCCAGAAAATTGCCCGGCGCGACATCCTGCGGCGGCTGGTGGAGATCCAGTACGAGCGCAATGACATTGATTTCAAGCGCGGGACGTTCCGTGTCCGCGGTGATGTGATTGAGGTTTACCCCACCTACGAAGACAACGCTTACCGAATTGAAATGTGGGGCGAGCAGGTGGAATCCCTGGCACAAATCGATCCCCTGTTCGGCCAGGTCAAACAGACTCTTGACCGCCTTCCGATATATCCTCGTACCCATTACGTTCTACCGGCGGAACGCAAGGGGGAAGCCATTGAGCACATCAAGAGCGAGCTGGATTGGTGGCGCGGCGAACTGGAGAAGCAGGGCAAACTGGTGGAAGCCCAACGCATCCATCAGCGCACCATGTTCGACCTGGAAATGATGAAGGAAATGGGCTATTGCCACGGCATTGAGAATTATTCGCGCCACCTCTCCGGACGCCTGCCGGGCGAGCCTCCCCCGACCCTTCTCGATTATCTTCCCCAGGATGCGTTGATGTTTCTTGACGAGAGCCACCAGTCGGTTCCTCAGCTTCGAGGGATGTATGCCGGTGACCGCTCACGCAAGCAGACGCTGGTGGAGTACGGTTTCCGGTTGCCCTCGGCACTCGACAATCGTCCGCTATCTTTCGAGGAGTTTGAACACCGCGTGGGCCAGTCCACTTATGTTTCGGCAACGCCTGGCCCCTATGAACTTACGAAGACGGGCGGGGAAGTGGTGGAGCAGATTATCCGCCCCACCGGATTGATCGACCCGGAAGTGGAAGTGCGGCCCACGCGTAACCAGATTGACGACTTGTTGGGCGAAATTCGCAAACGTACGGCCAACAATGAACGTGTGCTGGTGACCACTCTGACCAAGCGCATGTCCGAGGACCTGGCGGAATATTATGCGGAAGTGGGCGTACGCTGCCGCTACCTTCATTCCGAGATCGAGACGCTGGAGCGCGTCAAGATCCTTCGCGATCTGCGGCGCGGCGAGTTTGATGTGCTGATCGGCATCAACCTGCTCCGCGAAGGTCTGGACCTGCCGGAGGTTTCGCTGGTGGCGATTCTGGATGCCGATAAGGAAGGCTATTTGCGTTCGGCCGGCGCGCTGATTCAAACCATGGGCCGCGCCGCGCGCCATTTGAGCGGTAAGGCTATTCTCTACGCGGACCGGTACACGGATTCCATGAACCAGGCCATCGGCGAGACCAATCGGCGCCGCGCCAAACAGATTCAGTACAACCAGGAAAATGGCATCACCCCGGAGAGCATCGTAAAGCCTGTGGATATGGCCCTGGCGTCCATAGTCGAAGCCGATTATGTGACGGTACCCATGGAAGGTGATGACGATGATGCCGCCACCGCCGATGAGCTTGAGGCTTTGATTCACACCCTCGAAACCCGCATGCGCGAAGCGGCAAAACAATTCGAGTTTGAGAAGGCCGCCCAATTGCGCGATAGGATTAAAGGGCTTCGGGAGAAAGGGATAACGACGTAGAATCCACCACAGAGGGCACAGAGGTCATGGAGATGACACGGAGAAGAACTAAAGGTCAAGAGACGAAGAGTAGTAGCTCTGTCACTGCCTTTCTCCGTGCCCTCTGTTTGCAGCCCATAAGGCTGCCTGTCTAGCCGGTGCAAGTCCGGCCGCGGG
>CAYTMD010000588.1:0-3992 GCA_964438685.1 uncultured Acidobacteriota bacterium
ATCCCGCGCGAATGTGGCAACGGCCTCGCGGTCATAAGAGGAAAACGAATAAGCCCTCAGCCCAGCTTCCCTGCCGCCGGAAAGATGTAAACTCTCATCAACGACCGGATTCGCAAATCGACCGCTTGCGGCTGCGGGGCCCTGGGAGAGTTGGAGCAACATCGGCTGGACTGCGCTTCCGCCCATCGCATCCGCCGCCAGGTAATATGTGCCTGCCTGTGCCTGGTCCTCAACCAACGAACCGGGGTAGGCGCGAAGGCTGGCAAAGTTGCGCTTTGCCAATTCCGCTTGCAAACGGGCTCGAGACGCGTCCGTCAGCTTTCCACTTCCGGCAGTCAAGAGTACTTGTTCCGCCAGGCCCACGACTTCGTCCTGCTTCGGCTGCACACCTTTTCCAAGAGCCATTTGAATTCTCCACGGTTTGGGCTAGCTGCTAATGCGGATTTCTGACTGTGGGTTGGGAAGGACAGCAAAGCGGACTCGCTAGATCCAGTCCAAGGCGCCGCGTTTCCAGAGCCAGACGTAACCGACAATCAGGATTCCGAGGAAAACCAGCATCTCAATCAGTACGCCAAATCCCAGCGCAAGGCGCAGCGCCTGGTACTGCACCGCCCACGGATAAAGGAAAACGGTTTCCACATCGAAGACCACGAAAAGAATGGCTACCACGTAGAAACGCACCGTGTAACGGTGGCGCGAGTCGGATTCCGGCGTGATGCCGCACTCGTAAGGCATGACCTCTTCGGCAGTCGCGCGGAAGGAGGGCCGGATGAACTTGAATATCCACAGTGTCACCGGCGCAAAAAGCGCGGCGATCACACCGAAAATAACAATGGGGCCATAAGAGTTAAGCACGCGGGGAATCCCTCCCTTTCCAAGGCGGAATCATAGCACAAGTCTCCGCCCAACTGCCATTTGGAAGGCTCGCGGGGGAGTGCAATATAAATGCGAAAGCTGAAGTCCCTCAGATGTGCCGCGTCCCGCAAGTACCTTGCCAACCTACTCCGGCAAAACCTGGTCCAGCAGACCCGCGGGACAGCCGTATTTATGCAGCAGATCCTGCTTCCGCTGCCTGGCCTCGTCCAGTCGGCCGTTTTCAATGTCCGCTTTGGTGACCTCGACGGAGGCCGCGCAGAATTGCTTGTGGACCAGATCGCAGGCCAGATTCAACGTCGGCCCCTTCGGCCCGGTGATGATTGCACAACTGTCGCCCCAGGCGCTGCGGTACAAGTCCAGCAGATCCGACCGAAGGCTTGGATCAGACGTGATCAGCCCTCCTTCGATCAAAGCTATTGCCGCGTCATCGATGCGGCCCCGGCTGACGAAAGCGGCGGAAATCTGCCGATACGCCTCGGGATTCGTGGGATGAAGTGCCAGCGCTTCGCCGGCAGCAGCGGCAGCCTCCTCCGCTTGTCCCAGCCGCCAGTACGCAGCCGCAAGCATCCAACGCGCCTCTGGATCGACTTTGGGACCAACGGCAATAGCGGGGTGCCGGCGAGCCCATTCGGCCCCTCCCTTTCGATCGTATTCCGCCCGGTTGCCCGCGTCGACGGAGATCGAACGCAGCAGAAGTTGAACCGCCTGCCGGTACTCGGGGCCGCCGGAGGAAGAATCACGCGCGTGCAAAGAGTCGCCTTTGGCCAAATGGAGGCCACCCGCCAGGCGATAAACATCCGGAGTATTGCGCGAGTCTGGAAGCGCGTTGACAATTGCCACAGCCCGGTCGGCTTCCTGGATGGCGCCGTCCAGATCCGAAGCCGCCCCGCCGTTTGCATAGAGCACGGTGGCGAGCTGCCGGTGGACCTTGAAGCAGTTGGGGCTGGTTCGAACGCTCGCTTCCGCCATGGAGCGCTCGTCCTGCCAATCGCCGTTCCGCACCCAGGTCCGGACGGCAAATGCGATGGCAATCACGCATAACAGGACCGGCGCAAAACGTTCGACACGAATTCGCTTTCCAGCCGCATAAATCGCCAGTACCAGGCAGGCGAGCAGGCCGACCGTCGGCAGGTACAGGAAGCGCTCCGCCATGATGGTGCCAATCGGCAAGAGCAGATTCGACGTGGGAATGAACGTTATCGCCGCGAACGACGCCAGGAAGAAAGGAGTGCGATTCCACCAGTACAAAGCAACGGCGAGTATGACGGCGGCCAGCACGACTACGCACGCCAGCCAGTCCCCCGAGGCGCCGTTGGCGAGCGGAATCTGCGCATAGGAATAATCACTCGCTAGCGTGGCCGGCCACAGCATGAGCCAGAGATAGTGGGCAATCACTTTAATTGCCGTGAGCCGCCCGGTCCAGAAGTCTGCACCCACGATGGGATTATCGGTAAAAGGTATCTCCGCCGGCCGCGAAGCTGCCAGCACCATCGAGCGTTGATACAGCATCGCTGCGATCGGCAAAAGCGTGACGAGGCAGCCCAGAATCAGTCCTCGCCACTGTTTTCGCTCTTTCCACCATGTCAGCTCGTAAAGCGGAATCATCCCAAAAATGACGACCGCGCTCTCTTTCGAGAGCACGCCCACAGCGGTGACAGCCATTAATCCGCCGAGCCATACGAACCTGCGCCACCCAGCCGATTCAGTGCCCTTGAGATACATTAGGAATCCGCTCAAGACGGTCATGGCGGCGAGGAGGTCCGACCGGCCGATCATGTTGGTAACCGATTCTGTCAGCACCGGGTGGACAGCCCACACTGCCGCAACAAAGAAAGATGGCCAGAACTCGCGGATGAGTCGGCGCGCCAGGGCATAAACCAGAAAGACATTGCCTAGGTGCAAGAGGAAGTTAATCGAGTGATATCCGGCCGGCTCGTTGGCATTGCCGAGCACCGCATAGTTGAACAGGTAGGAGAGCGTGGTGAATGGCCGGTAAAGTCCAGCCTCGCCGTTGGGCCACCAATAGGTGTGCTGAAAAATCAGGCGGAGATTCTCGACGGTAAGCTCACGAATGCGCGGGTCTTGGAGAAGGAGGCCTTTGTTGTCGAGAATGAATCCGGCAGAGAACGAATTCGAAAAGGCCAGAAACGTCAGAAGGGCGAGCGAAGTGGCCGCGAGCAGGCCGCGCCATACATCATCTTGAATCTGGCGGGGCTCAATCCTCGGCGTTGGGACGCGCTCCCTTTTGGGTTTTACTCGACTTTTCAGGTTGGCAGAACCTCCGCGCCATCTGGCAGCCAGCGGGTAACTTCGACCTGCAAAGCCCGCGTCCGCAGTGCGTATTTTACATGCGTCGCAACAGGCGAAGCAGGCTATCCATCAGATCTGCGAATCAATCCATCTCCGAAACGGACAATGCTTAGTATAGCAAATCGGAACAACCGCAACAGGTCAGCCGCAACACTGCTTACTTGAGTTGATTGGTCCAAACTCGATCCCCTCTCCCCCAAAGGGGCGAGGGGAGAGGTAATTTGAATCCACATCCCTCGCCCCCTTGGGGGAGAGGGTGGACCGCAACCGGCGCCTTCACTAGTCCGTCAGCCGACGGAGACGGGTGAGGGGGTCATCCAATGACCATTCACCACTTCACGCCCTGAAACCGATTAAGTGAACAGTATGGAGGTCAGCCGCGGCTGCCTGCTATTCATTGTGGGAGGTGTGGCCCTGGATGAGGTACACGGCGTGAGGCAATAAATCCGCGATACTTTCCATCGACTCGCGGGCGCCACGCGGGCTGCCAGGCAAATTGACAATCAGCTTACCCTTGCGCACGCCAACGATCCCACGCGACAGGGCGGCGCGCCGTGTGTTCTTGATGCCCTCGGCGCGCATCATTTCCGCGAGTCCAGGAATTTCCTTTTCGATGACCGCGCGCGTCGCCTCCGGGGTCACATCGCGTGGACCCACGCCAGTGCCGCCCGAGGTGACGACGGCATCGCAATCGTCCGCATCTGTTAGGGCCTGCAACTTTTGCTGAATGGTATCTAATTCGTCGGGCAGGATTTCGACGGTCACCACTTGCCATCCGAGCTTTTCCAGAACATCGCGGACGGCAG
>CAYTMD010000589.1:0-3986 GCA_964438685.1 uncultured Acidobacteriota bacterium
TCCTCAGATGAGGAGGGGTGGCGCGCCGAGCGACGGGGTGGTCTGAATCGGTAGTGCTGATAAGGAATGAGCCCGCAAGGGTTCACACATCAGGAATTACCGCGTACCTTCCGCAAATCAAGCACCGCTTCCGCGAAGCCCTCAATGCGGTTATCGTTCAGCGTAATCTGCTCCGCCTCGGCCCCAATGCGAATTCCCACGCGCTTACCGGGCGCCTGCGTTTCGCGGATTTCATTTCCCGCGATGGTCACGGATTTCGTCTGCCCTTGAATGTCAATGCCGATGCCGCGGTCCTGAGTGATTCCCACGATCCGGTTATTTTCGATCCGGTTGTTATTGCCTTGGAAAGACGGCTCGGGCTCCTGCCGGAAAAAGATGCCGACCTCACCACTCGCCCGCACGTCGTTATCGCGAATAACGTTGTCCGTATCGCGATGCCCAATGGAGATGCCGTAGCGCCGGCTGCCTTCGATGATGTTCTTTTCCGCCAGTCC
The DNA here is from genome assembly GCA_964438685.1 of uncultured Acidobacteriota bacterium. GTDB lineage: Bacteria > Acidobacteriota > Terriglobia > UBA7540 > UBA7540 > Bog-366. The sequence goes on from CAYTMD010000589.1 coordinate 495, forward strand.
CCATCGCACCCCCCAGCACCAGAAGAGCCCCTGATCGTTATCGGTCAGGCGATTGGCGCGAATGGTGGAGCGCTGCGACCCTGAGCCCGGGTGAAGCCCCACGCCGGTGTGGTCGTGGCTGTGGCAACCTTCCACCAGCACGTCATGGGCAATCTGCCAGCTCAGGCCGTCGCCGTTATAGTTGCGCGCGTCAAGGTTGCGCAGGGTGATGCGATTGCAGTCCTGCAACCAGACGCAGCCGGCAAAATTGCCGTCCAGCTTGGCGTTGTTGGCTTTGTTGCCATCCAGCGCAAGGTTCTCAATGCTGACGTCCGCTATGAACTCGCCGCTGAAGAGGGGGAAGAGAGTTTCCACCTTGGGATTGACGGCCAGAAAGGCGTTCTCCCGCAACGCACGGTCAAGTTTGAAGCGATTGCCATTGCGGGCCACCAGCGTGCGCTTGATGAACTTGAGCGTGCCCATGCTGGCATCTTTGGCTTGGATGCAAATGCCGTCGCCAATCTGGAAATCGTTCGCGTTCACAAAGGTGATTTCCTGGTCGAACCAGTCGGCATCCTCCGCGAGGCGAGCCAGGGTTGAGGGTTCTTTGGTGATCACGGAATCCTGTCCGCTGCCCAGAATGCGAACGTTGCTTTGCAGATAAACAGCGTTGCGGAAGCGGTACGCGCCGGGAAGAATTTTTACCGTGCCGCCTCCCCAACGTGCCACGGAGTCAACCGCCGCTTGAATTACTTTTTCGCTGGTACCGCCCAGGTCAGCCTTTTCCGGGCCGACGGTCAGGGTGAGGCGCTCCGCCCAGTTGGGTTCAATGGCATCGCCCGAGGTGGCGCGCGGAACCTTTACGGGAACGCCTTGCTCAGTGGCGCTGGCGGACGCGCCGCGCAGGGCAGCGCTTCCGATCGTCAGTCCACTTAATGCGGTGGTAACGAAATCACGGCGATTCATACCTGCACCTCCGGCCGGTTTATCCTGGATATCCACTGTGAATCAGAGCCCTTCGAAGGTAGCTTACACGGGCGCGGGGTGAAGGGCAACGGGAAGGAGAATCTCTGCGATGGATACGGGGGCGGTTCGCGAACCGCCCCTACGACATTTAATGTGGCGGCGCCATGCGGCGCTACGGGTTTATTTTCGTGACCTTCACTTCAACCACGTAGCGGCGCGTGGTGGCTACGTCGTCCATTTCCGTTAGCACGGTCGGCTTGTCCAGAGGTACAACAGCCTCTACCTCGGAACCCATATGTCGAATGAAAGGGTTTGGGGTATTCTGGTTGGCCGATATCACGTTCGGACTAGAGTAGTCCCAGGTGGACTTGATCGCAACATTGCCGTTCCCCAGCGGCATGAGTCGGCAATCAATGTTCCAGCCAGTATTATAGTAGTTAAATTTTCCGGTCTCCACGGCAACAGGGACTTCGCCGCCCACGCGGACACGCCCCTGAGGGCTCCATCTGGGGAGCGCACTGGCTCGTAGCCGCATTGAGTAGCTGCGCGAGTTTATTTTTTTCCCATTCTCGATCTCATTGACTGTTATCTCCACTTTGTACGAGTCGCTGGCTTTAAGTTGGGCCTCATCTTCCTTGTTGGTTTCCTGAGCTGCGGCCCATGGGAGGCTCGCGATTCCCGTCAGGAGCAAGGCCAGCGCCAAAGTTGTTACAATTCTCTTTCGCATTGGTTCCTCCTCTAGTACTTACAGAAATTGGTGTGAACTTTTTCCCCTCGCAGCGAGTACCACCATGGATGAAAACGCGCGAAGCGCCTTGGAGTGCGTGCGGCTCGACGCCGCCTTTCCGCGGGCCTGATCGGTGCGAGTTTGGACGCGGGTAGCTGGTACCCACTCATTCCAAGGCGGTAGCTGCTGCTGCCGCACTCCAAGGTGCCTTCGGCACAACCATGGCTCGTCACTTTTCCGCCTCGCTTCCCAGCGGGGCCAGGGGTTCGATCTTGATGGCCGCAATGCTGAGCGGCGGAATTTCCAAATCGTGTTCGATGTCGTTATCCTGCTGCGCCATAACTGCTGGCGTGCCCTTTAAGGACTGGGCGTAGATCACCAGAAGCTTCTCCTGCTCGCTCAGGGGGCGGGGAGTGGGAAACTGGTGCGGGCGCCAGTCAAGCCGGTTTGGCGGAGCCTGGCGCGGTGGCCGATGGGATACAGGCGGTTGTACCGATGGAGCGGCATTGGCGACCACAGGAGCGGAAACGTTTGCCGGAGCTCTTGCGGTCACTGGCAATGGGGCGGATTGCGGGCGCGGCCAGTAAATCAGCATCAGCGCTACCATCGCGGCCACAGCGGCCAATCCCATGCCCCACGCCCAAATACTGCGTCGGCGATTAGCCTGCTGCCGCGCTCGCACGCCGGCCAGGACGCGGCCTTCCAGCCCGGGGCGCGGTTCAGCACTCGCGTAGCGCCGCAGGGAGGCATTGAGCAATTCATCGACGAAACGTTTTTCCTTATCGTCCATGATGTTTCTCCAACAACCCCGCGAGTTTTTCGCACAACATCGCGCGTGCTCTCGATACGCGCTCCCGCACGGAGCCCTCGGGGATTCCCAGCACTTCACCAATTTCCGCGGAAGTTAACTCCTCGACCGTGGAAAGCGTCAGGGGCTCGCGAAGATCTTTCGGCAGGCTGACGATCAGCCGTTCGACCAGCGCCAGCATTTGGGAGTGGGACGCAATTTCATCCGCACTTGCCCCCGCCGCGCGGAGATTTTCGATAACGCCGGCTGCTTCCTCCAGCGAAACTGCCGCCACCTGACGACGGCGATCCAGGGCCACGCGCCATGCCGTTCTCCCCAGCCAGGCACGCTGGTTGTGAATGCCAGACCAACGCGTCTGCTGCCCCAGGTAGCGCATGAAGGTTTCCTGTACGGCGTCCTCGGCATCGTGGTGGTTCCTCAGCACCGCCTGGGCAACGCGATAGACGTATCGGGAGTGCTCGCGAACGGCAGCTTCAAATTCCCGGTCTCTCTCGTCCGCAGATAGGAGCGCTTGACCCAAGATCACCTGCTCGATCGCTGCCACACAGCCCTCAGTGATATGACGAAGGGGCTGGCTCGGCTGTTCAGATTTGTTTGCGGCAGGAGGTTAGCACTTACGGTGGGGGGATAAAAGAGGATCGAAAGCCGAGGCCGGGCTGGGAATCGAACCCAGCAGAGCCTTGTAAAAGGCCCTCAACGGGTTTGCGGCCCGCGGGCAGCGCCAGCTACCTGGACCGGCCGCTGATAGTATATCGCGCAGCGAGCGCGGTCCGCCTTCCATACCCGTGGTGAGAAACGTGGGTTAGGCGACCCCCTCACTTGTCTCCGTCGGCTGACGGACTGGTGAAAACGCCGGATGCGGTCCACCCTCTCCCCCAAGGGGGCGAGGGAAGTAGACTTTCCCAGGGCGCAGTAGGACGCCAGAGGGCACCTCCGCCAATGAGGCGAGGGACGCAAATTCAAATTAACTCTCCCCTCGCCCCCTTGGGGGAGAGGGGCCGGGGGCATAGGC
>CAYTMD010000590.1:0-3979 GCA_964438685.1 uncultured Acidobacteriota bacterium
CCGAAGCAGTGCACGAGTTGAGCATGACGGTGCAGCCCGGGCGCTGCTATGGATTCTTCGGCCGCAATGGTGCCGGCAAGACAACAACGATGAAGTGCCTGCTCAATCTGCTCCGACCGCAGCGCGGGCAGGTGCGGGTATTCGGCCTCGATCCCGCCAAGCACGAAGTGGAGGTGAAGCGATCGCTCTCCTATGTGCCGGACCAGGTGGCTTTCTATCCGTGGATGAGCGTGCGCGAGACGCTGAATTACCTTGCTTCTTTTCGCGCCAATTGGAACCGGAAGATCGAACAGGAGCTGTTCGAGCGCTTCGGGCTCGATCCGGCGCAGCGTACCGGCAATCTGTCAAAGGGTCAGCGCACCCAGGTGGCGTTGATCGCAGCGGTCTGCCCAGAGACGGATTTGCTGGTGCTCGACGAACCGACCTCGGGCCTGGACCCCATCGTTCGCCGCGAGTTCATTGAGGCGGTGATCGGCGCGTACCAGCAGGGCATTTCGGGCCAACGTACCATTCTGGTTTCCACCCACCTCATCACGGAATTCGAGGGATTGATTGACGAGTTCACGCTGATCGATCGCGGTTGCGCCGTGCTGACCCTCGGAGCCGACCAGGCGCGCGAGCGTTTTCAGAAGATTCGCGCCCGCTTTGCCGAGGTGCCGCCGGAGATCGACCTTAAGACAGCACTGCGCGTGCGCCGCGACGGCCGTGAGTTGGAATTGATCGCCAATGGTTCAGGGGCGGAATTGATGGAGCGGTTGCGGCAACACAATCCTGAAGCGCTCACGACGGAGTCACTGACGCTCGAGGAGATTTTCGTCGCGATGTTGAAGGCTGGGTAGCGCGGACCTGTTTTGTAGGTCCGCGGCTTTTCCTTGGCAATCGGAGACGAGCCGCCGACTAGGAAACAAGTCCCTACACCCCTTGATCTTTAAGGAAGGAGCTTCCAATGAAGCTTATGAACGTTAAACCAATCTACCCGATGAGGAAGGAGTTCCCCCATGAAGCTTGTGAACAGTGACCCAATTCATCTGATCTGGAAGATCACACCAGCCCTGGCGCTCGGAGCCATCTTTTTCTCGATGGCCCTTTCTGCGCGGGAGGCGCCCGGCGTGCCATCTCAAGAAAACCAGCTCTCTGCCGTCGGGTCTCTCCGAAGCATCAACACGGCTGAAGCCTATTACGCAAAAGAATACGGTAAAGGTTTTAGCCCATCTCTTGCCGCGCTTGGAGTGCCGGCTGATGGGACCAAGGTCTCCGCGAAGGCGGCGGGCCTGCTCAATAATTTTCTGACGGCCGGTACGAAGAACAATTTCGTCTTTAAGTACAGCGCAGGCGCTCAAGACGCAGACAAAAACATAAGCACCTACACCGTCATAGCCCAGCCTGTAACGTGGGGAAAAGGCGTGAAGAGCTTTTTCACCGATCAGAAAGGCGTGATTCGTGGGACCGACCAGAACCGTCCGCCGACAGCCTCCGACCCGGCGCTCTAGTAGCATTCAGGAGTGTAGCGCGGGCGCCCCCCACGCGCGTTTTCTGGATTAGGCGCAGATGGGGACACCCGCGCTACAACCGCTAGGAGACGAGTATGACCGCCAACCGAATCCTCAAGGAAGCACGCCCGCTGTTTTGGCCCTGGTGCGCAGTAGCCCTCGCCGGGGCAGTGCCGCTGGTATACCCGCTCGATTGGACCCCGCTCATCTATCTGATTGGATTCTTTATCGTCCCGTTGATGGCCACTCTCTCGCTGGGCGAGGAATTCCACCACCGAACGCTTTCCCTGATGTTTTCGCAACCCGTCGGCCGGATGAAAATCTGGGGGGAAAAGCTGAGCGTGACCGTGATTGCGATCGTGTCAGCGGTTCTGGTTTTCTCCCTGGCCTTGCGGGCGACCTCATTTCATCCCGACCGGCAGGAGATGGCCTTTGCCGTGACGTGGATTGTTGCCATCACGGCTTCGGCGACGTTTTGGACGCTTTTCACAAGGTCAACCGTGGGCGGTGTCGCCCTGAACATTGGGATCCAATCTTTCATCAGTTTTACTGTCCCTTGGGCGAACTTGGCCGACTGGCTTCGCGCACGCGGATATCTCGCGCCGGGAAATCACATCGTTGCTTCAACCGTTATCGCTGTCTTCCTGTGCTATGCAGGTGTAATGGTCTGGCTGGGCGGGCAAGCGCTGGTGAGGTTTCAGGCGACGGGAGGCATGGGCAGTGATGATCTGCTGATGGCCGGCCCGGACGTGATGGGGGGAGCATTGGCCGGCTGGCTTACCTGCCGTCCCCATGGAGTTGTTCTGAACCTGATCCGCAAGGAACTGCGTTTGCTGCGGCCGGTCTGGCTGATCACCTTGCTGGTGGCCGTAGGCTGGGCTTGCCTGACGTTGTTCGGGTTGCTGTTCGAGCGGGGATATTCGCGGAATTTCGAAACCGCGGTTATCGGTTTGGGCGTGGTCAGCACGTTGATGATCGCGATTCTGGCCGGAACCATGTCGCTGGGGGAAGAAAGAACCTCGGGGACACATGCTTGGAACCTGACGTTGCCGGCTTCGGCTCGCGTCCAGTGGGGCGTCAAGCTGTTTGTAGCCCTTTTCGCGGGCTTCGTGGGCGCGGGGCTGGTCCCGATGTTGACCGTTGGCAGATTCATATTGAGATCGTCGCGCACCTTGGGGGACATGAATTTGGGAAACGTTTGGCTGCTCGGAGTGCTGGTCCTGACCTTTGCCGCGTTTTGGTGCGCGTGCGCGGTGGACGGTACGGTGGCCGCGTCGCTGTGGGTTATTCCGGTGATAGGTGTTCTAAGTGGCGCCGGCTATTTCGCCAAGTTGTGGGGGCATGACCTTGTCCTTTCTCTTTGGGGGCACAGCCCCCGTGCAGATTTTGGATCGAACTGGTTGGTTGCGAGTGTCGCCCAGCGTCACCCCCAGGCATTCAATCTACTCGGAAATCTTCGATTTGACTGGTGGGCCGCAAGTGTGACCTACCGTCATCTCCGGTTATTGTATCTGCTCGATCAGCCCATTTTCTATGCAGCGCTTTTGGGGGCAGCGTTGATCCTCGCGGTAGTCCAGAGTTACCGGCTGTTTCGCGCCCAACCTCGGGACGGCGCTCAATCGGTCGTCCGGAACCTATTGCCCTTGGCATTGCTCGTATTTCTGTGCGGCTTTTCTTTGACCGCGCTAAACGAGTTTTGGGGGCGCGCGGGATTGCAGATGTATGGATTCTTCAACGTAACCAGCAACGCGATCCAGAAAGGTCTTTCTGGCGCGGCGAAACTACATCCGACCGAGCCGCTACAACTTTCGGGCGATGATGTGGCAGAGACTTGTCGTGGGCCTTTCGAGAATAGCGCCCGCCGCTGGCTGCGCGGCGCCCGCATTACCGTCACGCCCGACATATCTCACCCCAATGGCTTCCTCTGCGAGCAAGATCATTGGGACCACACGAGGTGTTACTATTCCGCCATCATCCATTTGGCGGACGGCACCGATATCTTTGAATCATGTGAGCCTGGAGCGGACCGCAAAGAGTCCTACGGTATTTATTCCGTGCACGTCCGTTGGCCGGGCACCGCGAGGGAAGAAACCCTGTGGGAGCGGTGAGAAAGCGCGGCCCAGTGCGGCAGCGCCGCAACTAAATTCGTGCCATGGCCGTTCCGATTAAATGCATCGGGACAGGTCCCGGCCATGCTCGGGCACGGGCGGGACGCCCTTGGCACGAACCGGCGTCGGTTTCTTCCTTCACCGGCGGGAGTGGCTGGGCCACGAGGCCGTAGACACGTAGCGGCGGGTTTATCCCGCCACATGGCGGCGTAAAGCCGCCGTTACGCCAATGGCCATCTTCGTGGAAAAGAGCCGCGGACCTCAAGGGCAGGTCGCGCTACGCTCGCTCTGGCCTGTGACTACTTCTGCGACACTTGGGTTTTGATCCCCTCACCCGTCCCGCCCCGGCTGATGACGGCGCCGGTTGCGGTCCACCCTCTC
>CAYTMD010000591.1:0-3949 GCA_964438685.1 uncultured Acidobacteriota bacterium
GAGCAGGATCGGTAAGGTGGCTCAGGCCGTCGAGGCCGGTGCCGTGGCCGTCTTCAATGCCGCCGAGGCAGCCGATTTCACCTTCCACCGTGATCCCTTTGGCATGGGCCATCTCCACCACTTCACGCGTGGCCTTCACGTTATAGTCGAAGCTGGAGGGCGTCTTGCCATCCGGCATCAGCGACCCATCCATCATGACGCTGGTGAAGCCCAGTTCGATGGCCGATTTGCAGGTTTCCACGCTGTTGCCGTGGTCCAGGTGAAGCACCAGGGGAATTTCCGGGTAAAGCTCCGCGGCCGCCAGCATGAGGTGATAAAGGAATTTGTCCTGTGAATAACTGCGGGCTCCGCGGCTGGCCTGAACGATTACGGGCGATTTGGTTTCGCGAGCAGCTTCCATGATGGATTGAATCTGCTCCATATTGTTTACGTTAAAAGCACCGACGCCATAGCCACCCTTGGCGGCTTCGTCGAGTAACTGACGCATAGAAACTAGAGGCATAACGTTTAATCTCCTTCGATGAATACGAGTTTAGTTCTGTGGAATCCCCACCGTCATCCCAGGGCTTAATAGCGCGGTTCCAGCAGCCTAATAGGATACACCCGCGCCCGCGGCTTGGAAAGTTCGTTGGTGGGCTGCATTGAAACTGTCTGCAATCGCGTCACTCATGTACTTCGGCAATAAGGCGTCCGGGGGTGAATGTTTCAACGCAGAAAAGACATGTTTTTGCAGCGGACCTTATGGCGCTGGGACCTTCTGTCTCTCGACATCTTTCGACTCTGGTGTCACTATCATCTGTACGGACGATCACGATTGGTTAGAGCGTTGTGCGCTGGACAGTATCTGCCTTCGCGACTCCTACAGAAATTACGGACCCCGTGAACCCTTCAGCCCCCTCAAGTTCTCCCGGCGCGGTACTGATCGAAAAACTGGCCCCCACGAATTGGACGGATTGCTATCAGTGTGGAAAATGCACGGCAGGCTGCCCCGTGGCCGCGGGCATGGACATGGCACCCAACCAGATTGTGCGGGCTCTCCAACTTGGTAACTTCGAAAAGGCGCTCACTTCGGACATGATTTGGGAATGTGTATCGTGCCAGACGTGCTCAACGCGCTGCCCGCAGTCCGTCGATTGCGCCGGCATCATGGACGTGCTGCGGGAAGTCGGGCTGCAGCGCGGAGTCGATGCGCCAGATCAAAAGACCGTGGTGGCTTTCCAGCAGGCATTCCTCAATAACATCCGGCGCAACGGCCGATTGGATGAAATAGAGCTGATCGCGGAATTCAAGCTGCGAGCCCTGCCCTCGGAACGTAGCTTGCGATTTCTGTTTAAGGATGCGGGCCTGGCGCCGGAATTGCAAAAACGCCACAAGTTGCACCTGCGCGGTGAAAAGGTTAAGGACCGCGCCGTGGTGCGCCGCATCTTTGAGCGTTGCGAAAACGGTAAACACGCATGAAGCTGGCCTATTATCCCGGATGCGCTTTGCACGGCTCCTCCAATGACTATGAGCAATCGTTGCGGGCCTGTTTGCGCAAGCTGGAAGTGGAACCGCAGGAAATCAAGGATTGGATCTGTTGCGGCGCCACCGCTGCCCACGCCTTGAACCACAAGCTGTCCATCGCCCTTCCCGCGCGCAACCTGGCGTTGGCAGAGCAGCAAGGGTTTGAGGATATGCTCGCGCCCTGCCCCATGTGCTCCATGCAATTACTGAAGGCCGCGAAGTTGATGGATGAGGATGCCGGCCTGCGCCAGGAGATCTCCACGGTCATCGAAGCGGAGGCAAGCGGGCGCGTCAAGGTCGTGAACCTCATTCAAGTTTTCCAGCGTATTGGTCTTGACCGCATCAAGCCGGCAGTAAAGAAGCCGCTCGCGGACCTCAAGCCCGCGTGTTATTACGGCTGCCTGCTGACGCGCCCACCGGACGTGGTGAAGTTCGACGATCCCGAGCAGCCCAGTTCCATGGAAGCTATCGCCGCGGTATTGGGCGCTAAGCCCGTCGACTGGAATTACCGCACCGAGTGTTGCGGCGCGGGCATGACCATGGCAAAGGAAAAGACGGTTTTGGAATTAAGCCAGCGCATTCTGGATGACGCCCAACAGCATGGAGCCAACTGCCTGGTGACGGCTTGCCCCATGTGCCACGTGAATCTGGATATGAAGCAGCACGACATTGAACGGAGCCACGGCATCCGCTATGGCCTGCCGATTTATTACCTGACGGACCTGGTGGGGCTGGCCCTGGGCCTGAGCGCGGAAGAGTTGGGCACTGACCGGCATTTTGTGAAGTAATGCCGCCATTGTGGCACGGCCATCCTGGCCGTGACCGGCACGGGCAGGATGCCCGTGGCACAAGATGTAGCGCCGACCTTTAGGTCGGCACGTGCTGAGCTAAAGCTCAGCGCTACGACAGTGTCGGCAAGAGGCCGGCGTTACGGAAGAAAGCAAAACCTATGTCGAGGATCGGGGTTTTCGTCTGTTGGTGTGGTGAGAACATCGCGCGCACGGTTGATGTGGCGGAAGTTGCGAAAGTTACGGCCACCATTCCCGGCGTGCGTTGCGCCGTGCACTATAAGTACATGTGCTCGGATCCCGGCCAGGCGATGATCTGTGAGAAGATTGAATCCGAGAAATTGGATGCCGTCGTGGTGGCTTCCTGCTCGCCGCACATGCACTTAAAGACCTTCCGCAAGACGGCGCAGCGGGCCGGGCTGAACCCCTACATGGTGGAGATGGCCAACATCCGCGAGCACTGCTCGTGGGTCCATCACGACCGCGCCCAGGCCACGGCCAAGGCTGCGGAAATCATCCGCATGTCGGTGGAAAAAGTCCGTCAGAACCACGCGCTCCAAGCCATCCGTGTTCCCGTAACGCGGCGCGCCATGGTGATTGGCGGCGGGGTGGCGGGAATCCAGGCGGCGCTTGACATTGCCGACGCGGGCTACGAAGTGGTGATGGTGGAACGCGAACCCTCGATCGGCGGCAAAATGGCGGGGCTTTCGGAGACTTTCCCCACCCTCGATTGTTCGCAATGTATTCTGACCCCGCGCATGGTGGAAGTGGGGCAGCATCCGCGCATCAAACTCTATTCGTACTCGGAGGTTGAGTCGGTTGATGGTTTCGTGGGCAACTTCACCGCGAAAATCCGTCAGAAGGCGCGTTACGTCGATATCACCAAGTGTACGGGCTGCGGCGAGTGTTGGAATGTGTGTCCGCTGAAGCGCAATCCCAGTGAATTTGATTTCAAGATGGGCATGAGGCCGGCGATATACGTTCCTTTTCCACAAGCAGTTCCGGCACGGCCCGTCATTGACGCTAAAGTTTGCGCCAAACTGGTCCGCAACGGCTGCGGGTTATGCGCCAAGAAATGCCAGTCGGGAGCGATCAACTTCCAGGATGTTGATAAAGTTGTGGATGAGAAGATCGGCGCCATCGTTGTGGCCACCGGATATAAGCTCTACGACATCGGCAAGCAGCAGACAGGAAAACTGGCGGGCTACGGCGAATACGGTTATGGCAAGTACAAGGACGTGATTGACTCTCTGCAATTCGAGCGGATTGTTTCCGCGTCGGGCCCGACGAATGGTGTCATCAAACGGCCCTCGGACGGGAAAGAGCCGAAAAACGTGGTGTTCATCAGTTGCGTCGGCTCGCGCGACAATGCCAAGGGGCTGTCCTATTGCTCCAAGATCTGTTGCATGTACACCGCCAAGCACACCATGCTTTACAAGCATAAGGTGCATGACGGCCAGGCGCACGTCTTCTACATGGATATCCGCTCGGGCGGCAAGGGATATGAGGAATTCGTCCGCCGCGCCATTGAGCAGGACGGCGCCAAGTATTATCGCGGCCGAGTTTCAAAAATAACCGAGCAAAACGGCAAGCTGATCGTGCGGGGCGCGGATACGCTGGCGGGCACGCCCGTTACGATCGAGGCCGACCTGGTGGTG
>CAYTMD010000592.1:0-3944 GCA_964438685.1 uncultured Acidobacteriota bacterium
CCTCTTGCGACATGCCCCCGAATCCACCCGCATGGGACTTGGTGAGATAAGCGGGCTAGCGGCTCTCGAACCAAAAGACTGCTACGGCCGAGCCCTCTGATCGACCCTTGCCCAGTGCTCAAGATAGATTTGACCCACCAGCCTTGAAACATTAGCCAAGTTGACCGTTTCCGGCAGGCTCGATGCCTCTGCCGATTCTTGCAGAGTCTTCATCAGGCGATTGGCGTGCCGGATCACGCGCTCCTCCGACCATTCTCCTCGGCGGACCGACAGCAGAAGATCACGCTCTCTGGATGCTCGTGGCAAGGTTACCCAATGGTCCTTCACGAGCTCGATGCCTTCGTAAAGTAACCGTAAAGTGTGCATGGCGGCTTTGGTGTCGTATCCGAATTTCCCGATGATCTCGGGCCGCTGCCCGTGCTTCCCTATGCCGCGCTTACCGCACATGCGCTTGAGTTGCGCGTCGGCATATCCCAGGTACTTCTTGGAGTGAGTTCGGGCCAGAAAAATCTCGCGGCGCTCGATGATGTTTGACCATTCAACTTCGCTCGAACCCGCAGGGGTGAAAAGCGAGTGCAGAATGGTGGGATTCCCCTTGGATGCCAGCGATGCCCACCGCCGGAGCGAGTAACAAATTACATCCACATCGCTCGACGAATTGCGGCGTGTCTGCGGGGAAGTGGAGGCAACAAAATGCTCCATGCTCTCCAGACCTAACGCCAGCCACGGCTTCTCAACGTAGATTCCGTATACATCGGTGTCATCCGTGCCCTGCAACTTGACACCATGCAACGCCGATCCGCCTACAAAAGCATGAATAATATCGGCGCGGTCCGAGGGGAAACCCAAAGCACGGATCAGCATTTTTGGTTCTGTGGTCTTCTTCATGAGAAACTCGATTCTAGCCTGGGTCGCGTAAGCCTTTAGCCCGCTGATGAAAGATGTTGTAACCGGAGCTTCATGCCGCCATTTTGCGTAGAGGTCATTTGATAAATGGCGGGGTAAACCCGCCGCTACCTCGCGCCTACCAATGCGCGTTACACGTCCAGGCCGATTGACCGCATCAGGTTCAAGGCGTTGCTGGTCTCGACGATTCCCGGGTGGAGGCAATAATCAAAAACCAGTTTTCCATCCTCCAAGCGGTCCTCAAAATGAGCGTTGGCGGCGCGGGAGTCGAGTCCGTCGGCGATTTTTGCCAGCGCCAGGTCGTGTGTAGTCACCAGTCCAATCGCCCCGCGTTCAACCAGGCTGCGCACCATCGCCTCCGCGCCCTGCCGCCGGTCCTGGGAATTCGTTCCTGAAAGAAACTCGTCGAGCAGAAAAAGCACCGTCAGGGGTCCCTGGGTGAGGTCGGTGATCTGTTTCAGCCGTCTGATTTCCGCATAAAACCGTGAAATGCCACCCTGAAGCGAATCGAGCACGCAGATGGATGCCCCCACAGCAAGGGGCGAAAGGCGCAAATGCCGGGCACGCACCGGAGCGCCACACTGAGCGAGAACCGCATTGATCCCCACCGCCCGCACAAAGGTGCTCTTCCCTGCCATGTTCGGCCCACTGATAATTAGAACCCGCAAACCGTCCGCAAACTCCAGGTCGTTGCGCACAGCGTCGCGGTCCGGCAGCAGGGGATGGGCAAGGCCCTCAGCTTCAAAACAGGGCGAGGTCTCGGAAAATTCGGGAAAGACATCCGTGGGGTGCTCGTAAGCATAGGCGCCAAGCGAGGACAGAGCCTCAAACTCGCCCACGGTGGTCAGCCAACCGCGGACGGCCGGGCCGGTTCGCACCCGCCATAGTTCCACCGCACAGGCGCACTGAAGCGTCCATAGCGTGAAGATATCAATGGTTTTAACAATCAAATTGCGCCGGGAGTCGAGGTACTCCAGCAGCCGATTGAGTCGAGCAATCCAACGCGAAGGTGGCCAACCCTGAGACTGAAGAGCCCCACGAAGCTCCACGAGCCGGGGTGACGCGAACGGCTCAGCCTCCAACCGGGCAAGCACGCCGGCGAACAATCCCAAATCCTGCGCCGCGTTTTCGACATCGCTGACGACCTTTTCCATTCGCCGCCGATAACCAAGGTTCACGCATACGTTGACGATGCTGACGAGCACAGCAGGATATGCCGTCCCACGCGCCAACCAAATGACGGCGCAGATCACCCACAAACCTGCCAACAAAGCACACGCGAATCGCAGAATCCTCGACGCCAACCGCGGCTTACCTTCTCCCCAAATCGCCAAGGCCTCTGCCGGGGCGAGTGAACGCGCTTCCTCCGCCAGGACCGCGAGGTGTTCACGCAAATCCAACCGGCCTCGCAAATCGGCTACTGCCTCTTGGCGGGCACGGACTGTACTTGGGGCGGCGGCATTCAGGAGCCATTTTGCCAGAGTCTCCTGCCCCACACGAGTCCGTGCCGTGCAGAGCAACTCGAAGAGCGAGCCCACGCCAAACAGATCCAGGTCGCGGGAGTAGGGGTGCGATTCGCTGCGGAATCCCTCACCAGCCTGCCCGGTTCCCATCCAGCAATTGTCCATTCGGGCCAGCGCGCGTTGGTAGTAAGCCACTGTGCGCGAACACCGCTCGCGCTTTTTGAGAACGCGCCCATGAAGAATGGACACAAGGACAATTGCAAATAAGGGAGCAAGTACACAGAGAATGGAAATGACCTTGGCCACCAGGGCCAAGCCAACCAACGCGAGGATTATCCCACCTAAGAAGAGATTTCCCCTTCCCAGCCTGCGATGCAGAGTGTCGTAATGAGCCTGGATGGAATTGCAGGCTTCGAGCCGCCGAACATACACCGATCGAGGGTCATCACTGGTTGGGTGAGGAAGAGCACTATTCATGCCGTCAATCTTACAGCGGATTCGCTGCGGGGAGGGCGCCAACTGTGCAGCACCAGAAATAAGTTGCGAAATCTGCGGACGAAATCAGCACCGGCAGTCATAGGGCGAAAAGCAGGAGAGCAGCGCGCCCGCTCGGTCCGCGCGAACGCGCATCCCCATAGCCGTCCGCCGTTGCTGCGATCAGCCTTCCGCAGTGGTGGGGTCAATGATCGATTTGATCTCAGCGACGCGATTGGCAGGAAATCCACCCTGCCGCGCATGCTCGCGAACCATCTCTTCGTTGGGGGCGATATAGATGCAATAAATCTTGTCTCCCGTCACGTAGCTTTCCAGCCACTGAATCTGCGGTCCCAGGCGACTGAGGACAGAACAGGATTTCTGGGAAACGGCATGAAGTTCCTGCGCTGTGAGATTACCCACGCCAGGGATTTCCCGTTCGATCACGTACTTGGGCATAGCAAACCTCCATCCGATGTTGAATTGGAAACAACCTGTGGGGAAGATAGTAAGTATACCGCAGCGGCCAGCTGACTGCTTGAAACGTTTTGATGTCCTGGCCGCACGACATGCCCGGACTTTATCCTTCTTGTACTGCCTCCAAAAACTAAAAAAGCCGCGATGACTCGCGGCCATGGGGAGAATTGGGCCTCTTACCGATATGCCTCCCGGCGATGGGCAACGCGCGCAATTAGGACTTGCCGCTCGGGATCATTGATGACGTACAAGACGCGGTAATCGCCGGCACGTAATCTCCATTCGTCGTCGAATCCTGCCAGTTTCCTCGTGCCGGAAGTTCTTGGGTCATCCACCAATCGGGCAATTGCTTTCTCAATTCAACTGTGTACGTCAGACGGCAGGGATTTCAGGTCACGGATAGCCGCGGGACGAAGCAGGATCGAGTACGCCATTAGCGCCCCGAAGCGTTCTCGCGGGCGTAAGACCCCCAGGCGAGGTTCTGCCCAGGCTCATCCAAAGAGCGCTGGATCAAGAAGTGGTCGTACAGGTCCGCCAACATTTTCTGATTGCGCAAGATGCGCATTGCGATCCGGCGGCGACGCTCACGATCGAGACGCATAAAGTCTCTGTACACTTCAGTAT
>CAYTMD010000593.1:0-3919 GCA_964438685.1 uncultured Acidobacteriota bacterium
ATTACATTTCCAAAACTCATTCCGTTCCCGGCTATCTCCAGCTTCGTTTCGGTGAACCGACGCGCGCCCTCAGCGCCATTTCCTTTGCCTTCATGACCGTTTTGATGTCAGGCATCAATATGTACGCCATGGCGCTGGTAATGAAGGTGGTTCTGGGCTGGAACATTCATTTCAGCATTTGGGTGTCGTCCATCACCGTGGGGGTTTACGTCGCCCTGGGTGGGCTCTTTTCCGCGATCTTCAATGAGGTTCTGCAATTCTTCCTGATCTGGTTTGGCGCGTTGTTGATTCCCATTCTGGGCCTGGTGGAAACAGGAGGCTGGAAGGGGCTGATCGCGCGGATCCACCAGAATTTTCCGCAAGGGGATTATACGCACCTGTGGCAGCCCATGGCGCACTTTGCCGGCAACCCCATGGGGATTCACTGGACCGGTATTGTTCTCGGCCTGGGATGGGTGATTTCCTTCGGCTACTGGAATACGGATTTCCTGGTGGTGCAGCGCATCTTTGCCGCCAAGGACATTCGTGCCGCCAAGATGGCGCCCATCATCGGGTCCTATTTCAAGATGGCTGTTCCCTTCATCGTAATCCTGCCGGGATTGCTCGGCCTCGCCCTATTGCCTTTCAAGTTGGTGCCGGAAAGCGCCGTGGGCATCGGCCAGCACAGTTACAACGAAGTGCTGCCGCTGATGCTGGCACGCTATTGCGGTCCCGGCCTGCTGGGGCTTGGGATCACCGCACTGATCGCCGGGTTCATGTCCGGAATGGCGGGGAACGTCAGCGCTTTCGCCACGGTATGGACTTACGATTTGTACCGCCCGTTCATCCGCAAGAATGCTTCGGACAATCACTACCTCAGCATGGGGCGCTGGTGCACCATTCTCGGCGTCATCGTCTCCATCGGCACGGCTTACCTGGTCATGCATTTCGGCAGCATTATGGATTACGTCCAGGCGCTGTTCAGCTTTTTCATCGCGCCGCTTTTTGGTACCGTATTGCTCGGCATGATGTGGAAGCGCGTTACGCCGGCCGGGGGCTTCTGGGGACTGCTCGCCGGTAGCGTCTCTTCCGTCGCCATGTTCCTGCTGGTGAAATTCAATCACAGCATGCTTGCCTACATTGCGCTTTCGAGCGATGCCAAGGATATGGCGGAGAATATGTATCGTGCCCTCTGGTCGTGGCTGATTTGCGTCATCGTCACGGTGGCGGTCAGCTATTTCACCAAGCCCAAACCGGTGGAAGAGTTGACCGGCCTGGTCTACGGGTGCACCGAACTGCCCGACGAAGGGCAATTACCAATATGGAAACGGCCGATTTTCTGGGCCGTGATCTCGGCAATCTTGTTTCTGATCCTCCAGTGGATCTTCTGGTAAAAATGGATGATGTAGGGGCGAACGACGCTCGCCCCGGTCCTAACGCTGTTCGGCCCAACAGGTTCGACGCATCAGCGCAATTACAGGAGTAACGACTTATGGAAGAGAAACCGCAAGGCCTGCATCCGGCGGGTGACGGGGAAGCGCATCACATCGCCGTCGATCAAAAGGATGTAAAGCCCCACGACCACCACATGATTCCCGTCTGGTTTTTCGTCGGGGTCATTCTGCTGATTTACGGGGTCATCATTTTGGGTACGGGCATCTATGAATACTCCAGTCCGCCGCCAACTGTGCTGGCAAAAACCCATCCCGCCGTTTGGTGGGGAGCGCTGCTTACCGTGATCGGCGGCTTCTATGTTTACACCTACATGCCGAAGAAGTCCTGAGGATTGCCTGCATGACCCATTGCATTCCCCTCGCCTTGCTCTTTGCCGGCGCACCGAACACCCAAGCCCTGCTCAACATGCACGCGGTGGACTTTGTCATCATCGCGATCTACTTCGCTGTAGTCCTGGCCATCGGCTTCTACCTGAAGCGCTACACCAAAACCGGCGAAGAGTTCTTCATGGCAGGGCGCGACATTACCGCCTGGGTGGCCGGTTTGAGCTTTATTTGCGCCAATCTGGGTGCGTTGGAGTTGATGGGGTGGGCGGCGGCCACCTACCAGTATGGAATTCTGGCTGCCCATTATTATTGGTGGGGGGCGATTCCCGCCATGCTCTTTCTGGGCGTCGTCATGATGCCCTTCTACTACATTTGCAAAACGCATTCCGTGCCGGGATACCTGCAATTGCGGTATGGCGAACCCACCCGGCTGGTCGGTGCGCTGTCGTTCATCTGCCTGACCATCCTGATGTCCGGCATCAACATGTATGCGATGGCTGTGGTGATGAAGGTCATGCTGGGTTGGGACATTCACCTGAGCATCTGGGTTTCTTCGCTGACCGTAGGCGTCTATGTGGCCCTGGGTGGATTGGTCTCCGCGATCTTCAATGAGGTTTTGCAGTTCTTCCTGATCTGGCTGGGCGCGCTTTTGATTCCGATTCTTGGCATGGTGGAAGCCGGGGGATGGTCAGCCCTGGTGGCGCGCATTCATGCCAATTTCCCGCAAGGCGACTACACCCACTTGTGGCGCCCCATGGCCCACTTTGCGGATAATCCCATGGGCATCCACTGGACGGGCATCGTCTTTGGATTGCTGATGGGATCGCTGGGTTATTGGACCACCGATTTTCTGGTGGTCCAAAGGGCCATTGCCGCCAAGGACCTCCGGTCCGCGAAGCTTGCCCCGATCATTGGCTCATTCTTCAAAATGGCTGTGCCGTTGATCGTAATCCTGCCCGGACTGCTGGCGCTTGGCCTGTTGCCCGTCAAACTGGTTCCGGAAAGCGTCGTCGGTCCCGGCCAGCACAGTTATAACGAAGTGCTGCCTCTGATGCTGGCGCGCTATTGTGGACCGGGCTTGCTGGGGCTCGGCATCACAGCCCTTATCGCCGGTTTCATGTCGGGCATGGCGGGCAATGTGAGCGCCTTTGCGACGGTGTGGACGTACGATTTCTACCGGCCGTTCCTTCGCAAGACCGCGACTGACGCCCACTACGTTTCGATGGGCCGCTGGTGCACGATCCTGGGAGTGGTCATCAGCATAGGAACGGCGTATCTGGTGATGCACTTCGCCAGCATCATGGATTACGCGCAGGCTGTCTTCAGCTTTTTTATGACGCCTCTTTTCGCGGCCGTGTTTATCGGCATGATGTGGAAACGCGCCACGCCCGCGGGGGGATTTTGGGGCCTGCTGACGGGGACCCTCTCTTCGCTGGGAATGTGGCTGCTGGTAAAGCTTGATCCCTCCAAACTCGCGTGGATTGCCCTTTCCGTTCATGCCAAGACCCTGGCGGAGAGTATGTACCGGCTGCTGTGGTCTGGAATCATCGCGGTGATCGTTACCGTGGTGGTGAGTCTTTGCACGCCCCCGCAACCCGTGGAAGAATTGACGGGCCTAGTTTACGGCTGCACCGATATCCCCAGTGAAGGACACTTGCCATTACTCAAACGCCCCATCTTCTGGGCAGGAGTTTCCTTCGCAATTTTCGCCGTGCTGCAATGGATCTTCTGGTAGACGGCATTGCACGAAGATATTACAGATCTTGGGTCACAATGTTCGACGAGCCCAGGAAATGGAGTTCGCAACGTCCTCATCATTTATCCCGAGCTGGGTGAGCCGGATGCGCACTTCGTCGGCGCGACTCTTTTGCAACGGTCGCAGTATGATGCACTCCCCATCCGTGCTCACTTCGAAGTATTCCACTCCATTGAAGTGAGTGCTCACTGCCTTGGGAAGGGTAATCTGGTTTTTGACGGTCTTTTTCGCGAGCATATTTTTGTTCACGTAGTTTGCTGTCCCAATTAGCAAGCGATCATGGGGTTCAATGCGGTACTAGGCCATGGTACTGCCCCAGCCACGGAGTGGCGGTGTCATTTAGCCCACGGCGAGCCAGCCGTGGGAACAGGTGCCTGACATGAAGATATTTGAGCCCCGTAGG
>CAYTMD010000594.1:0-3917 GCA_964438685.1 uncultured Acidobacteriota bacterium
TATTAGATGCATCAACACCCGAAAACGTTACATCCGTTTAGGGCCGAATCAGTAGGAGGACCACTCCACGGGTAATCGAAGTTTTTGAAATCAACTTGCCGAATGTTCGTCTCGGCAACAGCCATTTCACAGGCGATGAGGATTAGCACTCCAAGTTTGAGAGGACGCATGGGCACAGCATATTCCCAATACCGGCGCTCTTCAATCGAGGACGTGGCCGCGCATGACGTTGCACCAGTTATTGGCAACAGAGCGACTGGGCACCACTAACTCGGATGGCCAGCTTCCGAAGGCTCCGTTGAAATCTGCACTTTCCGCCAAACGATGGTTCAAACCGCTCGAACGGCACTTCCGAGCATGCGGATTCTAAAGAGCTTACGCATTATCGGCCGCCAGACGATGGTTCAAAAACCGCCAAACAATGGGTCAAGTCACATTCTCGCATGGGCTCACCGGCTGATAGGATCTCGGGTACGCTGCGAGCGACCACGGCCTGGCCACCGGTGCTAACAGGCGCTGAGCCGAATTCCTCCGCGGCCCTTTCTCATTGCCAGGCAATGAAATGGTCGAGGTTCCGATTTTAGGTTGTCGGTAGCAGCCCATCAAGTGCGTGCAGGCTTTCGGTTGGCGATCTTGAGAGGCGACGGGCCTTCTCCCAGGGTTGACAGCATCACCGGCCGGCGGTCGGGGAACTCCGCGACCAGCGACAGGGTGCCGCCCATGGCTTCGACGGCTTTGCGCAAAGTTGAGAGCAAAAGGTCGCTGCGCTTCTCCAGTCGCGAGACGCTATCCTGATTGATTTTCAGGGTCTTGGCGAGGCGGACCTGCGTGAGCTTGCGGGCTTTGCGAAGCTCCCGCAGGGTCATCTCCTCCGCCATTAACTCGGCCGCGCGCGCCTCAATTTTCCGGCGCTGCGGAGCGGGCAAGCCGCGGATTTTGTCATTGACGTTCACCGGCATGGTTACCTCCCTTCCTTTCTCAGTCGCCCCAAATGCGCGTCGAGGCGATCATCGGCCTTTCGAATGAGTTCGCGGTAGAATCGTTTTTCACTGCCACCGGACTTATCCCCCGCCACCAGCAAGATGGCGTGTCGCCTGGGATCAAATGCGAAGGCGAGTCTCCATTCGCCTCCGGCGCCGCTGAACCGCAACTCCTTCAGATGCGAGTGGCGCGAACCTTTCAGCGTGTCAACGCGCGGGCGGCCCAACTGTGGCCCGAAGCGCTGGAGGAGGAGCGACAAGGCGAGAATCTCTGTCTGCACATCCTCGTGCAACGCGTCGAATTCCGGCGCAAACTCGTCGCCAATTTCAACCACCCAGCTCACTCGCATAATATGGCATTAACTCCATATTCTGTCAAATACATATTTTTGAAATCCCGGTCCTCATGGCTTGGGCGCAAGCACGCCAATGGTTTCGCAGCCCGCTTCGGGAAAGCCTCACCCCAGCGAGTGAGTCTGCGCCTAAAACGATAACAATCCACTTGGCCGGATTACGACATTGACAATGTGTGCGCCGCATCGCAGCCGGTAGAGCTGGGGCGGAGTTGATGGTAAGCGAAATTTCTGACGACCAACATCATAACCACGGTCCCTGCTTTTAAGGCCGTGGACATTTCAGCGCCCCAATGAAAAAGCCACGGACAGAAAAAGTGCCGTCCGTGGCTTTTTCACAACTCATGGTCTCGCACTGGCCTTAATTCGGTGTTCCCGCGGCTGCGGGGGTCAGCGCCACATCCCGGACCGGCCCTCCCGTCTCCACGGGCACAGGATCTTTTTCGAGCCCCTCTTCAACGACTTCCCTGATCGTTTTTACAAAATGAAGTTTCAAACCCTCCAGCATTTCGGGGTTCAAATCCTCGTGGACATTCGGCTCGTTGTCAGCGGGCAGAATCACTTCCAGCACACCTGCACGTTTGGCCGCCAAGACCTTTTCCTTGATCCCACCCACAGGAAGCACTTGTCCGCTGAGAGTGATTTCACCAGTCATGGCGAGCCGCTGCCGCGAAGGCCGCCGCGTGAGGGCGGAGACGAGGGCGGAGACCATGGTGACTCCCGCCGAGGGGCCATCTTTGGGAATGGCGCCTGACGGTACGTGAATGTGAATATCTTTCGTCTGAAAGAACTCCGGATCGATGTTGTAATCCGTCGCGTGCGAGCGGACCCAAGCGAGAGCGGCCTGCATGGACTCCTGCATGACCTGACCGACGTGTCCGGTCATGGTGAAGCCCTTGCCGCCCTTCATGGCATTGGCCTCCACGTAAAGAACATCGCCGCCCGTGGGAGTCCAGGCAAGACCCACCATCACGCCGGGCTGCCGCGTGCGTTCCACGATTTCGGTCTCCAGGCGGTAGCGTTGGATTCCCAGAAAATCCCGCAGGTTATCGGCCGTCAGCAGGAGCTTTTCCGGTTTGCCCTCGGCAATGCGGCGCGCCTGCTTGCGGCAGGCTGTAGCAATTTCTCTCTCCAGGTTGCGCACTCCGGCCTCGCGCGTGTAGTGCCGGATCATGCTTGCCAGAGCCTCCTTGGAGAATTCAATCTGCTCGGGAGTCTTGATCCCGTGCTCTTCCGTCTGCTTGGGAATCAGGTGCCGTATGGCGATCTCGATTTTTTCCTCTTCGCTGTAACCCTGAAGCTCCAGGAGCTCCATGCGGTCGAGGAGCGGTGGCGGGATGGTGTCCAGCACATTCGCCGTGCAGATGAAGAGCACCCGGGAGAGGTCGAATTGGACGTCCAGATAGTTGTCACGGAAGTGCGAGTTTTGCTCCGGGTCGAGAACTTCCA
This sequence comes from uncultured Acidobacteriota bacterium, assembly GCA_964438685.1. Lineage (GTDB taxonomy): Bacteria > Acidobacteriota > Terriglobia > UBA7540 > UBA7540 > Bog-366. The sequence goes on from CAYTMD010000594.1 coordinate 2,783, forward strand.
GCAAAGCGGAGGAAGGATCGCCGCGAAAATCGCGCCCGATTTTATCCACTTCATCAAGCATGAAGACCGGGTCGCGCGTCTCGGCCCGCCGAATCCCCTGAAGGACCTGCCCGGGTAATGCTCCAATGTAAGTCCGCCGGTGGCCGCGAATTTCCGCTTCGTCGTGAATGCCGCCCAGCGACATACGCACGAATTTGCGATCGAGCGAGCGGGCAATGGATTTTCCCAGGGAAGTTTTCCCCACGCCGGGAGGTCCCACAAAGCACAGGATGGGTCCTTTGAGCTGTGGCTTCAACTGCAAGACCGCGAGATAGTCCAGGATGCGCTCTTTGACTTTTTCCAGGTCCCAGTGATCGTCATCGAGAACCTGCTTGGCTTTGGTGATATCGACCCGCGTATCGGTGATTTTGTTCCAGGGCAGCGCAACCAGCCATTCCAGGTAAGTGCGCGTCACGTGGTAGTCCGCCGCCGCCGGCGACATCTTTGCCAATCGCCCCAGCTCCCGGGTGGCTTCCTTCTTGGCCTCTTCCGTCATCCCCGCAGCGTCGATCTTCTTCCGGAGCTCTTCGATCTCCTGTTGTTCGTCAGCCTCTCCCAGTTCCTTCTGAATAGCTTTCATCTGCTCGCGTAGATAATATTCGCGCTGGCTCTGGGTAACCTGGTCCTGGACGTCTGATTGGATTTTGGAACGAAGCTGCAGCACCTCCACTTCCCGCCCCAATTGTCGATTCAGGCGCTCCAGCCGGATCTTCAGCTCGAGGCTTTCCAGCAGTTCCTGTTTCTCCGTGCTGGATAGCGAGGGAAGATTAGCCGCAATAAAATCCGAAAGGCGGCTGGGGTCGTCAATGTTCATGACGACGGTTTGCAAATCATCTGACAGCGTGGGTGAGAGCTGCACGACTTGTTGGAACATGCTCGTCACGCTACGCACCAGCGCATCAAAATCCGACTCCTTGCCGCCCGGCATGATATCCACCAGGGGTTTCACGCGAGCCCGCAGGAAGGGTTCCGTCTGGGTGACTTCCTCAATGGCGATCCGCTGTAGTCCTTCAACAAATATGAAAAGACTTTGGCTGGGCAGCTTGATGATCTTGTGGACAAAAGCCACCGTTCCAATCTGAAAGAGATCGACGGG
>CAYTMD010000595.1:0-3912 GCA_964438685.1 uncultured Acidobacteriota bacterium
AAAAACTCATGGGCCTTCTGAGATCCTGTCGACTCTGAGGGCATTTCATTTTTGCCTTTTGCCTGGCTTTTGCGGGTCTCCCAAACGAATTCCATTTTGGCAAAGACCCCCTCACCCCCCGCCTTGCGGTCCCCCCTCTCCCCCAAAGGGGCGAGGGGAAATGTATTCTTGGTTTCGATGTCGAATTCATGATGGCTGAGAGCGGTCCCGCGTGGTCCACTGGGAGCGTCTGCTAATTTGGACAGCAGTGACATGACAGCGCCCGCTTTGCGGGCTTTGGAACACCGCAAACCGTTAAATTAACGCCTATACCCTATCAAAAGCACCAGCCCCCCTCGACCCGTGGCTCCACAACTCTCCTCCCGAAATTTCAAGGCAGAGGCTCTTGCTTCCGGCACCAGCTTATTCCGCTTGCGGGAGCAGGATAATCAGTTCTAGTTGGGGGTTGGGAATGTCGCCGGGGACGTAGGCGGCAATATTTCGAGCGCGCTGCACCGCCTCCCATGCCACCCCGGCCTGATTCAAGCTGAAATACTGGTAGTTGAGTTTGATGGGAATTGAGCCTGGGGGTGAGGGGACGTGCACCATCGGTATGCCAGGAAGAGCCTGGCGAATGAGTGTTTCAATGTGGGTGGCAGAGCAGAGTTTGACAAGTTGAGGAACTCTTTTGAGCAAGTCCGCTTCGCCCATATCGGCACTTATCGCCAAATACATGCGCGTGTTAAACAGATACTTGTCATTGGCCAGGGCCGTCGCATAGATTGAAGGCTGAGTGAGTTTCAGCGGCAGCGAAACGACGTTGCTGGGGACCACGGTCTCCAGGAGCAAGCGCAGCTTTTCGTCGAGATCGGTAAAGCAGGCTCCGAGATTGTCATGATCATAAAGCGGGAGGTCCCGCGCCTGCACGGTGGTTGAGAATGTGGTAAGCGACCCCGCCAGGGAAAGCATGGCCGTATATAAGCTTTCCGGATGCCCCTTCTTTGATTCAAACATGTGCCGCAGGATGGGGAAATAGCTGTTCGAGGTATAAAGCAGCCAGAAGTTCGCAATGTCGGAAGCCGTAAAATCCGCCAGGCTCTGATTCTTTTGCCGGCGCATCCCCGAAAGGGTATTGGTCTTGGCGGCCAGAATCTCAACCAATCGGCGCACAATCGCCATGAGGTATTCGCTCACGGATAGATCGATTACGGGTGGAATGAATTGCGGGTCCAACTGGTAGGTCCCCTGCGTGGTCTTCATGATGCGCCCGATGCGCAAGGAGGTGCTCCCCTGGCGGGGTTCTCCCTCCATCAGCAACCGAAAGTTCTTCTTGGCAACCTGTACGGGCCTTTCCGCCAGTCCTGAATTCTCGTCACGCAGCAGGGCAACCTCGGCTTGATAGCGCGTATCGCCGGTTCTCTGGCCCATCGACACATTGAGACCATGATCGTGATATTGAGGGATTGCAAGGTAGACATCGATAACGTTCTGGTCCGGTCCAAATGCTTGCGCCAGCGATCTCGCCTCGGGAGCCGCATCCGAGTCAGGAATCTCAAATGCCAGGCCATCAGGAAACAGTCCCGTGGCACGCGGCAAAAGCAAGGTTCCCGTGGAAAGAGCTTCCCGGTCGATTTGTATTTCCGCGAAGCCCCATGGGCAGAACTTCAGGGCGTCTAACTTAAACTCCAACACACTTTCAACAAACCGGTCCTGGAGTTGTAAATGTTGCGGGGTAAGAAAGGTTCCCTTTGCCCAGATGACCGACTGAAGTTGTCTCATAAGGCTTCAAGCTAACAAGAGTTGGCGTTCAAAGTCAAACGGCTGCTCATCCCTCCTCGCATGTATGCAAGCGGAATGCCCTGCCACCGCGAAAAAGCTGAAATGCTCTAACATGAACTAAAACTCGCGTTAGTCTACCACAGTCCACCGCAAAGCGTATCGCGGAGTGATGATCCCAGACCAAGACGGAGTCCTCTGGGCACGGGTTGAAGATTAGCGCGCCAACCTGTTCTGCTGGGGCAGGAATTGCTTCCAGAAAGGGACAAAATTGCTGTATTCTGTATTTAGTTGTAATCGAAGGGTAACCTCTCGTTGCGAATCACACTTTGTCAAGCGTTAGGCCGCACCGTGCGAGCAGAGGGATTGCGGTGTTTGGCCGAAGGGCTTGATGGTGAAGTACCGGCATGATGCAGAGGTTTTCACGCGGCTTGACCAAAACTCAAGGTGGAGGGTCTGATGAGCATTCCGTCTTACGATAAATGGATGATCGACACGAAACTGGGCATCACCAAGCCAAGAAGCAGCCGGTTGAAAGCCGTTGATGAGGCAATCCTCAAGTATGGCACCGCGCAGAATCAGGATAATCTTTGGAGATTAAAAAATGCCTTTGAAGATTGGAAGCGCAGCAAGGAAGATGGGTGGGAAAAGAGCGCACGGAATCGGAACTTCATCATCACCAATCTGGATCTTGAATTAAATAACCTCGCTGATTACCGCACGTACCAGATCACCCACTTCTCCATGGATGAGTTGATCTCGCTGCAGTACATGGCGAAGGAACGGAAGAAAGTGATCGAAAATATCTTCAGAAACAAGACCGTGAATTTCAAGCTGGCGAAGTTGAAGGACCAGGCAATTGCCGCGAAGGACAGCGTGGAGAAGGCATCCACCGCGGCAACATCATTCGTCGCGGACAAGTTCAAGGGCGGTCCGCCCAAGCCTTCTTCCGGAAAGCCCATCTCGGAAACCATTAAAGAAAAGATGATGGACATGGTCAAGTCGTTCTTCGGCGTCGGCGGCTTGGAGCAAATCGGAGAGTTGAGCGGGCTCATTATCAAGCTGTTGGGTGAATGCTCCGTCAGTGTTGCTCCCGTGGTGGGGCATATTAAAGATGGGTACGACGTGTTTGTCGATTGGGCAAAGGTGGGGGCTGCGGTTTACGAGCAATACGGCATTGACAACCGGAAGTACACCATCGATACAGGAGCGCCATCAGCGGCGTTTGGCGCCCTGGCGCATTGCCTGACGGAAGAGAGGAATAAGGAAATAGCGAGCGCCTCCATCGCCACCACCTCATTTGCACTCAAGACAGGCTTGGCTTTTGCCGATGGCGGAGCCATCAGCGGGCCAGTCGTGGGCGCGGCAAAGGCCCTGGCGGATTTTTCCCAGAAGCTTTACCTGCTCGGCAACGAATGGAAAGCCACCAAGGCGATCAACAAATCGCTGGATGCCGACCAACTTGACATCCGGCTTTTCCGAACTTATCCGCTCATGGGCTGTTATCTTCTGGTCAGCGCCACGCTGAGTGACCTGATCCCGGTCGACTCTTTCGGGACGCCGGGATGGATGGACTACATCGAGAACCTCAAGAAGAAAGGATTCGATGAAATTTACGGCTCCGCAACAAAACTGATTCACGATTCACCCTGGGAGATCATCGGACTTCCGAAACGCCCCAAGGGAACATCCGGCAGTCTGATCTCCTCGGTCTCTGGCATCTGGTCCACGGCAAGTCCCTTGGCTGACCTTAAAGAATTGGGCAGCATTGGGCAGGGGTAAACGTTGGCACCGACGCGAACGGACCAAAGTTGCCGCTCGAATTGCAACATCAGCATGGTAGGTGGTACATTCTACAGAACGCGCCTGTAGCTCAGATGGATAGAGCGGCAGCCTTCGAAGCTGATGGCCGGGGGTTCGAATCCCTCCAGGCGCGCCAGCTAACCCTTTACCACAACTCAATGACACGGACTCCCGCATTCAGGTATGCCTCAATCCGGGGCCAACACCGTTCAAGGCGCAACCGAATTGGATTGCCGACAGCTAACAGTAAGCGCCGAGTCCCGCATCCCGCACCTCATGCCCCGTTCCTTCAGAGCAGTCGTAGCGCGTCTATAACGGCATCGGCGTTGTCAAGCAAAACTTCTCCGTGGGGGT
>CAYTMD010000596.1:0-3905 GCA_964438685.1 uncultured Acidobacteriota bacterium
ACGCCGCCGTTCAACACGTTCATCATGGGAACCGGCAGGATGCGCGCTTGCAGTCCACCCAAGTATTTATAGAGCGGGATGCCCGCAGACCTCGCCGAGGCGCGGCAAGCGGCCATGGAGACTGCCAGGATGGCGTTGGCGCCGAGTTTGCCTTTGTTGGGGGTGCCGTCGAGCGCGATCATCCGCTCGTCGATTTCCGTCTGGTTGCCGGCGTCGTGCCCGCCCAGGGCGGGAGCAATCACCGAGTTGACATTGTCCACAGCTTGCGTTACGCCTTTGCCCATATAACGCCGCTTGTCGCCATCGCGCAATTCCACCGCCTCGTGCTCGCCCGTTGAGGCGCCGGAGGGAACGGCAGCGCGGCCAAAAGAGCCGTCGCGCAGAACCACATCCGCTTCCACGGTGGGATTGCCGCGTGAATCCAGAATTTCTCGTGCTTGAATCAGATCAATTTGTGCCATGCGAATGATTCCTCGTTGCGAAGTTTTTAAACGCGAATTTAGAGCCCAAAATTGTAACACACCCCGGAGCGGAAAGAACGCGCCAAACTCCCGGCGGCATTCTGTCGATTTCGGGTGATCCCAACTGCAGAGAATTGCAGAATACCGTGACATGCAATCTCCGCAACGCCGCCATCCTGGCGGCATCTTCCGGTGCCGGCAAAATGCCAGCGTTACGGAAGATTCCGCAATCCTCAATCATTGCCTTCCGGGCCTGATCGCAGGTTGGGTTTTGCAATTGCCATTTGTGCCGTCATAATGATCTGGATGGGGTGAAGGGGCGTGAATTGTGGCGATAGGTAAGGCCGTTGGCTTGGGTTCCAGTCCAAACAATGTTGGGGCTCACGGTTTGACGTATTGCGCGTTTCGTATTCCCGGGAGGGACGTTGAATGAAGCACATCGGAAAAATAATCCTGGCATTGATTGCCCTATTTGTTGTGGTGCCGGTTCTTGCCATCCTTGGGTTTATTTACTCCCAGCGGGTGAAGTCGAATACGGTGCTGGTGGTGCGAATCGAAGGCGATATTCCGGAGCGGTCTGCGCAGGACTCCCTTCAGGACCTGTTCACTGGCCCGCCGACGAGCGTCACTGACATTACCGAGGGCATTGAGCGCGCGCGGACTGACCCCCACATCACCGGGCTCGAGCTCCTGGTGGGTGAAACCAACCTGAGCATGGGCGACCTTCAGGAGATCCGCGACCGCATTCAGGCTTTCAACAACGCTCACAAATTCAGCGTCGGCTACCTGGAATTTGCCACGAACAGATCCTACTACCTGGCTTCGGCCTGCCACACCCTGATCATGCTTCCCAAGTCGGAGTTCCACCTTCACGGAATGATGGCTTCCACCACGTTCATGCGCGGCACCTTTGACAAGCTGGGGATATTTCCTGACTTCCTGCATATTGGCGATTACAAAAATGCCACCAACGTTTATACCGAGAAGAAGTTTACCGCTGCCCATCGCGAGGCTACCAAGGCCCTTGTGGACGACTGGTACCGGCAGTTCATCCAGGGCGTTGCCGCCTCGCGCGGCCTGAAGACGGATGAGGTGGAGAAGATCATCGCCGCGGGGCCGTACAATTCTGACTCCGCGCCGGCCACCCACCTGGTGGATCGCGTTGCCTACGCGAACGATGCGCGAAGTTTTGTGGAACAAGAGAACCACGGGCACGACCGGCGAATCGGCTTGCACCGGTACCTCGACAAGTCAGAGACATTTACCGTCGATAAAATCGCGGTGATTTATGCGGTGGGTGAAATTGTGCCTGGCACGAGCGGCAGTTCGCCCTGGGGCGGGGAAATGATGGGATCGGAGACGATTGCCCGGCAGTTTCGCCGCGCCAGCGACGACGATTCCGTAAAGGCGGTGGTGGTGCGCGTCGACTCTCCTGGTGGGGTCGCTTTCTCTTCCGAGGTAATCCGGCATGAACTGGAAAGGACCCGAGCGACAAAGCCCGTGGTGGTTTCCATGGGCGACGTCGCGGCCTCCGGGGGATACTGGCTGGCGATGTCGGCAAACAAGATCATCGCCGAGCCTGGCACCGTCACCGGTTCAATCGGTGTGTTGATGGGCAAGTTCAATCTCCAAGGGCTCTATGAAAAGCTCGGCCTAAGCACGGACTTCGTTGCCACGACGGAGAATTCCACCTTGGAATATCCCTTGCAGAATTTCACTCCCGCGCAACGGGAAATTGTGCTGAGGAATATGCGCGCCACCTACGATGACTTTATTCACGGCGTGGCGGCGGGCCGGCACATGAAGGTGGAAGATGTGGACAAGATCGCGCAAGGCCGTGTTTGGACAGGCGAACGCGCCCGCCAATTGGGTTTGGTGGACGAACTGGGGGGATTGCACACAGCTATCGCGCGTGCTCGTGAATTGGCCAGGATCCCTGCCTCGGAAAAGGTTAGCTTGTTGTCGCTACCCGCGCACCGGTCGTTCATAGAGCGGCTGCTGGATTCTTCTGATGACGATAACGCGTTTGCCTCCGCACCCTCCGTGCGAGTGTGGCTGGGCAAACTGCAATCCCTATCGACCTATTCGGCGTGGACGATCCTGCCGGGAATACCGGAAGTGCAGTAAAAAGCGGTCAGCTTTCAGCGGTCAGCGCTCAGCGTAAGCGGAAGGCAGAAAGCAATGGGCAGAAAGCAGCCGGGGGTGGTCGGTAGGCGGTGAGCGGATCTCAATGCGAATCTACTGCCCTCGCCCCCTTGGGGGAGAGGGTGGACCGTAGCCGGCGTCCTCATCAGCCGGGGCGGGACGGGTGAGGGGGTCAGAACCCAAGTACAGCGGCATTCAGGACTAGGCAGTACTGCCTTCTGCTCATTGCTTTCTGCCTACTGCCTACTGCCTACCGCTTTTTGCCTACTCCGGCTCTTCGAACATTCTCTGTTCGGGGACCACCACTACGATTCCGGTTTCGGTGACGTGATAATTCTTGCGGTCTTCTTCCAGGTTGTAGCCAATTTCGGTGCGCTCGGGGATATTCATATGGCGGTCGATGATGGCGCGGCGGATGCGCGAGTAACGGCCGATGTTGACGTGGGAGAACAGGATGGAATCTTCCACTTCCGTGTAACTATTGACGCGAACATCGGGTGACAGGACCGATCCGGTGACGCGGCCGCCGGAAATGATGGAGCCACTGGAAACAATGGAATCCACCGCAATCCCCATGCGCCGCCCCTCCTGTGCGAAAACGAATTTCGCCGGCGGATATTGCCGTTGATAGCCCCGGACGGGCCATGAGGAGTCATACAAGTTGAAGACGGGGGAGACCGAAACCAGGTCCATGTTGGCCTCGTAGTAGGCCTCAATGGTTCCGATATCGCGCCAGTAGAGTGCTTCCTTCTTGTTTTCGTCGATGAAATTGTAGGAGTAGGCGCACTTTTTTTCGATCAGCCTGGGGATGATATTTTTCCCAAAGTCATGCTCTGAGGTTGGATCTTCGGCATCCGCCAGCAGGGTTTCCATCAACAACTCGCGGTTGAAGCAGTAGATGCCCATGGAGACATTGCACTTGGTGGGATTGTGTACGGAGGGTTTGGGATCCGCGGGCTTTTCCTGCCAGCCCACGATGCGCCCGGTGGAATCGATCTCGCACACTCCGAACCGCGATGCTTCCGAGAGGTTGAATTCGATGGTGCCAACGGTTACGCCCGCGCCCGCGTCCACATGCTGCTGGAGCATGCGCTGGTAATTCATCTTGTAAACGTGGTCGCCGGAAAGTACCAGCACATACTTGCAAGGCTCGCTGCCGATGGAGTAGAGGTTCTGAAAGATGGCGTCTGCCGTTCCTTGATACCACTGGTCGCCCACGCGCTTCATGGGAGGCAGCACGGTTATGAATTCCCCGAGTTCGTGGGCAAGGATGCTCCACCCTTCGCGGATGTGGCGGTT
>CAYTMD010000597.1:0-3903 GCA_964438685.1 uncultured Acidobacteriota bacterium
TCTCTTCAGCGCGGCAATCATGGTGATGCCTCCGTTCTTCATGGCGACACCGATAGAAGAGTCACATTCCCACAATGAGTTGCCGCCCCCGAAAGGATGGCTCCATGACAGGCATTCCCGTTCTACATGTTGAAGCCGATTGCATCGCCCGCGCCTGGGAGGAATCACTTCTGCTTCTCCACCAGAAAGGCTGCGACCTTAAAACGCAATACGACAAGCCTGACGACCCGCCGAGCAAAGATGCGACGATGACGATCACCATCGACGAACCATTGAAGGAGCCGATGATCCACCGCGATTTTCCGGGAGGCCCCGAAGACCTTCAAGAATACGTGATGGAGGTTCTGGATGGCATCAAGGACCACCTGGTGCGCGACCAGCGCGACCCCGGTGACACGCGATGGGAATATACCTACCATCAGCGGCTCTTTCGCTACACTGTCCCCGGGCTTCCACCCTTCGACCAGATTGAAACCCTTTGCCGCAAGCTGGCGGAGACGCCCTACACGCGGCGCGCTCAAGCTGTCACCTGGAAGGTTTGGGAAGATAACGACTGCTATGACCCGGCCTGCCTGCAAAGCGTATGGTGCCGGATCACGGAAAATAACGGCTCACCGGTGCTGAGCATGAACGTGCGCTTCCGCTCCAATGACGCCTACAAGGCGGCTTTCATGAATATCTTCGCCCTGGTCGAAATGCAAAGGCGCATTGCCGCCCGGGTTTCAGAACTGTCTGGCCGCCATGTGGAGGTGGGCCGGTACAGCCATATGGCCGATAGCTACCACATTTACGGATCATACTTTCGTGAGTTTGAAGCGCGCTTTCTCGGTGCCGTGACCAAACGCAACTTCGAGCAGCGTACGCTGCGCTATGCGGACATGCGTGAATTGATGGAAGAAGCCCGCCCGGCAATCCTGGAAAAAGCAAGAACAATGGGGCAGTGAGGAATTTCAAGAGTTCGCCCGGAGAGCCAGTCTCGAATCGCTATCCGGCGGGCGCTGACGCTTTTCATAACTCCTAATGGTGCGGCGAGGAGTTCAGGCTGGGGCGCCACTTGCGAGGGCGGAGGGGCACCTCCTCGGAAGGCTGCGGAGGCGGTATAGGATCCACAGCTTTGGGCCTACGGTTTGCCAACAGAGCTCGCAAGGCCCGATCCTGGGACGCCTTCAATGTGGCCTTTCGCACATGCCGGTTCAACGCTAAGGCATAGGCAACTATCGGAGCGCTCAGGAGCCACGTGGCTGAAAAATAAGCAAACGTCGATTCCATCATCGAAGAAATGGTCACAAACATAAAAACTGCGGGAATTTCCGGGGGAACCAGTGATTTATCCGCTGGGGGTTGGAGGAAGAAGTATTTGATGATGTAGTACCACACGATTGCCAGTCCAAACAGTATACCCGCCCCTCCCAAGAAACCTGACTGAATGAAAACGTGCAGGAAAGCGTTGTGCATGTGCAACTTAAGATAGTAGCGGTCGGCCTGAAAGCCATAGCCCACCCAAGGAGATTTCGAAAGGAGATACCATCCCTCCTCCCAAGCCTTGGTGCGTCCGGTCATCGTAGGATCAAACCCGTGCCCCCGGGTGAAATATTTATAAAAGGTGGATTGAAACCCCCACAAACCAAGCAAAAGACCAGCGGCTGTCCCCACCAGGATGCTAACCGTACGCTGGGCTCTTTCTAGACAAACTATCACGGCCACGCCTGCGAAAAAACCGACTGTTTCCGTCCGGCCGTTGGCAATGACCAATGCGTAGAGCGAAGCGGCAAATAATATTCCCCAGATAATTCGAGCCTGAGGCTTGCCTTTCCTAAGAAGTCCAGCAAGCGCCACCAGTCCGGAGATTGCCGCGTACCGGGCAAAGCCGGTATTTCGAGTCCCCGCCATTCCCATGACCCCTGAAACCTTGGAGTAGGCAATCGCGCCGACTGGACTGGTTTCAGATCGCCTCAGTGCTACCGAACCCAGGAAGGGGATGGCGCCCAGCAAACTCAGTGTAAGAATTGTGCCCACACCCCAAGTGACCTTCAGAACTCTATGAATGTCGGGCAGAGGATCCTCAACAAGAACAATTGCCAGCAAAGCCAATACAATGGCCAAATAATTGACCCCGAAGTACAACGCATCCGTCGGATCGACTGACATAGTCGCGGAAGAGATCAATCCCGTGAAGGCATAAAACAACATTAGCCCCAGAGGACCTATGATCCATGGAAAAAGCCGGCTTGATCGGGCAAAGATCAGCAGCAAAGCAATCCAACCGGCCAGCATCGGGGAAAATGCCCTTACGCCGTGGATTAAAATCGCACCATTGGCGGGGAAATCCGGCGCCGCCAAGTACCCAAGGTCCGTGTTATATCCCAACCACAGAAGTATCCAAAGTCCCATGCCCAACAGAGCATTCGCACTAAGCCTCTGCTGAGGCTTTGCAATCTCATCCGCCAGGAAGGGCTTCCTGGCAGCCCATTTCAGTCGCAAAGGTGCTGCTACATCAATGCCCATCTAAACCCCTAGGGGAGGCGCTGCCAAGACTTCCTTGTTTGTATTGAAGGGCCATTCTCCGGATGATCCCATGCAGCTCAGCCTTGCCGCGCAAGGAGCCCGTCCAGCTTGCCCCTCTCAAGGCGCGAATTTCACGATCCTGGTGCAACCGTCCCAGAGCGTGTGTCATTAGGTCCGTCGCCTTATTGAGATCGAGGTGAAAGCTCAAACCTACGGCCTTAATTAACAAGCTTTTCGGGCCTCAGAAAGCCAATGGAAGAGACTGGCCTTCGTGCTTCCATGACTTTCACAACAGGGATACAGCCACCGTCGCAAAGGCTCCGTAGGAGTCGCATAAATGAGCAAAAATGTCACTAACACATTCTAAGTACCACATGTGATTAATGTATGCAAGTACTACAAAAGCGCCAAAGCGCCTGCACATTCCAACCTGCCGGAACGTGTTGCCAAGTATAAGCATTAGCAATTTGGTGACCGTTATTACTTGTGCCACCTGCCCCACATTGATGGCCGAAAGCACACCGGGATGCCGGCGCTGCTGCACGCTTTGCCACGACTACTTTGCGTGGCCCGTGGCGGTGGTGTGAGTGGTGCGTTTTCGGCCCTTGAACACCGGCGCGATGTTCTTCATGGGAGTTGCGTGCCCCTCCTTGTCGTGCTCGGCAAAATTCAATTCATTCTGGCAGGCAGCCATATTCGTCTGTGCGACCAGCAGAACATTATCCTGGTTCTTTAATAAATATGTTAAGTGAGGTTCAAGCAATTGTTGCAAATCGAAAAGTTGGTTGGCTGCCTGGCCAAACTGTCCACCAAAACTGGCATTTTCATAGTGTGAAACGCTGCGCCCCATGCCGTCCACTCGAGGCAGCACGCTGTTGATGGCCACATAAGTTTGAAATCCCAGATACAAACTATCGGGGCGGGAATCAAACTGATTGCGCCATCCTTCCTCGGCCGCCATCGATTTGCGTAATGACTCCAAGCTCTGCCCAAAGGACTGCCGCGCTGCCGGCAGCATTTTCCATTTTTCCGGATGCACCTGTGTGAGCAGATCGCTCACCCGGTATTCTGCAAGCCAGACTTTGTGCATCAACGCCTTCACTTGCTGTGGATCCAAATAGCCGGTGCTGGCTGGAATAGGTGCCGGGACGACGGATTTTGTCGATTGCGGCGTAATTGTTTCCGTTTGAATATCCTGCGTGGCGGGGCCATTTGGATGCGGCGGCAACGGGGCCTTTTTGCTGGATGATTGGCCAAGAATGGTAAGCGGACAGAATGCAATGAACAGCGCTAAAGGAAATATTTTCATCGCGGACCTCTCGATTAATTTAGAAGGTGGAAATCAGCAAAAAGATGGCAGGAGCGGACCCACTTCGTCGACGGGATGCAACTTCTCAA
>CAYTMD010000598.1:0-3884 GCA_964438685.1 uncultured Acidobacteriota bacterium
GGACGCCGTGGAAATCCTCTGCCGGGAAGCCGTCGAAACCGTTTACGATCTCGAACACTGGGGCCTGCCCTTCAGCCGCACGCCCGACGGGAAAATCGCCCAGCGGCCCTTTGGCGGGCACACACGGGAGTTCGGCAAAGCGCCCGTGCGGCGTTCCTGTTACGCCGCCGACCGCACCGGGCACATGATTCTGCAAACGTGCTACCAGCAGTGCATCAAGAACAATGTGCACTTTTACAACGAGTACCACGTTCTCGACCTGCTGGTTCAGGACGGACGCTGCGCCGGGGTGGTGGCACTGTGTCTGGCGACGGGAGAAATCCACACTTTTCATTCCAAAGTGGTGCTGTTTGCCACGGGCGGCTGCGGAAAGATGTTCCGCGTCAGTTCCAACGCGCACGCGCTAACCGGCGACGGCATGGCGGTGGTCTATCGCCGTGGGATTCCGCTGGAGGACATGGAATTCTTCCAGTTCCATCCCACGGGCATTTACAAGATGGGCATACTGCTGAGCGAGGCGGCGCGCGGTGAAGGCGCCATCCTGCGCAACAATTCCAACGAGCGATTTATGGAGCGCTACGCGCCCACGCTGCTAGACCTTGCCCCACGCGACATGGTTTCGCGGGCGATATACCGGGAAGTTCGCGAAGGCCGGGGCATCGATGGCAAGAATTACGTTCACCTCGACATGACGCATCTGGGCAAGGAAGTCCTGGATAAAAAGCTCCCCGACATTACCGAATTTGTCCGCACCTACCTGGGTATCGAACCTCTGACCCAGATGGTTCCCATCCAACCCACCGCGCACTATGCGATGGGCGGGATCCCCACTGACGTTGAAGGCCGCGTGGTGATTGATGAGAAGAACACGCCGATGCCGGGACTTTACGCGGCGGGCGAAGTTGCCTGCGTTTCCGTACATGGCGCGAACCGGCTGGGAACCAACTCGCTGGTCGATATCCTGGTCTTTGGACGTCGCGGCGGGCGCCATGCGGCGAAATTCATGAAGGAAAACGATTGGGCTCCCCTGCCCAGCCGGCCCGACGAGCCGGCGCGCGCCATGGTGAGCCAGGTGCTCAATTCCACCGGCAAGGAGCGCGCGGCCGACATCCGCGACTCGCTTCAGGACGAGATGATGGACAAGGCCTCAGTGTTCCGCGATGCGCCGGGGCTGACGGCTATGCGGGAAAAGCTCCGCGAGCTGCGCGAACGCTACCGCAAGGTGAAGGCGGAAGATCGCGGCTTGCGTTACAACACCGAGTTGCTGGAAGTCATCGAGCTGGGCGGTATGCTGGACCTCGCCGATGTCCTGGTGGAAAGCGCTCTGGCACGCCAGGAGAGCCGCGGGGGCCACAGCCGTGAAGATTTCCCCAAACGGGACGACGCCAACTGGTTGAAACATACCCTGGCATACCAAACCCCCAAGGGAATCGAACTCAAGTTCAAGCCCGTCGTCATCACCAAGTTTCAGCCCATGGAGAGAAAGTACTGAGGCATCGGGTGATCCGGTGATCGGGTGATCGGGTGAACAAGAAGCGTAAACCCTCGCCCCCGTCGGTGAGCTAATAACCGGGAGTTGAAACGACAGATTTTTTCTTTGCTCTACCGATCACCGGATCGCCCGATCACCCGATTTTGAGGAGTTCACCATGCAGGTCACTTTGAAGATCAAGCGCTTCAATCCCGAAAAGGACAAAGCACCCTGGTGGGGCGAATACAAGATTGAAGCTGAGCCCACGGACCGCTTGCTTGATGCGCTGAACCACGTGAAGTGGTACGTGGACGGCACCCTGACGTACCGCCGGTCATGCGCTCACGGCGTTTGCGGCTCCGACGCCATGCAAATCAATGGATCAAACAAGCTGGCGTGCAAGTTGCTTCTCAGCAGCCTGGGCAGCACGATTACTATTGAACCGCTGCGTGGGTACAAGGTCATCAAAGACCTGCTGGTGGACATGGACGCCTTCCTGGAAAAGTTCCGCAGCGTAAAGCCCTACCTGATCACCAAAAGCCCCGATCCTGAGAAGGAGCGCTTGCAATCGCCGGAAGACCGGGAAAGATTCGACGACACCACCAAGTGCATCCTTTGCGGCTCCTGCACGTCAGGCTGCCCGTCATTTTGGGGAGACAGTGATTACCTTGGACCGGCGGCCATCGTAAACGCGCATCGCTTTATGTTTGATTCCCGCGACGAAGGGGGCGAGGAGCGGATGGAAGTTTTGAATACGCAGGAAGGCGTATGGCGTTGCCGCACCATCTTCAATTGCGTGGAAGCCTGCCCGCGCGACATCAATATAACGCGCGCCATCGGCGAGGTGAAGAAGGCGCTTTTGTACCGTAAAGTCTAGGTTGTAGGTTACAGGGGACAGGTTATAGGGAACGGCGGGTAGCTCAGCCCGGTGGAGCACAAAAGCAAGTCAAAAGGCAAAACGCAAAAGGCAAAGGTCAAAAGTGAAAGGCCTGGGCTTCGGGAAGGCTTCAGTAGCCCAAAGAGCTTTTGACCCCCTCACCCGTCCCGCCCCGGCTGATGAAAACGCCGGTTGCGGTCCACCCTCTCCCCCAAGGGGGCGAGGGCAGTAGATTCGAATGTGCCGTCAGAACCCCACTTCCTTAACGGGGCGAGGACGATAGACTCACGGGACTTTTCACTTTTGACCTTTGCCTTTTGCGTTTTGCCTTTTGACTTGCTTTTGCAACGTCCCCCGCCGCGTTATTGGGTCTGCAATAACCTGTCCCCTGTCACCTATAACCTACTTCAGGTGCTGATCCAGAAACGCCACGGTGCGTCGCCAGGCGTCGGCGGTGGCATCCTCATTAAAGCCCAGCCTGTTGCCCGAGTTTTCAAAGTCGTGGCCGGCGTGCCGGTATATCTTGAGGTCAATTGACTTGTGGGCATTCTTCATGGCGTCTTCGAAGGCATAGGCGTCGGTCGCCAGCACGGAGCGATCATCCGCGCCGAAAATTCCCAACACCGGCGCATGAATCCTCTGGATGTCGGCGGAATCTGTGGGCACGGAGCCATAATTCGACACGCAAGCGGCCAGGAAAGGGTCCGTTACGGCCAACTGCAGCGACCACTTCCCCCCCGCTGACCAGCCGATGGCTCCCATCTTCTCCTTCACTACGTCCGGACGCGCATACAGCAAGTGGATCGCAGCTTCCAGGTCGCGCAAGGCGCGGTCCCGCGGCGTGCCGATCATCAAATCATAGGCAAGAGCGGGATCGTAGGCGGTCTGGCCGCGGTAGAGGTCAACGGCCAGGGCCACGTAATCCTGACCCGCCAGCTTCCGCGTCTGTTCCTTGATCCAATCCGTCAATCCCCAATCATCGTGGATGACCACCAGGGCGGGATACTTGCCGGGCGCGGCGGGCGTTGCCAGGTAACCGGCAATGGTTTCCGACCCGCTCAGGAAAGTAATTTCCTGCGTTTTGACGGGTCCGGCAACAGCGGTGGCGGTGATGGCCAAAAGACTCCAGCCCACCAGAACAGCGATACGGCGCATTCCCAATCCTCCACGGAGATTTCATTCATCGGGCACAGGCCGACGCCGCTATTATACTTGACGGGAAGATATTCGCGACGCTTGATATACGGTTCGAATGCGGGATGGACGTAGAGGCGGGTTTATCCCGCCATTTCGCCGGCCAGTTTAAGATTGGATGGCGTGGCGGTTGGATAGATTCTTAAACCCCAGAGGGCTGTTGATTTCGCCTCAAAGGGGCGAAATAACGAAGCCCTGCTCAGCACCACCCCGTCGCCAGGGGTGCTACCCCTCCTCATCTGAGGAGGGGCGGCGCGTTCGCGCCGGGGGTGGTTTCCGGCTCGTGAGTTAGCGCATGACAGAATGTGGAAACTCCAGACCCGGCCGTTAGCCTACGCTTCG
>CAYTMD010000599.1:0-3874 GCA_964438685.1 uncultured Acidobacteriota bacterium
GGGTAGCGCAGAGGTGCGCGTTGTTGGCGCTCCTCTGCGGTTCTTTTTGGGGATTAACGCCATTCTTAATTCTTAAATATATGTTGCGGACGCGGGCACGACGCCTATAATAGCCGCCATGTCGCGTCTTAGACGCTTGGTGGTCTCGGACCGTTGGTTCTTTATCACCTGCCGCGTGCTGCCGCGGCGGGGAATCCTCTCGCTATCGGAATTCGCCTGTCTGGCGCAGGTCATCCATGAACGCCGCGAGAAGCACCGCTTCCTGCTCACCGCTTGGGCGTTTCTGCCGGACCACTGGCATGCCATCATCTATCCGCCTTATCCGCTAACCATCTCCACGGCGATAGAATCCATCAAGGACGGCACCACGAAGCGTATCAACCATGCGCGCCGGGAAGCGGGAATATTGTTCCAGCCGCGCTTCTTCGATCGCGCGCTGCGCACGGTAAGGGAATACCACCGCAAGGTGGAGTATATTCACATGAACCCGGTGAAGGCAGGGCTGGCCAGCCGTCCGGAAGACTGGCCGTGGTCGAGCGTCCATGATTACACCGGTAGCCTCAACGACGCGCCCATGACGCCGAGCGGGCTTGCAGTGGACCGCGTGTGGCTGCCCGCCGATCCCCATACCCGGATTTAATGCCATGCGAGGGAGCCACATTGAGAACGACGGGGGGAAGAGCCGCAGAGGAACGCAAAAGCCGCGTACCTCTGCGCTACCCGCTCGTGGGATCAGACTGCTACCACCACCGCGACCAGTGGGGGGATCATTCAGCAGAATAATCCCAATATGCAGAACGGAGTGACTTGTCCGACGGGCGCGTGCAGCCTCCAACAAGCGAACAATACGCCGTGAAAAGAACCGAACAACGACTGATGATGTTGGCGGCAGTGGTGCTCGTCGCAATCGCTGGCACCGAAGCAGCTCTTTTTGCTGCAACCTTGCGGACGCGACGACGCGCCGAATCGCTAGTGGCGTCGCTCCGAAGGCTAAGAGTGGGGACATCGACTTTCCAGGATGTGCAGCCACTACTTATCGCGTACGGAGCGGCTAAGCTTACGCATAGTAATTGCGCAGGGGGCGACGACGGCTACGGTATTCAAGTTATGAACAGTACCATCAACCGTCTCGGACTGAGTCACCCCATGCTGCTCAATTTGGGCGTCAGGCCGTGGGGTGCCACCGCAGCACTATCGTTCAAAGCAGGCCATCTCTGCGAATATCGCTTCGACCTAGGTATGCTGGCAGGCGGCAGTGAGTACCCGATTGAGGCAAGGGTTTCCCCTGTGCCATTGGTCGGGCTCGACGCCGCAACCACGATGCGGGAACCCAACGGCGATGGGAACTACCACATAAGAGCACTCCAGTCCCCTTTGCGTGAATATAAAGAGGGGGGAGTCCGTTTCGGCCTGGAATTTGATTTAACACCCAATGCAACTCAAACCGAATTGCAACATGCTCTCACCTTCGACCTTTCGTGTTTCACATCATTTCGTGGGTGTCGGAGGTTTTCTCAAGTCATGCCCTTAGCGCTGCAGGACGTCATCCATGATTATGAAACCAAAGGCTTACCCCTTCCGGAGGAGTTCGAGAAGGAAAACCCGGAATCCCTGCCGCCATGACTGTGGCTCTGACCGCTCCGTAAAGTAAAACCTATGGAGTGGGTGAGACTGGTACCTTATTATTTGTTATTCAGGCGAACAACACGCCATGAAAAAAAACCTATTGAGACGAATTATCTTGTTGACTGCAACTTTGGCCGCGATCGTCGTCATCTGCTATGGCGCGGCGTTGGCCTACCTCGCCTACGAGTCCAGGCGTGCCAGCAGTTTGTTGCAGGACTTGTCGAGCGTGAAGCTTGGCGACAATGAGGCGTCCGTGGTTCCACTAACGCAGAAGTACGGACGCTATCCATATGTGCCGCCGTCCGTGCCGCGAGAAGTCTTCCACGGGTCTGAATTAGGCTTCGACTTCTTATATGGCTTCGGATTCGATCCCTTATGCATGAATCGAAATAACTCTCATTGGACTAGGTTTGATAGCCTGATCTACATGGCCTCAACAAGGATCGCCCCGAGCCTGAGAAGAGCAATGGGCCTCCGCCGGTGGATCGTGGGCGGCCAAATAGGCTTCAAACAGGGTCGCGTCATGGGAGTTAACTACATTGTACTGGTAGAAGGCACGCATGAGTGGTTGCAAGGTAATTGGTTTCTCGTCCCGACGATCCCTGCCGGCGACATCGATCATTATGTGTGGGACGCTCAGGTCGATTGGCCACAGAAGAATCGTTACTTGATTGGGGAGCATTTTCTCTTGCATGGCTATGAGGCCCGCGGTACGGGCTTGGAGACATGGATTACGCCATCTGCTACACCGGACGAAAAGCGGTCCGCCCGCCAGTTTATGTTGCAATGCTTGACGTCGCTCTCCGGCTGCCAAAGCGTGTGCGACCTAGTTCCAGCCGGAGTGGGATACGCCAAGGCTGGAAAGTGGGAGGATGGACGTAAGCAGCCCTGTAGTACTCCCCCCATGGACAGTTGGTAGCTTGTAGCACGGGGGGAAATGGTGTCAGGGGGCGGAAATGGTGGGGGGCGGAAATGGTGTCAGAAAGAGTGAAAAGGGGTCAGGTAGTGCGCCGGGATAAACCGGCATGCAGTGGAGAATGAAAGAGTCTTACAGGAAAGGAGTAGCGAACCGCCTGGCCTTGAGTCTTGCGGAGGCAGTCGCGAGGCTGCCGTCGAAGCGTAGACAGCGGCGAAGCGCGGAGTTGTGCGCACCTCAGCACTGCCCCGCGGCCCTTCAAACGAGTAGCAGCAGGTTCGCAAACAGGTAATAGAACTGTGAGAATGTTGTTAAATGGTGAAAGCCGCAGAGTAGTTCCAAAAACCGGAACAACTCTGCGCTACGCCGCTTTCCCCATTATTGAATGACATAGGGATGTTTCACGCGGTTCACAATCAGAATTATGCGTTCACGGCGGGATCCGAAGTTAAATATTACACGCCAAAGTAGTTGATGGAGAGAATATGAAACCTAAATTAGGTATCACGGTCATTGTGGCCAGCGTTGTTTCTGCGGCAATTATGATGGCGCTCCCACCAAATGAGCAGGATCTTGACGGAAACTGGTGGCGCAGTGTAGACCAGTGGCGGCAGCTTGGTTTTGTGCACGGTTACGTGGACTGCGACTGCTACATAGATACCGGTCCGGAAGGGTTCAACAACGTATCAATGGAGGGCCTCCAGAGCAAGATAACCCAATACTACAATAATCCTGATTCCGACATGCACAGGCCGGTGTTTGCGGTTCTAAGGGCCGTAGGCTTATCCCACATCTCGGGAGGCGGGAAACCAGCGACCTCCTCGGGAGACAACGAACCGGACTTCGGGCCAGATGGCAGCGAATACTGGCGACAAGGTAGGGGAGCGTTCAGGTTGGGGTTCATTGAAGGTTACTTTTGCTGTCTGGCTTCAAAGCCGAAAATGCGTGCTCGCTTTCCCAAGCCTCCACAATATTATGTAGCACGTATCTCGGACTGGTACGGTATCAAGGAGGACGATCCAAGTTATATTGACCCAAAGAGGGCCGACCAACCGATCGCTCGGGTGCTGTTCAAGTTTGCAGACAGAAGAGGAAAAGGGGTCAGAAGATGAAAAGGGGTCAGAGATGAAAAGGGGTCAGGTACCTTTTTGTTCATTCCCAGGAAGACCGCCGTAGAATGCCAACATGGGTAGAATTAGGCGAATTGTTATGGGCGGGGCCTGAAAAGGTACCTGACCCCTGTTCCTGTTGACCCCTGTTCGTGACCCCTGTTCTGACGCGTGGGAACAGGACATTCATCGACATCTATGACAAATAAGCTCGCTTTGTTTC
>CAYTMD010000600.1:0-3865 GCA_964438685.1 uncultured Acidobacteriota bacterium
AATTGTTTCGCAGGTGAAATGGCCTCCCAGCGAGAAGAAAGTCGCCTCCGCCGACCTCGTCGCCCCTGCAGACAATATCCTGGTACAGGAACTTGACTTGAGCTACGCCATCCTTCCCTGGAGTTCGGCCCTGAAGAACGGCGAAGGCCTCAAGCAGATCTACGGCGATAAAGTGAGCTATCGTTATTACGAGGACGAGGACTGCGGCATGTTCTGGTCGAATGACCCGCACATGACCATCCGCCATATGCTGCGTGGCCTGGGCCTGAGCGAACAGCACGAGGAATACGAGAGCGTGGCAGGGTTTTACCACAAAGCGGGAATTCCCGGTTACTGAAGGTCCGCGCCGGCAGCATAGGCGACGCGTTCCTTAAGATGCGGGCTTGGTCGCATCACCAAGCTTCGATTGTTGCATCAGTTCTTCGATGAGGGCATCAGCGACCTCTTCCGCCGAGCCCTCTCGTTCCTTCTTGGGAGTCCACTGCCACTGGCTGAGGTAATCGTCAGTTCCCGTAAGCCCCTCTTCCATGGCAACGCGGTCAATTTCCGCCAAGCCCCCGGGCAACTGCCGCGACACAGGCCGCTTCCCTTCCTCGTAGACCTTTACCTGCGATGGCAGGTGTTTCCAATAAAGAATCTGGTATTTCACCATGATGTTTTACCTCGCGACGACGGGTTCCAGATCTCCCTTGCGATAGGCGCGCAGGAAACTTTTGCAATTGCGGTCTAACCCCAGCAGCATATCCCTCGTAAGCTGGTACGGTATCGACGTCTTGTCAGCCACAAATATCCGGTTCAGGTCGTTGGCCACTGAATCCACGATGCCGCTATCCACCCCAGCTTCCACTGCGAGGTTGATAAAGACCTCGTTCACCAGCCGCCGGCACGGTAGACCGAACGAAACATTGCTCAGTCCCCCGGTCAGGTGGATCTTATCACCATACTTCGCACGGAGTTGGCGGGTGGCTTCCAGATAATGATTACCGAATTGAATATCAACCGAGATGGGAAACACCAACGTATCCACGTAAAGACTCTCGATAGGAATCCCCTTGGCCAGCGCTGCCTCGATAATCCGCGAGGCATTGGCGATGCGCTGTTCGCTATCCTGGGGCATGCCGCTATCGCCCGCCGCAGTCACAATCACCGGCAGGCTTCGCTCTTTAGCCAAATCAAGCGCCTCAAGCCGCTCGAGTGACGCCGAGTTCAGCATCGGAGGTCCCGCCTTGCCTTCACAAGCTTCAATCCCGGCGCGAATGGTGTCAACGTTGGAAGAATCGATGGAAAGCGGGATGGGAGACAAACCTTCCATGAATCGAATCACCCAGCACATCGCGGCCAACTGTTCCTTAGGGCGCAGCGACACCTCATCCACGTTGATATCAAGAAAATCGGCCCCCGTTTTGATCTGGCGCTCTGCCAGGGTTCGCAGATATTCTTTGCCTTCGCTGGCCAGTGGTTCCACTCCCGACATCGCATCGCGCACCGCCACGGCCACGTGTTTGACGCGGCCTTCCTGGTAATCCTGGCGGCGCTTAATCTCCTCCGGGATCACGACATACCGCGTCTCGCCGGCCGTGGAGATATAGCAAATCGCTTCCTCCCCGTTGGGCGCGGTTACGACATGCTTACCCGGCCGCAAGAGCACGCGCGTGGCATGAATGTTTTCCCCAATGACGACAAAATTCTTATCAAAGCCCTGAGGTTTCAATCTTCCTCCTGCTGCCGCGACGTAGGGGCAGGCCTCGTGCCCATAGGCGTTAACCTGAGGCTTGCGCCTGAATTGATATGCTCTCCTCACAGGCCCGCAGGGCCGGAAGACCGTAGCCCACGGCGCAAGCCGTGGGTCAAGCGCGCACGATGATCGTCAGCCCCCGAGGGGCGAAAGAAAGGGACCCTGGGCGTTGGCCGCGACAATCCTGGGGTTTCGCCCTACTCGCCGCGATTTACTTCTTTCGCCCCGCTGGGGCTCGTCGCAGGGGCACTCCCTTGCCCCACGGCTTACGCCATGGGCTACGATCTTACGCCGCTACGCGGCTGCTACGGTCGCGGCCTTAGGTTAACGCTTATAGGCCGACGGCCTGGGTCAGCAAAACCGCCCCCCCGTACTGCATTCAAGCCCTGAAGGCGCGGACCAAAATCCCCCCCCTGATTCCACATTTCACCTGTCTCCTAAAAGACGATTCCGCCCTTTCAGGGCTAGCGACCAGAAGGGGGGATGGTCGTCAAACCCAGGCCGCTGGCCTGGGCTTTGCTAGAGCGCCCCTTCGGGGCTGATTTGCCTACACCTTTAACACCGGCGCGGCTGCCATGGGTTTGAATTGGCAGCCCTCGACAAAGATTTCGAAGAAATCCGGGGTTGTTTCCAACTCGATGTGCTCGATGCGTTTGGCGAGTTCTTCCATCGATTGCCGTTTGCGCCGTGAGATTAGCATCTGCCTGGCTCCCGCGACCGAGGCATTTCCCACCTTGACGACGCGGTCTTCCGGAACAGGGGCGAGGAATCCGATTTCAATCGCATTGGCAACGTTGACGTAATTGGCGAAGGCTCCCGCCAGGAAGAGCCGGCTGATCCGGTCCGGGGACACACCAAAAGAACGCATGGCAATGAACTGCCCGCAATAATTCGCTGCCTTGGCCTGGGCAAGATTGCTCATGTCTTCGCGCGAGAACGTGATTCCAGCGTCGGGAACGATGGCGAACTCGTGTGCCTTGTTGGCGAACACACCTTTGGGGGTCATCAGCCCGTGGCGCCTCAACTCGGCTAGCAGATCGATAAGCCCCGACCCGCAAATCCCCACCGGCGGGACATTCCCGATGGTACGGTAATCCCACGCGTTGCCGTTCCAGCGCAAGGCCTCAATGGCGCCGTCGCCCGCGGTCATCCCATATTTAATGAGGCCACCTTCAAAGGCTGGGCCGGCGGGACACGATGCGGCAACCAGTCGCCCGGCGTGGCCCACTACAACTTCCGTGTTGGTGCCCACGTCAATCAGCATCACCACGTCGCGCTGCGATGCAATGTCAATGGCCAGCAGGTCAGCCGCCGTGTCCGCTCCCACGTGACTGGCAATCAGCGGCCCACCGTAGATGCGCGCTTGCGGGTGGGTCAGTATGCCGAGACGATGCGCCAACTCGACCAGGCAAGTGGAATCGCGCTTCCCCGCCCGGTACTCGTGTTCGACCACCGACTTATACGGCCGCTGCCCAATAGTTTCCACATCGAGACCGAAGAGCAGGTCGCGCATGGTGGCATTGCCGACCACCACCACCTCGTAGATCTCCTGCCGCATAATCCCCAACTGCTTGCACATTTCCTTCAGTTCGCGATTCAGCACGCTGATGACGCTCTTGTGCAGTTCGCCTCGGTTGCGGCCGGAATCGTACGAGATGCGGTTCATCACATCGCTACCGCCGAACCGCTGGGGATTCTCCAGCGAGACAATGCAAACGGTGACGCCCGTGGCAAGATCGACCAACTCGATGACGATGGTCGTGGTCCCCACGTCGATAGCCGCGCCGTAAATATGGCCGCGGTATTCGTCAATCACCTCGCCGTTGTAAAGCACCTTGTCACCGGCTCGCGCCACGCAGGAATCGAGCTCGCAAGGGCTGGCGGTGGCCGTGGTCAGGATCTTCGGCCGCCGCTGAAGGAGCGTGAATTCCACATCGATTTCAGGATTTTCAACGACCGCCTGGCAGGCAAGCCGGTAGTTGCCGCGAAGGAATTCTTCCGCCCCAGAGCGCGGGCATAGGGCTTCGACGCCGCTCTTTATTTCAACAATGCACTCGTGGCAGGTAGCTTTACGGCCGCACGAAGTCGGGACGGGCACCGCAAGTTGGTCGGCGAAGTCGAAAACGGTTC
>CAYTMD010000601.1:0-3837 GCA_964438685.1 uncultured Acidobacteriota bacterium
AAAAGGCAGCAGCAATTCCTGCTTGACCAGCACTGCAACCGTGCCCAGAGCTCCCCCTAACGCCAGCGAGCCCACGTCCCCCATAAAGATTTCCGCCGGGTAGGCGTTGTACCAAAGAAAACCCAAACTGGAACCCACCATGGAGCCGCAGAAAATGGTCAACTCACCCACCCGCGGGAGATGTTCCAAATCGAGATACTGGGAAAATACCGCATGACCCGCCACGTAGGTCAGTACCGTCAAGGCCGAGGCTGAAACCAGCAGGCAGCCAATCGCCAAGCCGTCCAGCCCGTCCGTCAGGTTGACGGCATTCGAGGAACCCACCAAAACCAGAATAACAAACAGCAAGAAAGGGAGAAACGCTATGGGGTACGTCCAGATATTCCCCAGAAAGCGCGAAATCAGGAAGGTCGGGTGGATGCGCTTAAAGAAGGGGAAGACCAGAGTAGTGGAGTAAAGCCCACGCGCGGATAAGGAGACCAGAATAATCCCAAAAACCAGGCTGACCAAAATCTGCAGCCCGAACTTGCCCCGAGGCGTCAGCCCCTTGTTTTGCTGGTGCCGGATTTTCTGGAAGTCGTCCCAAAAACCGATGCCGCCAAAAGCCAATGTGGTGCCCATGGTAAGCCACACAAAAATATTGCTGAGGTCAGACCAGAGCAGCGTGGGAACAATGATGCAGAGAACGATGAGGACGCCGCCCATCGTGGGTGTTCCCGCCTTGGCCTGGTGGGCCTTCGGCCCGTCCTCCCGGATGTATTGGCCGATCTGGAATTCCTTGAGCTTCCGGATCAACCATGGCCCCATGGTCAGGGAGAGAAATAGTGCGGTAATGCTGGCGTAGGCCGTCCGAAAAGTAATGTAGTGAAACAGGTTGAAGACGTGAAAGTCTTGGTGAAGACGAACATAAAGATAGTAGAACATAGGAAGAATCCGGAGTCAGGAGTCAGTAGTAAGGAGTCAGGAGCCTTGCGTTAAGAATCACCGAAACGTGAAGATCGGAACTCGGGAGTCAGGTGTCGATTATCGAGTTTCAAGTTTCGAATTTCGATTGTGACTCCTGACTCCTGACTCCTGAATTCTGCTTCATGAGCATTTCAATGACCGTCTCCAGGTGAACTCCGCGCGAACCCTTCACCAAGATCAGGTCGCCCGGCGCAATCAGGGTTTGGCAAAACTCGCCTGCCGATTTTGCGTCCGGGAAAAATTGTCCTTGCAGCGGTGGAATTCCACCCTCGACAGCGCCTTCCACCAGCGACCTGGCATCACCTTGAACGCCAATTACCCACGCCGCGCCACTCTGCGCACACTTGCGGCCCACGCCCCGGTGCAACTCCGGCGCCGTCGGCCCCAATTCCAACATCTCACCCGCCACCACGATGCGACGGCGCGCACCCGGCCACGAGGCGAGAGCCTGAAGCATGCTCTCCATAGCCAGGGGATTCGAGTTATAGCAATCGTTGATGACCGTGACCTCGCGCGGGAGTGTAAGAATTTCGCTCCGCTGATGTAAGTTTTGAAATCCCGCCAGTGCGTGCCGCATCTCTTCCGGCGGAATGGCGTACACGCTCGATGCCGCAATCGCCGCCAACGCGTTCTGGATATTGTACCAGCCCGGCAAAGGCAGCGTGAACTCCGCCTGCCATTCTGGGGAAACGACGCGAAAGGCGCTCCCAATGCCTGTTCCGGGCTTGACGTCCATGGCGCGGAAGGTCGCTTTGTCGGAGAAACCAAAGGTCACGACGCGTCCAGGAAACCCCTCGGCGAACTTGCGCACGCGCTCATCGTCTTCGTTCAGGACGGCCACCGCATTCGGGCCCGTGGTAGCGAGGTAATCAATCAACTCGCGTTTAGCCAGGGCAATAGCATTGACCGAATCAAAAAACTGCAAGTGGGCCGGGGCAACGTTGGTCACCACCCCAACCTGAGGTTCGGCCAGCCTCGCCAGCCGGGCAATTTCACCCGCGGCGGACATGCCCAATTCCATCACCGCAATGTCGTGCTCAGGTTCCAGCCCGAGAAGCGCCAGGGGGAGGCCAAAATCATTATTCAGGTTCCCCGGAGAGCGCAAAACTGCAAAACGCCGACCAAGGATGGCCGCGATCATCTCCTTGGTAGTACTCTTCCCCGTGCTGCCCGTCACCGCCAGCAGTGGCTTACCCCAGATACGGCGAACCTCGCGACTGATCACCTGAAGCGCGACATGAGTGTCCGCCACTGCGCACATTGACGGACGGCATTCCACCTCGGCGCTGGCGTAGAAGGCTTGCTCCACTATCGCACCCGCAGCACCTTTTTCCTGCACCTGCCCAACGAACTTATGACCGTCAAACCGAGGTCCGCGAATGGCAAAGAAAAGGTCGCCTGGCAAGAGCGTGCGCGAGTCGATGGAATATCCGCGAACGAGGCGATCCGGTACGCCACTGGACGCTCCTATAAAACCCGCCACTTCACCCATCGTGAGCTTCATTGTCGATTGCCGATTGACAATTTATGATTGACGATTGCTGATTGACAAAACCCACCCGCCGGGGGCAGGCTCCGACAATCGAAAATCGTCAATCGACCACCGTCAATTACTTACGGTACTCCATCTGCGCCAGAACTTTCCGCGCCACGTCACGGTCGTCGAAATCAACTTTACCATCTTTGAGAATCTGATAGGTCTCATGACCTTTGCCCGCCAGCACCACCACATCGCCCTCGCGAGCCTGCTCCAGCGCTTTGCGGACGGCGGTGCCACGATCGACTTCCGCGATATAGGGCTTGCCCGTTCGCTGCAAACCCACCAGGGCATCGGCCATAATCAGCAAGGGATCTTCACTGCGAGGATTGTCAGAAGTCAGCACCACAAAATCCGCCAGTGTCCCGGCAGCTTCGCCCATGCGCGGACGTTTTGTCCGGTCGCGTTCCCCGCCGCAACCGAAAAGGACAATCAGGCGATCGCGGGTAAGTTCGCGCGCGGTCTTCAGGACGTTTTTCAAGGCGTCATCGGTGTGGGCATAATCCACCATCACCAGGAATGGCTGGCCCTCGTCGATCCGCTCAAATCGCCCCGGCACTGCTTGAAGGTTGGCAATGCCCTCTTCAATCTTGGTGCTGGTAATCCCCATGGCTACCCCCGTGGCAACTGCAGCAAGAATGTTTGCCAAATTCGCGCGCCCCAACAGCGGAGAAACAATTTCCAGCTTCCCCGCTGGAGTCGCAACAGTGGCTTCCGTTCCCTTTGGACTATAAGTGACCTGCCGGGGCGCAACTTGCGCATCTCCGTTCAAACCGTAGGTAAGACGATTGGGATATGGCAATTCCAGCAGCCGTGCGCCCCACGGATCATCGGTATTGATCACAGCCCAGTCCGGGGGCGGAGTTCCCTGCCCCTCAAACAGGCGGCGCTTTGCCGCGAAGTAGTGCTCAAAATCCTTGTGATAATCCAAATGGTCCTGGGTCAGGTTGGTGAACGCAGCGACGGCAAAATGAAATCCCCAAATGCGTTCCTGGGCAAGTGCATGTGATGAGACTTCCATTACCGCCGCTTTGCCGCCCGCCTTCACAAGATCCCCAAAATAGGACAGTAAGTCCAGGGACTCCGGCGTGGTGTTGGTGGCTGCCTTGGATTTACCGCCCACGCGGTATTCAATGGTGCCGAAAACACCGCTTAAGATCCCTGCGGCGGCAAGGACGCTCTCCACCAAATAAGAAGTGGTGGTCTTGCCATTGGTTCCCGTAATTCCAATCAGTTGGAGGTGCTGCTCCGGATGGCCAAAGAAGGCGCGGCCGGCGTCCGCCAAGGCCCGTCTGATGGCGGTAACCTGGATCCACTTCGAAGCCAGTTCGGGT
>CAYTMD010000602.1:0-3810 GCA_964438685.1 uncultured Acidobacteriota bacterium
GCGGCGCTGCCCTTCGTCGTAAACCCGCCGAAACTCGCTTCGGCGTAGCAGCCGATAAGTCTTTGGGAATGCTCGAGAGGTCAAACGATCTCTTTAGGGAGTCAGGCGATAACGGCTCTTCTGACGGCGGCGCCTCAAGACATTGCGCCCCCCCGGGGTTCTCATTCGGATTCGAAAACCGTGCGTTTTGGCACGGTGCCGGCGGTTCGGTTGATAGGTACGTTTCAAGACGCAATGCTCCCCGCTTGGATTTCCTACGATAAAGTCGAGCTAATAAGATACCTTGCGAGAAGGACTTAAGTCAAGCAAAGGCATTTGCGATTTGTAATTGGTGATTGGTGATTTCGCCTTTTGTCGGTGGTTCATTGACCTTTGCGAAGCCCGCGATTTCGCATGCGGGGGCGCAGGGCCGAGGGAACTTCACTTTTGCCCTTTGCCTTTTGCTTTTTGCCTTTTGACTTGCTCTTCCGAAGTGCGCTGGAGGAGATAAAAGCACCGCCCCTCGGTTGCCGCTTGGGGCGGGAAGAAGTCTTCCACGCGGTATCCCCTGGCAAGATAGTGTTGGAACATGCGGCGTGCTTCCAGTCGCCAGCGGCTCGCCAGAGGCATGGCTTGCGACCGCATCGTGTCAGTTTGAGCGGGGATTTCCACCAGCAGGCGGCGATCTTTAAGATTCAGCCGAATGGCACGGTTTTGGGGAAATCCCCGGGCAGTCAGTCGAGTCTCATTCACGCATGGCAGCGCGGGATCAAAAGGCGGAGCTTCCCCGCGCAGACGTTTCTCCACCCGTGCGGTGGCGATTCTCCAATTCACCACCCAACGATCGCTCGGCAGGCCTTTTTCCAGCAGGCTGGGAAAACGTCCGTAGCAGTCCGGAATATATTCTTCCGCCAACCCACCCAATCGAGAGATGTTTAACCGGGCGTTGCGGCTTTGCAGCGGGTCAAACGTCCAGCAGATGGACCTGATGCCGCGCTCAAGCGCCACTTGGCGGTGAACCAACTTCATCCGGAAGCCAAATCCCTGGTCCCGGTACGCCGCTTCCACCGCCATCAAATGTGACCAGTGGGCAAGGCTGCCATGGTATTGGGCGAGGAACGCATAAATAAAGCCCACCACTTTGCCATCAACGAGGGACCCAATTACTGCGCCACCGTATTTCTGCGTCGCCGTCAGCAACTCGCGGGTGGCCACAGGCCCGCCCCACACGTGCTTCTGGACAATTTCGCACTGACGGTACTCGTCGACATTTTTCAGCAACCTGACCTCGACTCGAGGCATCGGTGTCTCCTGGAATTCACGGAATCAAAAAGCAAACGCTCGGCTACCCTGGCAGCGGAAAATCCCACCGGGGCTGTCATCCTGAGGAGCCGCAGGCGGTCCCGAGTATAGCGAAGGAAGAATTTCGTATTGTCATGAAAATGCGCAGAGCCAGGGGCATCCGCCACCTGACGGACGCCCCTGGTGCTCAGGTCAGAAGTTCAGCTTCATTCCGAGTTGGATGAGGCGTGGGTCTCGGGCCAGCGTGATTTCATCATAAACCCCGCTGCTGAAGGTGTTCGATGAACCACCCGTGCCGGGTTGAACAGGATTGGTATGGTTAAAGGTGTTGAACGTTTCCAGCCGCACCTGGCCGGTCAGGCGCTCGGTGAATTTGATGTTTTTGAACAGACCCAGATCCGTGCGCCAGAAGCCGGGACCGCGCGCGGTTCCCGGAGAAGAATCGCCGATATTGGTCTGCCCGGTGTAGGGGATACAGTGTGCGCCTGTTCCGTAGCAGACGTAGGCGCTGGTGTTGTACCAATCGCCCGACGTCAATTGGTTGAACGCGTGGGGGCCCGAGTTAGGGTTACCGACCAAGTCCGGGCGCACGGAGCATTGTGCCGTGCTCAGAATGCAACCGGTTCCGGAAGGATCAACCACGCCCGCCCCGGAGAGCACGGGGGTGAGGGGCAGACCCGTTTGGAAGGTTAGGACCCCGCTGAATTCCCAGCCACCCAACACATGGCCGATTGCACCCTTCTGGGAACGCAACCAGGGAAGGTCCCATACAAAGTTGCCAGTCAGTACATGGCGGCGGTCGGCGATGTTGGGCCCGTAGTTTTGGGCGATGTCCGCATAGCTCTGCGGCATGACGCCTCCGGTACTGCGGTCAGCCTGATAGGTGGTCAGACCGTGAGACCAGGTATAGGAAACGTTGGCCGAGGCACTGCCAGAGAGCTTCTTTTGCACCTGCATCTGCAATGCGTTGTAGTTGGAAGTATAGATATCCTCGAAATCGTCGGCATTGGCGTAACCGACATGGGGACGCAGAATGTTGATCAGCGTGCCGTTGCTCGACGTGACACAAGGCTGGCCATTGCACGCCGCGCCTCCCGCCCCGGTGCCACTCGCCGCGCCGGTAATCTGGATGGTGTTCGGTCCGCTAGTGCAGGAGTTGGGAGCGGCGCACGCTTTCCACGCCCCCGGAAGGGGAGCATTGGTGTCAATAAAGCCAGGTAAGTGCGTGCCGGCGTTTCCGTAGTAACCGACGTCCACCAGCCAAGTCTGCTGGAACTGCCGCTGAAAGTCCAGGCTCCACTGTTGCATGTAGGGGGACTTGTAATTGATGGGCATGCGATTGTTGATGGCCGCCGCCGCAGTACTGGTCGCGGTGGTAGTGGATCCGGTAGGGTTCGCAAATGTGGTGTTGGTGAAGCTCAAGTTGGTCAGGAAGCCCGGATTGTTGGCGACGTTGAGCTCGGCATTTCCGAATTCCAGCCCGTTGTCAAAGAACATGCCATAGCCGGCTCGGATCGACGTGCGGCCGTTGCCAAAGGGATCCCAGGCGATGCCGAGGCGCGGGGCGATTGCCCGGTCAAACTCCTTGCCGACTTTGCTCCCAAAGGGCGATTTCATGCCCGTGAAGCCGTTGTAAGTGGGTGGGTTCGCATAAATGAATCCGTTCAGCGGCGTGTAGTTGGGATTGCAGGCGCTGCCCGAGGGGATGCCGTTCACCAACTTTATGTCAAGGTTGCCGTTGGGGAGAACGCAGGGCGCCTTGGAAGGATCATAAAGCGCCGGATCAAAGTTGATAAGTCGGCTGCTGCCTCCCGGACCACTGGCGTCAGTGGGCTGGCGGAAAAAGGAGTCCCGTAGGCCATAGGTCACAGTGAGATTCGGCTTGATGCGCCAGGTGTCCTGGGCATAGAACTCAAGCTGGTTGTCGAATACGTTGGCAGTGACGTCAAGGGAGGCCTGCGCGAAAGTGCCGTCGTTGCCCAACAGAAAATTGGCCCAGGATTGCTCAAAGCTGCTGGGACAAGCCGTTCCGGTGCAAATGGTGCCCCCCAGCGTGCTGGCCGATGGGGCGTTGGTGCTAGTGAAGCTGAAGGAACCGTTGTTGGACCCACTGAGCAGGTTTTCGTGCTTGTTGTAATGGTAGCCGATGGCCCCAAACTTCAGCGTGTGGGTGCCGAAAACCTTGGTGGCGTTGCCAAAGACCGTCTGATTACGGTTGTAATCGTTATAGGGACCGTAGTCGGAAACCCCTGTGCCTCCGGTCATGCTGATGGTGGGCACACGGCCCAGAACGTTGGTGAACGGCAGCAGGGTGCCGAGCGCCGACTGCACATCCGGAGAATTGCTGAAAAGTGTAGCGCCAATGTCCCGGCTGATAATGGCGCCATAAGAGAAGCCATAACCGCCATCAATCAGGAACGAGGGCGACGCGGTATACGTCGCGCGGAGGCTGTATTGATGACCGGGCGAGTTGGTGTTGCTCGTGGCGATGCCGTTGATGGTGAAGTTCGCACCATAGCCGCCCGGTTC
>CAYTMD010000603.1:0-3794 GCA_964438685.1 uncultured Acidobacteriota bacterium
CACCGCGGGAATTACCGCGCCGGATGGATCCGTCACTTGACCAACAATGGAACCCGTGATGATCTGGGCCAGGCTTACAGAAGCCCCCAGAGTCAGGATTCCAAGAAGCAAAAACACCCATTTCATACTTCTATTCATGACCGCTCCTTCCCGAGCAAGATTTTCGCTAAAGCCCCCATTGGATAAACAATCCAATCATGCAAGTCGGTAGGGTTCCTCATAAGAGGCTTGCCCGCCCGACAGCCGACCCGACAGGAAAGCACTTACCCGTTGCGTGCTAATACTGAAACCGTCTTTGCTTGCCGTTACCTCGGTGCCGGCAAGCAGATTATGGAAGCCTTGGGCCTTGGCGGAATCGATGGTCGCGCGAACGGAAATATTCGTACTACGGTTTTGGACAATGATTTGGGCTGCAGGGCAAGAAGCGCCGGTTTCATCCGTTCCCTCGCCAGTAACCAGACCGGAAATGATACGCGAGGAAACAACCGTGCTGCTGCAGCAATAGGGAACAACGACTTGAATTGCACTTCTAATCAGAGACTTCACATAGCATCTCGTGATTTGGATTTCGACACCTACTCGAAACCCGACGCGCAAAACTTTCAAAACGTTCAAGAACTTCAGTTGAAACGCTCATAGAATTAACACTCCCATAAGCCGCTGTCAAGGGAAAAGTGGATAAATAGAGAAGCGAAAAAGGGTAGTGCACGGAATGTTCCAGCACTTGACCTGAACATGATCAGCGTGGGATCCAACCAGTGGCTCCAAAACGCCGACGGCAGATCCCCGGCAAAGCACGACCTCGCTGACGCCCCCGGGCAACAAGTACCAACGTTACGGTTCAGCGACTTCCACCACGGTTTGCTGGCCATAACGGCGGAGTTGCTGGGGGCTGAGTCCCGGAGTCGTGAACCAGACATCGAAGTCTGAGAGCCGGGCATAGATGGCATGGGCGGTGGCACCGACCTTGGTGTGGTCCGCCAGGAGAATGCGCCGGCTGCCCCGCCGCAGCATGATCTCAGTCAAGCGGCAAACATCGGGGTCGAGAACGGAGCACTCACCATTGGGGTCGATGGCGTCAGTACCAAGAAAGACCAGGTCAAAATGCAAGCTCTCCAGGACCTGTTCCATAAGGCTTCCGCCAAGAAAATGCATCTCCGGATTGTACTCTCCGCCCAGGATGTAGAGCCGGATATTGGGGTGCCGGCTGAGCTCGGCAATCACCGGAATGGAGTTTGTATAGACCAGCAGCCTGTCAATGCCCCGCAGATTGGCGGCTACGTGAAATGCGGTTGACCCGTCGTTGATTAAAATCGCATCCCCGGGTTTCACCTGCTTCGCCGCCGCGGTCCCGATGGCCTGCTTGAGTTCAAAGTTTTGCGCCACTCTCTGCTGGTACGCGGATTCCATGGCCGCACGGAGGACGCATCCTCCATGCGTGCGCAGAATCGCACCGTCTTTTTCCAGTTGCTCAAGATCGCGGCGGATGGTTAACGGGGATACTTGAAACTTGTGCGCCAGTTCGTCAACGCTTAACTCGCCCTGGAGCGCGCGGAGTTGCGCCATAATCTGCGGCTGTCGTTGTTCAGGTTTCATGGTCCGTCCATCGTGATAGTTTTGTTCAGCTGTAACGAATTATACATCCAAGCAAGACCTCATCGCAAACGCCTATGATGAGTTATTGATTTCTCCGGTTCATACCCGCCCCTGAGGTGGAATATTCCAGTATTTGCCTCAATGACCTTCGGCCAGTTCTTCCAGTGGGGGCAGGGGCTCCCCTTCGTGGGAGGTTTCGGAAAATTGCTTCAACCGTTCATGAAGGCGCCTCCAGTATTGGTATTCGGCATCCCATTGCCCCAGGGCTGTTTCCAAACGGTAAGGAGTATATTCCGCAAGCCACTCACGCTGGTACTTGGATCGAAGGCCCGTGATTGCGTCCATTAAGTCAAATAAACGGGAATGGTCCGGATGCGTTACTTGAGAATCCCATTCGTTCCACCACACTCCGTCGTTGGGGCGGCGGGCGCCGAAGCGCCGCCATAACGCGATCAACTCTGGAGCCGTTTGAAACTTTTGTCCAGCATAGTCGAGAAGCTGGCTGCTGAACAAAAGGGTCTCGAGCGTGACGGGCTCGCCTCCACGCGATAATGCTTCCTCCAGATGCTCTTGGGCATCTTCGGCCAGCAGTCGCGTTGCGCGCAGGTCCGAGAGGTGCTCGGTGGTCCGCTTGAGGGTTGCCGGAGAGAATGGGTCCGCCCACAAGGCCAGCATGGTCTGACCGCCCAATACCTTCTGGAGGTCAAGTTCTGATTCCGTGAGGTCTTGCAGGGCCGCGGCCACTTCCGGCGCGACTGAAGGAGCATACATGAGCCGTGCATAATCCGAGTAAAAGGCTTGACGATCCATGGGACCCGACTGCCAGGCCCCCCCCGCGCCATAAGCGACGCCTGGCCAAGAGGCGCGAAGCAAAGTTTGAGCGTCATCGGCCCAAAGGGTATTGATCAGCCCCATCGTTCCTGACTTGCGCCCGGCAACAAGAAAGGTATCGATATTGGCTAAGCTCCTCTCATAATCGGGCATGATCTGGTTCCAGCATGTCACCCCCGGAGCGATCATATAGGGGACATGTTGAGCGGCAAGCGGCCCCAGCCAATGCTGGTAGTGCGAATCAGGACCGGGGTCATACTCCCAGGCAACCGCGATGAGCCCGGGGGGAAGTTGGGAGACAATCCCCGGATACTTCACCATGATGTCACCCCAAGCCAGCACCGTCTTTCCCCGCTGCTTAAAGAGTCTATCGACATTGTTCAGTTGCCGGACGAACAACTCCGCGGGCTGCGCACCACTTCCATGCTCCTGGGCCGCGATTTCGATCTGAAACGTCTCGTCAAATCCGATGTGGGCGAAGGGACTCGGGAAGAGGTCAGCAAACTGGCGGACCCAGTCGGTGAGAAGCGTCATTACCTTTGGATTGGCGGGATCGAACTCGGTGCCATGCGGCAAGTCGGAGAGATCTGAGTATTTCTCGACTCGGAATAAATCGTGGAGGTGGCCGAATAACTCCAGGCAAGGGACCACGTCAATGTGCCGTTCGCGCGCGTAAGCAATGATCCTTCGCACCTCATCCTGCGTGAACCGGCCTTCGGAAGTGATGAGAGGAAATCCCTTCAGTTCGATGCTCGCCTCGCTGTAGAGGTAATACTGGTTGGTCTTCCATCGGGCAAGAAAATCAAGCTGGCGCTCGACTTCCTTCTCCGTGGGCAGCGCGCCATGACTCATGTCCACCATTACCCCGCGATAGGCAAGCGTCGGCCAGTCTTTAATCTCCACGAGGGGCAAGACTCCGTGCGCGCCCGTCCCTTCCACCAACTGTTCAAGTGTTTGGACGGCATAAAACAATCCAGCCGACGAGCGCGCGCTGGCTGTTACGCCGTCACGGGCGATCTTCAATGAATAGGCCTCGCGCGAGTCAGGTCCCGGAAGCTCGCCAGGCGTTGGTAACGCGTTGATGCCTCCTGTGCGCTCAAGGAGAATTCCGCGTTCACACCTGCCTCCTTCCCGAATCGGGATCGGTGCTTTTGCTCGCTCCGAAAGAGCATGCGAAAGCTCAGCGGCCGCAAACCGGTCCTCGGAGCTTGGATTCGAAGCAAAGCAAATGGCCAGTCCCTGTAGAGCAAGGTTGCCGTTTCCATAATGGATTTCCTGTGGGCGGGGCAATAGGGGATTGTGCTCCGCCGCGCACCAACCCGGCAGGAACATCGCGAGCGCGAGCAGCAGCCCACTTAGTTTTCGAA
>CAYTMD010000604.1:0-3789 GCA_964438685.1 uncultured Acidobacteriota bacterium
GAAGGCGGTTTTGGGAGCAGGGGCGGTGTTGAAGAAATTGCGCGCGTCCAGAGCGCTGTTGCGGAAATAATCCGCCGCCGTGCCGTGAATCTGGTTCGTCCCGGACTTTGTCACGATATTGATCACCGCCCCGGCGTTCCGGCCATATTCGGGTGCGAAGTTGGAGAGCACGGCGAGTTCCGCCACCGCATCCACCGGTAGGATCGTCGAGGGGGTGCCGAAGACTCCCGCCTGGTTGATGGCTGGATCGTTGCGGTAGCCGTCGTTCATGTCGGTGCCGTCGAGCAGGAAGTTGTTGGAACGTCCTCGCGCGCCGTTGACCGAGAACACCCCGAAGGAACCGGGCGAGTCCGTGATCTGGTCGGGACCGCCGGTCACGCCAGGGTTAAGGTAGATCAGTTTGGTGTAATCCCGGCCGTTCACCGGCAGGTTCTCCACCTGGTTGGACTCGATGGTGCCGCCGAGCGTGTCTTCGGTGGTGGTTACCATCCGCACTTCCGCTGTGACCTCCACCGTTTGCACTTGCTTGGCAGGGGTGAGAGTGATATCCACGCGCCGTTCGGCAGCCACATCAACGTGAATGTCCTTGTGCGTGACGGGCGTAAACCCCGGCACCGTGACGTTGATGGTGTAATTGCCGATGGGCAACTCGGGAATCGAGAAGTTTCCCGATGCATCGGTGGTGGTGGATCGCGAAACGCCAGTGGCCTGATTCACGGTGGAAACTGGGGCGCCGGGCACCGGAGCGGCGCTCTGATCAAGCACCGTGCCGACCAGCGAGCCGCGGAAACTCTGGGCGTGGACAGGCAAAGATGCGGTTAAGCTCATGATTACAAGGCCTATAAATGAAAGGGGAAGTAGTCCCAACAGGGTCCAGAGTTTATGCGTACGGGGGGAAATCATCAGTTCTCCTTATGGTGTGCTCTACTTAGCGCCAGACTTCAGCAGATTGCAGAATTCCAACTGCATCGGTGAGAGTAACCCCTCCTGAAGCACTACGGTATAGGGGCGAAGCGTTCGAGTGTCAGTCCACTGCCCTGAGAAAATCCAATAAAAATTATTTATAGCTGGACATCGAAATTTCGTATACCAACTTCGCGCTCAGGCAGGGACTTTTTGTGCGCCGCTGCCCGGGGTAAGAAATCTTCCCCTCGGGCATACGGAACGAAGCTCTAAAAGGCCGGTGAGAAAGGGCGTAGCGGGAGGCAGAGGCGCTAGAATAATAGTTAGCGGCGCACGAAAGCCCGCACAGCGGGCGAAAGACCGTAGCCCATGGCGTAAGCCATGGGAAAATCGACGCCGCCACCGCGCCCGAGCCCCGTAAGGGGCGAAAGAAATCGCGATTAGAATTAGCCGGAGAGGCGTTTTCTTCATCGGTTGAACCCATGGATGTGAGATTGCCGTAACACTGGCTTCTTTCGCCCCTCTGGGGCTGGAGTATTATGGGGCGACCTCGACACCCATAGCTCACGCTATGGGCTACGATCTTTCGCCCGCTACGCGGGCTCGCTCTGCCCACAGTGCCTATTCTAACGCCTATGGGGGGTGAGGCTCTAAAACCCGATGCGCAAGGCAATACAAAGCGCCAACGCGCCGGCAAAGCTGGTGCCGGCAAAATTGACGATGCCGTTGGTGACCAGGCCGCGCTGCTCCAAAGTGGCTCCCAGCAAACTATCAAAAAGGTTCCCGGCGATAGCGGCGGAAAGAGCAATGACGGCGCAGCCTTTTCCGCACAAACCCATGGCGAAGGCGAGCGCGACAATAAGCGTGGAAGCCATTCCGCCCGCAATACTTCCACCCACTGAGACGCCGCCATCCTCGCCGGCAAGAACCGCTTTGAAGGTCGTGATCATGTAGGCGCGCCCGGAAATCCATTGGCCAATTTCGCTGGAAACCGTGTCGCCGGCGGCTTCCGCAAACGCCGCGATCAACGCCAGCAGAAACGCGCCTTCGTGATGCGTGGTGATGACCATTATGGAAAAGAATGCGCCCACCAGCGAATTCGCCGCGGCTTCACGCCAACTTCGCGCGCCCCCACGCTTTTCCGCCACACCGCGAGCAGCTTTGCGTGCATAGCCAATCCTGGTGGCAATTGATCCGATGGCGAAGAAGATGAACATCATCAGAAAACTTTTGTAGCCATAACCCAGATAGACCGCCACGCCCAGCAGGAATCCGCATACCGCCCCCGAGCGGTTGACCATCTTCAAGCCCAGGGCCAAGGCTGCCAGTAACAAATTGACGGCCGCAGCCAGCACGATGCGACGGCCGAGAAACGGCAGGTTGCTGTCAAGTGCAGATCGCTCAACGAAATAGAGGCAAAACATGAAGGCCCCCGACACCAGGGGAACCGTGGCATTGTCATCCAGTCGGATCGGGGCGGATTCGACAATCGCACCCACCAGCGCCGTGGCCGCGCAAATTCTCAGGGCAACATCAGGTTCCATGCCGGGAGCCACCCAGCGGGTTAGAAGATAGGCACCCGCTGTGCCCGCCAAAATAAATCCTACAAAGCCTGACCAGGTTTTATCGCGATTCCAGGGCAGACTTGGACCGCGCAGGGCGCAGCCAGCGACGCCCGCCGTACCATCGCCCAACGCCATTATGGCCCAAACCGCAGCGACAATTTGTAGGTGGTCGCGGTCGCCGTAAAGAAGGATCAACAACAAAACTGAGATAGGGTAGATTATAATACCTAACCATACGTTGTCACGAATACCACGCGCGGGAGCCGATTCGAGACTCGAAACTTTGGATTCCGGACTGCCAGCGGGACTTTTGCGCATGTCCGCCCCTATGCGGGGTAGAACCACAACATTAAACAACAGAGCGAGCAGCGCGCATCCGGCAGCTTGCGCCCAGGTAAGATAGGGCAGCAGGAACGCGAAGATCAGCATGGACATGTGCACGATCTTGCGCGTGGAGAGCAAGGGCGCGCGTGGCGCAACAATCGAACTGGTGAATTCTGGCATCTTCAAAAGTTAATAGCCAAATCAGATTGCATCAGCGGGAAGCGGTGCTGGGCCATTGACGAATAACGGGTGGCATCCGCTCCGCCAAAGTCTTCATTAGGCCCTCTTCCAGCGGCGAAACCCAATATCCAAGGTCGCGAATCGCCTTGGCACTCGAGTAGACCCAGTCGTGCTTAAAGATTTCTACAACTCCCGGAGTGAGTTGGGGAGAATGGCCGAAGGCACGCGCGCGCATGACCTCCATTGCACCCACAAGCTTCCCAATGGCGATGGGAAGATGGCGCACGCGCCGCTGAACGTGCGTGAAATCCGCCAGGGTGCGGAAGAAGTCGTTAAGCGAACGATTGTCGCCGCCAAGCACATACTCTTCCCCCGGCTTTCCCTTTTCGATCGCGGCCAAGTGCGCATTGACAACATCGGAAATGAACGCAAAGCTCCAGCGTTGATTCCCAGACCCGAGTAAGCCTGGAAAATTTCCCGCCAGATACTGGTCGATCATTCCACCAACAAGATTGCCCTCGGTTTTGGGCCCGGGGCCGTAGATAACGCCGGGAAACATCACAATGACGGGGAACCAGCGGCCTTCCTCGCCGCGCAGCCAGTCGAGCGCGCGCGTCTTGGATTCCGCGTAGGTATCGGAATAGAGACCGTTATGGTGCAACCCCTCGCTGGCATTCACATCCGTAGATGGCCCGAGCGCCAGGAATGAGGAGGTGTAAACGATACGTTGCACACCTGCCTCTTCTGCCGCTTGCAGTAGATTTTGCAGACCTTCCACATTAACGCGGAAGAAATCATTCCGGTCGCGCACCCACAT
>CAYTMD010000605.1:0-3785 GCA_964438685.1 uncultured Acidobacteriota bacterium
AGTAGGTGGTGACGCAGTTGAAAAGGTATTCCTGCTTTTTGCGGATGATTTCGTCTTTGGACATGGGAACCTCTCAAACATGGTAGCGCGGACCTGTTCTTCAAGGTCCGCGGTCCTTCGAGGCCGCAATTGCAAGAGCGGCAGACCTTGGTGGACAGGTCGCCGTCTGGGGGCGTCTCAGCGTCCTTACGCCACAGCCAACATGGCCTTTTCCAGTGCCTTCGGTAACTCAATGGGCAGGAAAAAGCCCTGCGGATACAGGTATACCTCTCCCGATTCGTCGATGACCTTCAACAATTGGTGTGGCTCAGCAGATGTGTCAGAAATGACCTGGTAAATCTTCCGCAGTTCGAGGGATACCTCGTAGCCTTCGTTGTGAATACATACGACAAATCCATTTACCCGCTTATTCATTTTCCTGTTCCCATAAGTGCTTTGCCCTGACTTCCTTTTTCCCAAACCCATGCGCCTCATACCAGTGGAGTTCTGCTAAGCATATCGTAGCATCGGCGAGCCGGATTTTCGCGATCCCTTTACGTTTTCGCCAGCGGCAAACACCTAACGTTTTCTCAGACAATCAAGTTCGCGGATCGAAGTTCCCATCGCGATGGTTTCGGTTTCTGTAACAGAGCTGAGAAGTTCAAACCACATCCTTATGCCGTCAAGTGCAGGAACTCGATCCCCGGGTAACGATGAAAGTCGGCGTCAAAGGCAACCAGCCGGCAGCCACTCGCCGCCGCGAAAGCAGCGAGGTACGCGTCGGTCCAATGTCCGGTGCGCAAGTCGAGCTTCCCGGCCCATTGCGCTAGTAATTCGTCCAAACCTGGCGGTTCGGTGAGCAAAGTTATTTGCGGAAGTGCAAGCCAAGCCTCAAGTGCTCGCCAAGCCGCGCCACCATCCAGAGCCACATCGCCGAGGATCCTGGGGTTCGTCAGATGGCGTAGGAGAGCAAGCGCAGTTATACGGCAAACCACTATCTCGCTGGCGGACTCATCGTCCCAATACCGCCGCGCGCGCGGATAGTGCACATGATCGGGCGCGCTCAATGGGAGCCAAACACTCGCATCAAGAAAGTCCCGCATATTTGGCCTCGTCCTCTTCCTCATCCATACGCGCAATTTCTGCTCGAGACACAGCAGGAATGGGCATTCCGCGATAGGGAATAATCACCGGAGGAGGAGCGTGCCGGTTAGGGGAAGCCATCGCGCCGCGGGGCGAACTCAGGCCTTTTTCAATGAGCTGCTGAACCAACTCCCGCAACGTGAGACCGCTCATCCCCGCCCGAACCTTGAGCGTTCGATATAGATTTTCCGGCAAATCAATGGTTGTGCGCATAGATGCATTTTGATGCATTTATGCGCCATTGTCAACTTACCCCCGCTCTTCTCGAGGGTTGCCCCGATTCCTACCTGTCTTCTACTTACTACTTTTCGCCTACTTCACATGCTCATCCAGCCACCCCAATACTGTCTTGTACCAGAGTTGGCTGTTCTGCGGCTTCAGCACCCAGTGGCCTTCGTCGGGGAAGTATAGCAATTTGGATTTGATGCCGCGCCGTTGCAAGGCGGAAAAATTT
Source organism: uncultured Acidobacteriota bacterium (assembly GCA_964438685.1). Classification (GTDB taxonomy): domain Bacteria; phylum Acidobacteriota; class Terriglobia; order UBA7540; family UBA7540; genus Bog-366. Next base: position 1,577 of record CAYTMD010000605.1, read on the forward strand.
TGGAATGCCTGACCTTCCGGCACACGAAAGTCCTTCGCGCCCTGAATCAGCAGCATGGGAGTCTTGACGTTCTGGACGAAATTCGAAGGAGACCATTTCTCGCGCAGCGCGAGGGATTCCTTCTCCCAGGGCAGTCCCTTGAACTCCCACTCATCGAACCACAATTCCTCCGTTTCGCCGGCCATACTGTGATTGTCAAAGTCACCATCGTGCGAAACCAGCGCCTTGAAGCGGTTGGTGTGGCCGGCAATCCAGTTAATCATGAATCCGCCAAAGGACGCTCCCGCCGCCACCATGCGGGTTTTATCGACGAAATCCAGCTTTTCCAGAAAGTCGGTGGCGTTCATCAAGTCCTGGAACGGCGCACCACCCCAGTCGCCGGAAATTGATTCCACAAATTTCTGGCCATAGCCCGTGGAGCCGTGGAAGTTCGTCATCAGCACCACGTAGCCGTGCGCGGCGAACATCTGGGCATTCCAGCGGTAGCTCCACGCGTCTTCCCAGGCGCTCTGCGGCCCGCCATGCACCAGCAGCAGGCCCGGATACTTCTTGCCCGAATCGAACCCCGGCGGCTTCAGCATGAGGCTTTCGATTTCCGCCCCCACAGCACCGCGCGTGGTAACGAACTCGGCGGGATTCATGTCAAGATCCGCCAGCAGCGCGTCGTTTTCATGGGTAATCTGGGTGATTTGTGCCTTGGTTTCGCCCTCAACTTTTTGGCCGCCCTTGGGCAGCGACACGCGATAAACCGTTGTCGGCTGCGTCAGGCTGGTTTGTGTCAGGATTAGCCATGCACCATCAGGGCTGACGCTCAGGTTGTCATTCATCCCCTCCAGAACTTTTTCGACCTTTGGGGCGCTGACGGATGTCTTGAAAACCGGCTGCCGCGCGTGGTCTGAGGCGGTGAAGTAGAGGGTATTACTGTCCGGCGCCCAGGCGAAACCTCCCACCCACTGGTCGAATCCCGGAGTGACGTCGATAACTTTTGCGGCCTCGCGATCGTAAACGCGCAGGCGGAAGAGGTCAGACTCATAGCCATTGCGTGCCTGCGACGTGTAGGCGATGTAGCGCCCGTTGGGAGAGTATTGCGGCGACGCATCGGACCCGTGATTGTCGCTGGTGATGTTGAGGGGCTCGCCGCCCTTCGCTCCCACAATATAAAGATCATCGTTCGTGGTCCATGCCGCCGCTGACTGGCCCGCGGGACCTTTGGTGCGATTCGAGGAGTAGCAGACCTCCGTGCCGTCAGGCGAGACGGCATAACCATCCGGCGCGCCGAGGAAGAACGTGGGTGAATCGTAAGCACCTGGAGTCAGGTCGCGAGGCGTGCCGCCTTTGGCGGAAATGGAGAAGAGGTGCGTGTAGCGGCCCTCGCGCCAGGAGTCCCAATGGCGGAAGAGTAATTCGGTAAAAATCTGGGCTTTGACTTTGCTTTCCCCCGCTTCTTTCAGTCGCTGCGCATTGCAGGCATCGTCCGGGCAGTCGGGATAGACCTGCGAAGTGAACAGCAATATGTCGCCATGCGCTGCCCATGTTACGCCGTCAGCTTCCGTCGAAAGGGTAGTGAGGGGCCGGGGATCACCTCCGTCGAACGACATGACCCACACTTGTGAGTTGCCCCCGCGCGTGGAGATGAACGCCAGCGATTTGCCATCGGGGGACCAACGCGGCCGCATGTCGGAGCCGTCGCCGCGCGTGACTTGCCGCGGCTCACCGCCTTCGGCGGACACGACCCAGATGTGCTTCACCGTTTTGTTGGCAGCCATATCCACCGCGCCAACTTCGTAGGCGATCCACTTGCCATCCGGCGATAGCTGCGGATCGGCGACGCGCTGTACCTTCGCCAGATCTTCAAAGGATATTGGGTGTTTAGCCTGTGCCACGGAACATACCCCCAAGAAAAGGAATGTTATTCCCAAGTGAACTAGTATCTTCATGATTGCTCTCCGCGAGGTGATTTATGCAATCCCGCTTTTCGGCAACAAACTTACCTTGAGAGAAAGCTCCAAGATAGGCCGACACATGAGTCACTGCAAATCATTCACCGCAGAGACGCGGAGGCGCAGAGTTAGAAAAGTAAATGATTCCCTGCTCTGCGGCTCCGCGCCTCTGCGGTGATAGATTGTAATCCGTTCCAGCTCCTCAGCGTTTAATGCGCGCCGAGCCGCCCTTCATCACGTGCTTGACCTCTTCCAGCGTAATCATGCTG
>CAYTMD010000606.1:0-3780 GCA_964438685.1 uncultured Acidobacteriota bacterium
ATAATTAAGTATGACGAATCAAGTCAAAAGCCGAGTTTTTCAGCATCCTGCTAGGGGACCGGGCGGGACTCATTTCCTCGAACCCCGTTGCGCGGATCTGAACGTAATGGGCCCGCCCTTCTTCTCCTAAACGACGGGTTAGAGAGAAACGCCTGCATTCCCCTCCCCTATTCACTAAACAGCATCCGAATGCGAGATGATTCGGTATGCCCTGCGAGTGTTATCTCAGCGTCGTTCTTTGATTCGCGAGGCAGCGGTTTAGGGCCGAGCCCAGGGGCTATCCCCGACGATAATCGAATCGATTCCTCCGGAGGGAAATGGCAACCATACGGCGGCTTGCAGGCTGCCGACACGATCGGAGCGGAAGACTGCGAGACCGATCGAATCTGAGAGTTAACAAAAGCCCGGCAAGCCATGCCCGCCGGGCAAACCGAAGATGGATGAAAAGGCTATTGGCTAAATGCCACCCCGTTAAAGGCGGCAACGCCGACTGAGTCTGAAGTCGCCGCGTATGTGAGGTCGCCGTAGGCGTCGATCGAGAAGACGGCAACGTGGCCTTCGCTGTCGGCCGTCCCCGTGTAAATGACCGCGAGCCACTGTTGATCGGCGGACACCGTGATATCCGTCGGTGCTCCCGGCAGAGGTATGGATTTGTAGAACGTCCCGCCTTGGCCGTCGCTGAAGAAAATGGAGATGGCATGTCCCGGGGAATTGCCGGTATACCACGCGCTCCCGGGGCCTTTAGCCACCCAGCAAGGGGCCTGGCCCGTGGAAAACGGTGTCCCGGGTATCGGGTATTCAACCCCGTTGTTCACGATGGCGAAATTCCTCTCACTGTGGGCGGGAGTGAATCCCAAAATGTCTCCCCAAAACGCCTCCCCGAGCGGTACAGAGTCCGCATCGGGCTGGAGCGTTACGGAGGTGGACGTCCCGCTGAGCGCCCCTTGGGGTGTGAGTAACAACTGAAGGAGGGATCCGGACGTCAGGGTGACCGCCGCCCAACTCTTGCCGGCCGCAATCTGCGCAGCCGAAGGGTCGGGAAGTACGACCACGCGTCCATCAACATGACCCGATGGCCACGCATGACTCTCGGCGCACTTCGCTCCGACCACGAAGAGATGTTCATCCGTGAGCGCTACAGAATCGGGCTTCACACAGTTGGCCGCCAGGTTTATGGTTCGCCCCATGCTGAAGTAGTTGCCATCCCGCTCTATTTGGCTGACCGTATTGGATCCGAAGTTTGCCACAGCTCCGAGATTGTCGCTGAACTGTAGAACTCCAGCGTTGGTGCTGGCGCCGCCATTACCACCCGTTGGCAATGTGTTTTCCCAGGATAACGACGGCGTCCCCGCGGTATCCAACTGGAACACCACAACCTCGTTGCCGTTTGCGTTGTTCGTACTGGTGAGCACAAACGTGCTACGTCCGCCCCCGCCTGCAAATCCCATGGAAGTTACGAAAAGCATAGTCGCCAGCATACCGCCGGCACGGCACAGATTCATTTTCACGTTACTATTCTCCTTTGTTGGAATTGAAAGCCCATTGCGGCTGTCGCCGCCAGGGGCACTGCGGAACCCGTCAGCGGTACCCCACACACTTTGGAAATACCGCGGGCACTCGTTTCTATTCCCGGGAACAAGAAAAATTTGTGAGTGTCGGTGACCAATCGGGCGGAGGAAGGTACTGCAATAGGAGTGAAAAGCCGAAGGGACCAGGGCGACCCGCCCGCTGTCACGGGAACGTCCCGCTCCGGTCCCTCAACCAAACCGGGAGCCGGGAGGAACATAACACGGAGCCGGGGTCACATGACAGGAACGCGCGGGCAGGATGCCCATGCTCCACGCGCCCATGAAACGGCATCCGGATCATCTCTAGCTTTGGCTCGGCTGCCCGAATCCAGGGCCGCCCGCAAGGGGGGAGCAAGCTCGTCGGCAATCTGCATCGTTGTGTCCGGACTGAGGTCAGAGACCACAAACCCCCAATACTCTTTGGACTCAAAACCGGCGGCGTTCATACCCTGGAGATGAGCTTCATACAAATTGACATTGCCGGAAGCGCCCGCTCTGAACGCTCTCCCGTTCGGGAATTGTGCTCCCTCGCTCCGGGTTACAATCACGGAGAGAATCGTCCCACGTCCACGGGTGATGAAATGAACGTACTTCCGCGGGCTACCCGGAAGCGAGCAGATGTGCGCTTCGAGAACTTCGAAGCCGGGGAGTTCTTGTTGCACCACCTCGAGCAATCCCGCGTATTGTGGCCCCAGCTTCTGGCGGAGTTGGTCGGGCGGGTTCGCGATGTCCGGGTAGTTGTGCCCCTTAATTGCACATTGCAGATGGTCTGCGACTCCGAGGGCCAGCACGCTGGCCACAATTCGCCTCCCGCGTTGTAATCTAATCCACTGCTGGGTGACAATACCGGCAAGGACAACAAACATCACTCCAGCCAAAGCTATAGCCCAGGTGAGCCGTGGTGAACCTCCCAAGAAGCCGGGTTGTGTTTTCCGGAGCTGGCGCTGAATGGAGTGGCGCAGTTCTTCCGGCGGGATCTGGCTCACCGTCACTCTGCGTAAGGCGTCGCGCACGCGGGTGCGGGTTTCCAGTTCCCGCGAACAGGCTTCGCAACTCTCCAGGTGCCGGAGAATATCGCTGGTGGTCTCAACCAGAAGCTCGTTGCTGAGATAAGCATCGAGCTGCCGGCGAATCCGGCCGCATTGTTCGGAGTTGAAATTCAGCACGTCCATGCCGATTCACCTGCCCGCGGTGGGTCATTTGCCGGCGTGATCCCAAATGAGCGCGCGACCCCAGCCAGTTCCTGGCGCAACAGCTTTCTTCCCCTGCTAAGCCGCGACATTACGGTACCCAGCGGCAGATTCATGGTCTCGGCGATCTCTTTATATGAGAACTCCTGTACGTCCGCCAACAGCACAACTTCGCGGAATTCGATCGGCACCTTGCCGAGTGCCTGGAGCACATCCTCATCCCGGATTTCCTGCGGAACCGGCGTTTCAGCGATGAGGCTATCCTGATCTTCGGGGTTCTCAAAGGCCTCCAGCTTGGCCGCCTTCACCCAACCCCGCCGAAAATGATGCAGGCGATGAAAGAGGATCTTGAACAGCCACGCACGACAGTTCGTTCCCGCTTGAAAGCGATGAAACGACTTCCACGCCTCCAGATAGACTTCCTGCACCAGATCCTCCCCCTCCGCTCGATTCTGTGCCAGCAGGCGGGCAGTCCGATAGAGGTCGGGGAAATGCGGCATCGCCGCGGCTTCGAAGTCCTCCACTCGGAACTTGGGGTGAAAGAACAAATCCATCTCCAGCGTCGCATGGCGTTCGTAGAGGCGGAAATAGGCCGCAGCTCCCGTCGCACCTAAGCTTTCAATTCTGGGTCCATCTTGCCAATCTTAATTCTTATTGCCCGCGCCTGTCGTTTTCTTTCCCGCCTCATCCTGGTTTTTCAAAATGTCGCTCCTCATTTTGCTAATACCAATTAGCCAGGATTGTATTCCCGCTACCGCGATTAAGTTGCCAGCCGCAGGAGGACACTATACCCCTTGTTCTACCAACTTGGGCATTGGGTGGTGAGGACGGCTGGCGCATGGCGAGCACAGCCACGCGACTTGTGATCATCGCCGCGCGCACGGATGCCTTATCCCTGCTCATCGGCAACGGGCACTAGTCGTCATCGTCGTCGTGGTATTCTTTTGCGGCTCTGACAAACCGTCCGGGCATCAGGACTTTGCTCTCCCCTGGGTAGGGACGTTTCCAGCCCGTCGTCGAAT
>CAYTMD010000607.1:0-3772 GCA_964438685.1 uncultured Acidobacteriota bacterium
ATCTCGCCGGAGTCGCAACGTGGCGCGTAGCACGGAAAGCGGTGGAAAAGGTGGGAAAGGTGTCAAAGGTGGGAAAGCGGCGTAGCAGAGTTGTTCCGTCTTTTGGAACTACTCTGCGGCTTTCACCATTTAACAACATCATCAAAGTCCTATTACCTGCTTACGAGCTGCAGAGTAGGGCCAACTACGCCCAACTCTGCGCTACTCTGCTCTGCTACCCCGCTGCGGTCTGCGCATCGACCGCGTTCCGCTTCCCTTTGATGTGCGCACGCGGATCTGAACCGGATGGCGTAATTCCGGATAAAAGCCGCGGACCTTGGAAAGCAGGTCCGTGCTACGTCTTGTCACCTCGGCCGATGGGCCGCGCCGCCGGTTTCCTACCGGTAGTAAATCGGAAAGGCATTTTAAAGAATTCTTTCCTGCCGGTAGGAAATAAGGCAAGAATTCTGTTGACAAAGCAGGTGGGCTCGGGATTAGGCTAGTATGGCCGGGACGGGTGCGGAACGCAGCGCCCCCACCGGGTCGCCGAGGGAAAGGACGAAGGCCCAGACCGATGCGAAAAAAACCGGACAAATCATCCAACGCAGGGGGAAGTTCCATGGTCGCGGCGGAGGGGGATTTGTGGCGTTGAGAGCGGGAACGAAAAAAAAGATGTTAATAAATGACGAACGAAGCCGGAATGTGTATGAAAACAAACAAGAAGATGACACTGTTACCGAAATTAAAAGCGACATTTCTACACAATTGAACGACATGTTGTGCCGAGGCACACATGTTTTGCAGAAATCGTCGGCTCTTTTGTCACGTTGGGGAAGAAATTCTTCGCTGCCATTTGTGGACGCTCCCGTCACGTGCAGGATGCCGCCCGGCGTGTCGTGCCCGGCCGGCTCTGGCGCATGGCGGGCACAGCCATCCGACTCGCGATCCTCGCCGCGTGCGCGGATACCTTCTATGTGCTCATCGACGGACGTCATTTCAAGCCCCCGCTGCCTTGATCATTTTTCGAATCGCAGATCTGTGCTCGCTCTGATGCGCCAACCCCCGTTTCAGCGTTACGCCGGATGTTATACATGCGTGGAAGTGGCAAGTAATTGACTCAAATCAGGGAGAATTAACATTGGTAAATCTCAACCTTGGCGCGGGTAATTCTGTCGAAAGTGAGATCAAGGACCGAATCCGTTGGCCATGAACAGTGGTGACAATCTTGCGCAGTTGTTCGGACAATAAGTTGTCTGAAATGGTGCGCACGGTGACGCGCTATCAGCCTTACACACGGGTATCAATGGCTAATAGGCTCTTGTCAAGCAATAGATTCCAGGTGCCAACAGATTTTCCTCCGCGCCACCGGACGGCAGCGCAAAACCGCCGTTACACTTCGGGCGACCTTGGTGGCGGTTGTGCGGTTGGGGGGAGTCAGGCTACAATAATGAATACAGGCTCATGGGTGATTTAATCCAAATCGGTTTGCCGCAGACGGCTGCTCGCCGTCCCGAATGGCTGAAGGTGCGCATGCCCGCGGGTGAGAACTACTTTGACCTGAAGCGGCTGATGCGGGGCCTGGAGCTGCATACGGTTTGCGAGAGCGCGCATTGCCCGAACATCGGCGAGTGCTGGCAGCATCGCACGGCAACGTTCATGATTCTGGGAGAACTCTGCACGCGCCGCTGCGGTTTTTGCGCGGTGCCCAAAGGCAAACCTGCCGGTCAGGTTGATGGGGCGGAACCCGCGCGTGTGGCGGAGGCTGCTGCCAGCATGGGATTGAAATACGTGGTAGTGACTTCCGTGGATCGCGACGACCTGGACGATGGCGGCTCGACGATCTTTGCGCAGACCATTGAAGCCCTGCGCGAGCGCATACCCTCCTGCCAGGTGGAAGTGCTGATCCCCGACTTCCACGGTTCCGATGAGGCGCTGGAAACCGTGCTGCGCGCGCGTCCCAACATTCTGAATCACAACATTGAGACGGTGCCCCGCCTGTACCCCGTGGCGCGGCGCGGCTCACGCTATGAGCGGTCGCTGCACCTGCTGCGGCACTCGCGGGAAATTGCCCCCGGCATTCCCACCAAGTCCGGCTTGATGGTGGGGTTGGGTGAGACCTTTGAGGAAACCTGCGCGACGCTGAACGACCTGGCCGCCGCCGGCGTTGGTATTGTCACCATCGGCCAATACCTGCGTCCCTCGGGTGAACAGTTGCCGGTGGCGCGCTTCTACACACCGGAAGAATTTGCCTCCCTCAAAAAGCACGGCGAAAGCGCCGGGATTCGCCACGTGGAATCCGGGCCGCTCGTCCGCAGCTCCTACCACGCAGACCAATCGGCTCATCGGCTCATTGGTTCATCGGATCATTGAGAATCGGGTCATCGGACCATCGGTTCATCGGATCATCTAAGGGCTGTCCTTTGTCCCTGGTCCGTTGTCCGTTGCACGCAAATTGGCGGGATGGGAAGCGCGAGGACAAGGGTTACCGCTACTGACCACTGTCTACGGGAAGCCTTTCAATGGCCAGATGGCTCGATGATCCGAATCTCAATGATCCGATGACCCGATGATCCGATGGTCAGATGAACCGATGGACCGATTTCCTCACGGGAACTTTTGTTCCGGGTGGAGCCGTTGCAGCGCCTGGCTGGCGGCGCGGTGGGTTGCCTCTTCCACGATGGAATGCTTTCCTGCGGTTTTTTGATAGACCTCGCGGTAGATTTCCTCGCCTTTTTTCGGATTTCCCATGCGGTAATGCAGGCTTCCGATGAGCATCGGCCACAGAGGGTTGTGGGGAAATTCCTGTCGCAACTCACCGAAGAGTCGGGCTGATTTCTCAAACTGCCGTTCATTGGAGCGGGAGTAGTCCTTAGCCAGATAGAACTTCGCTTCCGCCCTCCCCAATTCGCCCTTCTCCGCGCACATCTGAAGCTGATGCAGGCCTTCCGTGCGGCTGCCGCCGGGGAGCCCGATGAAAATGCTCAGGAATTTGACGATGGAGGAAAGGGTATCGACAAAGTAGTTGTAGATGCCAAGGCCCAAGTCGGCGTCCGCAAGGTTGGGATCGAGTTCCAGCGCGCGGAGCAGGTGGGTGCGCATCTTCTTTCCGGCGCGGGCGGTGGGCAGATCCCGATCGTGCAAGCCTTCCAGCCGGGCGCGCAGGGCATACGCGAAACCCAGGTAGAGTTGGCTGCGGGCAACATCCTGTTGATTTTGAATGCGGGTTTCGGCTTTGCGGATTGCCACGTTGTCAAGGTCATCAAAGTGGGAGTCGTAGGGCGTGGCTTCCATGTTGGCGACGTCGAAAACATCCGGATCGACCAGGTTCGCGGAAACATAATAAATCTTCCACCACACCACATCGGCTTCCAGCATAAAGCCCAAAGGCGAGTCCGGATCTTTCTGCTCGATCTGCTGGAAGACGGCAATGGCGCCGTCCAGGTCGCCGTCCATCATCATGCTGAGACCGCGGCTGGCATAGCGACGGTCGTCATCTTCATTGGGAAGAGGGGACCCGGCAAGCGCGGGACGGGCGGCGGTGAGGGTCAACGCCAGAATGGATATCGCAAGCAGGAAGACTTTCTTCATCACCTTAGATTTTCGCACGAATCTGCCAACGTGCGAATGATTTTACGCAGGGTTACCCGAAGCCGTTTGCGGTGTCATTATCAACACGACCCCCTCACCCGTCCCGCCCCGCCTGATGAAAACGCCGGTTGCGGGCCACCCTCTCCCCCCAAGGGGCGAGGGAAGAGGGAGCATTTGTTTATTGGCACGATGGGTGGCGAGGGCG
>CAYTMD010000608.1:0-3679 GCA_964438685.1 uncultured Acidobacteriota bacterium
GCAGGAATTCCTGATGTCGTTGACGGGAGAGGTTCCGCCCAACGTTGGTCCGCCGACATTGTAGGGCCGAACCCCTCTCGCCCTGCGTTCCGCGCCGACCTTCACTGCCCCTGGTTCGCAGTGAATTGCTTGATCACGGATGCGCGCCCCAGAACGATGAACCCCAGTACGCCCAGTGCCGTGCCATAGGGGAATTCCAGGCAGCCGATTGCTGCTATGACCATACAGAACGTCCGCGACTTTCGCCGCTTGACGCACCGCGCAGCCCAGAATCTGGCAAAGGCCATCCCCGCACTGAAAAGTAATAACAACACCCCAAAACCGGCGAGGATCCAGCCCACAACGGCGGGAGGCGCCTCGCCGGTCTTGGCCGAGACGGGCGCATGGGAAAGAGCGATACTCAGGATGATGCCCATGAAAATATAGAATAGGCTGAACAAAGAAAAGAAAGCCGCAACGCCGGCTGAAATCATGTAGCCCAATGACAAGAGCTTAAGGTGTTCCTCGTCAACGATGGATTGATGATCGGTTACTTCCGGCATAGGTGTTCCTCCGAGTGCAGCAAGTGTAACACGGCCATGGTCTTAAGGTTCGGCGGCTATTTCCTGGTCCCGGCGAAAGAAGCGTGGACTTAGACTTGCGTCCACCATTAATATTCCAGTCACCATTGAATAGCCAAGGTGGTAAGGTGTAATCGTTCTTGGCCGATGAAGGTGCATGGTACCCGCCGTCCCCAACAAAAGAGCCTGCAAACACGAGCAATTCCGCACATTTGACGTTTTGCCTTTTTGACTTTCCTCCGTCAGGGGCGTAGTCGTTAGCACTTCAATCGGCCAGGATGCAGCCACAGACCACGAGGCTGTTGTAGAATATTAAGTGCCTCCCTGGTCAGGTTTGCAGCCGACACTCGCGCCTACCCCTGTCGTTTCGGCAAGACAAGGTTGGATCGACGAGGTGAGCCATGCATTCCTGCCGATACCCTCGGTGGGATGCTGGTGGCTTGGGCGGCGGGAGTATTTTCCTGGAAGGTGTTGGGTGGAACCGAGCCCTGATGTTTAACGATTTTCGCCAACTTTTGGGCCAGAACCGCAATTATCGCAACCTGTGGGTCGGCCAGGTCGTAAGTGAGATCGGCGATCACTTCAACAACATCGCGGTGTTCAGTCTGGCGATGCAGACCACCCATTCCGGCCTCGTAGTGAGCGGGGTCATGTTGTCGCGAGCCTTCCCGGCGGTTTTGGCGGGCCCGCTGGCCGGGGTTGTCCTTGACCGCTTTGACCGCAAGCGCATTATGCTGGCAAGCGACCTGATCCGCGCGTTTGTGGCCTTGGCGTTTGTGCTGACGGTTAAACATCATCAGACCTCGCTGCTTTATGGACTGAGCGGGTTGCTGATGTTTGCGTCACCCTTCTTCACCAGCGGCCGTAATTCCATCCTTCCATCCATCACCAGCCGGGAGGAATTGCACACCGCCAATTCCCTGACCCAGACAACGCAATGGACCACGATAACGGTGGGCACCATGGTGGCGGGCCTAACCGCGGCGAGCCTGGGTTACCAGTGGGCCTTCGTCCTGAATTCCCTCTCGTTCTTTGGGTCGGCAGCGTGTATCTGGCAATTGCGACGGCCGGGCGGGTTTCGGGCAAAGCGCCGACCGCCGGCGGAAGAACAGGTGGTACGGCCATGGCATGAGTACAAGGAGGGCCTGCGTTACATGCGCTCGTCGCCGCTGGTTCTGGGAATCGCCCTGGTCGCCGTAGGCTGGGCCACCGGCGGCGGTGCTGCCCAAATCCTGTTCACCCTGTTTGGCGAGCAGGTCTTCAATCGCGGACCTGCCGGAATTGGAATTGTCTGGAGCGCCGCGGGAGTGGGACTGCTGGTGGGCGGGGCGATAGGTCACTCGATCGGCCAGCGCATCAGCTTCCGTAACTATAAGCGGGTCATTGCCATTGGCTATGTTGTCCACGGCGGGGCTTACGTGCTCTTCAGCCAGATGCAGTCTTTCGCCTGGGCACTGTTCTACATTGCTCTGTCACGCGCCGGCGTGGCAGTATGCTCGGTGCTGAATGTGTCGCAATTGCTCCGGCGGGTCAAGGATGAATACCGCGGCCGGGTGTTTGCGACGATCGAATCAATGCAGTGGTCCACCATGATTGTTTCCATGACCGCGGCGGGCATTGCTTCCCAATATCACAGCCCGCGCACCATTGGGTATGTGGCTGGCATTCTGAGTTCTACCACCGCGATCTTCTGGGGCTGGGCGGATTGGAAGGGAAAGCTTCCGGAACCTGAGGCACTGGCCGTTGCGCCTCCGGAAGTTGGGATTCACGGCGGGCCCACGGCGTAGGCTTGCCGCCTTTTGTCGAGACCGCCATTACCTGGGCAGCTTTTCGGCGGAGAGCTTGGGCAGAGGAACAACAGTGTACTGAGCCACGGTAGTGGCGACATAATGTGGCCCACGGTGGAAGCCGTGGGAAAAAGGAACGGGGAGTACATCTCAAGCCCCGTTAGGGGCGACATAATCACGGCCGACCGAGCAGGTTTTTTCTGTCGCCACTACCGTGGCTCAGGCGCTTCGGAGCGCTGCGTCATCCCACGGCTGGCGCCATGGGCCACACTATGTCGCCGCTGACGCGGCTTGGAAACAATAGGAGGCAAAAATGAGTGAGCCAAAACCACTCGCGGTCATAACCGGCGCGTCAAGCGGCATCGGAGCTGCCTTCGCGCGGGCGCTGGCGGGACGGGGTTACGATTTGGCCCTGGTGGCACGTCGCCAGGACCGTCTGCGGAGCCTTGCCGACGAACTCAACAACCACTTCCATGCCAGGTGTACGCTGCTCGAGGCAGATCTGACCCGCGAAACGGAATTGCGCAGCGTGGAGGAATTCCTTGCTGGTGCGCCCAATCTCCAGTTGCTGGTGAACAACGCCGGGTTTGGCAGCCTGGGCCGCTTCTATGAAGCACCCGTGGAGAGCCAGGACGCCATGCATCGCCTCCATATCATGGCCATAATGCGCCTGACCCACGCGGCGCTGCAAAACCTGACCGCGCGTGACCAAGGGGCCATCATTAACGTCGCCTCCGTCGCTGCCTATGTGCCACGCCCCGGCAGCACCAGCTATTACGCCACCAAAGCCTGGATCAACTGCTTCACCGAGTGTCTCTATCTGGAGTTGAAAACCGCCGGATCGCGCGTGCGGATACAATCGCTCCGCCCGGGCTTCACGATGACGGAATTCCACGACGTGCTGGGAGTCGAACGGAGTTTCATTTCCAGCGCCTGGTGGATGCCTGCCGAGGATGTAGTGGAAGCCTCCCTTCGAGGTCTGGAAAGAGGCAAGCTCGTCGTGGTGCCGGGATGGCGCTACAAACTGCTGGTAGCGCTTATTCGATTGATGCCGCGGAGCGTGCTGCACTTTGCGTTAACCAGGGGGCCCGCCAGCATAAGGCGCGAGCGGAAGCCCTCGAAGTAAGTTGTCAGTCATCAGTTTTCAGTTATCAGTGTATTCGCCCGCATGGAGGGGAGGGAGGAGGAAATTTGCATTGCCACCCTCGTCTGTTTGGAACAGCCTTTACTGACAACTGACGACTGATGACTGACAACTGAAGACTTGCCAAGATTTGCTGGTAGCGGGGGGGAGGATCGAACTCCCGACCTAGGGATTATGAGACCCTCGCT
>CAYTMD010000609.1:0-1277 GCA_964438685.1 uncultured Acidobacteriota bacterium
CCGGGGATCATCCGCAGCGCCGAGCGCATGACCTACACGGCGGTGCGCGACATCCTGGCGGGGGAAGCCGCGGCCTGCCAGCGTTATGCGGGGCTGGTTCCCAATTTCAAACTGATGGAGGAGCTCGCGCTGATTCTCAATCGGCACCGTGTTCAGCGCGGCTCCATTGATTTCGATCTTCCCGAACCGCTGATTGAGTTTGACCAGCTAGGCCGCATGGTGGGCATTACGCGCTCGGAACGGAACTTTGCCCATCGCCTGATTGAAGAATTCATGCTGGCCGCCAACGAGGCCGTGGCCGGGTATCTTGAGCGCCGCGAGATTCCGTCGCTCTATCGTATCCACGAAAAGCCGGAGGCTAAGAAGGTCGTTGAGTTTGAAGAGATTGCGGCCAAATTCGGCTACTCCCTGGGAGTGGAGCTGCCGCCTGCCCAGCGTTTGCGCACGAATAGGCGTGACGAGCGCGACCGCCACGCGCGCTTTCTGGAGCGAGTGGAATCAAAGGACCTGAAAATCACCCCGCGGCATTACCAACGCCTTACCAAGCGCCTAGAAGGCAAACCGGAGGAGCGAATTCTCTCCTACCTGATGCTGCGGTCGCTGAAGCAGGCGCGCTACTCGGAAGAGAACGTCGGCCATTTCGCGCTGGCGGCCACGTCCTATACCCATTTCACTTCCCCCATCCGGCGTTATCCCGATCTTATTGTGCACCGGATTCTCAAGGCGGCGCTTGAACAGGAAGGCGGCAGCGCGCGCGTGGTGGGGGATGCTGAGGATAAATCCGAGCATCCGGCAGCAAAGCAGGAGCCTCCGCGTAAGCGTCGCGGGGCGGGGACGGAAAAACGCCGTGAGCCGGCATTGGCCGGGAAGGGTACTGGCGCCACCGGGCAACTGATTCCTGGCGGCTGCTTCCTGCTTCCCCAGGAACTCCAGGCCCTCGGAGTGGCGACCTCCGGCACCGAGCGCCGCGCCGCCGACGCCGAACGCGAGCTGATGGAATGGAAGAAAGTTTCCTTCATGGCGCAGCACGTGGGCGATGAGTTTGATGCCCTCATCATCAGCTTGATCAAGTTCGGGTTCTTTGTGGAACTCACCGACCTGTTCGTGGAAGGGTTCGTGGCAGTCGCCTCGCTGGGAGATGATTTTTACGTTTATCGCGAGCACGAACGCGCCATTATTGGTCAGCACACCCGCCGCGCATTCCATCTGGGCGAACGCGTGCGCGTGCGCTTGGACCGCATCGACCAGTCGGGGAATAAGCTGGAATTCTCAGTGGC
>CAYTMD010000609.1:1377-3646 GCA_964438685.1 uncultured Acidobacteriota bacterium
TCTTTATAGAGCCAGGCGGAAACCTGCGTTGCCAGGATCGATCCCACCCAGAGGTCGAGCATCCACCACGCCGTGATGACGCGGCTAAAGGGCGCCCAGGCGGCGAGCGAGAGGCCAAGCGGAAAAGCCATTACGAAACCAACCAGCAATCCCACCCTCAGTGCGGTGAGGGGTCCCGGTCCCAGCGTAGCGCGCGCGGACGCGTAAACCCATGTCAAAATATAGGTCAACAGAAACAGTGTGATGAACCAATAGACGACAAAGAGCGGGTAACGCGGTTGGGGCAACATCAGTTGGTGCGTTTGCGCGAACTGGTATTTTGGCATCAGGATCACCATGTTGATGATCGTGCTCCAAATCCCCCAGACAATGCCGCCCGCCACGGTACCCAGAGCCACACGACGTAACCCGATTGCAGTCATAGGTGAGCCTCCTTTTAAAATCCGGGTGCGGAGAGAAACCTCATTTGCGGGCAATCGTACTGGTGGGCAAAAGGAGAGTCAAGCAGTATGAAAACTCGACACTGGTTTATGTTCGGGGGCTGGCAATTGGCAGGGGCACTGGTTGGGCTGGGAGCCCACCATGTGGACGCGTTTTCGTGGGTACTTTCAGACTTGATGCTTATGCCCGGGACTTTGCTTTCTCTTTATGTTTTCAGGGTTGGTGGTATAGGAAATTCTTGGGACAAGTGGACGTTTTTTGTGGTCGCAGCGGCGCCCAACGCTCTTCTCTTTGCAATTATCGCAATCATTCGGACCAAGAAAAAAGATTGATTTCAAACAGCCAACAACTCAAGCCTCCGGCCCTTGCTTGCGGGCTGGCGTGAAAACCGATATCCTAACTTCTGCACAAATCACCCGCAGGCTTTGCCAATCATTGCCGCCTCGGATCGAGAAGTCGTCGTATGAAGCAAGTTCTGATACTTCACTACCATGAAATCTGGCTGAAGGGGGGGAATAAGAACTATTTCCTCAGCCGGTTGCGCGACGCCGTCCGCCAGGCCGTTGCGGACTTGCCCGTGGCATCCATGGAAAGCATCTCCGAGCGCCTGATCCTCACTCCTGGTGATGACGCAGCCCTTCCCCAAATCATCGAGCGCTTGCGCCGGGTTTTCGGCCTTGCTTACATTGCCGTGGCGCGTGAAGTGGAGAGTTCGCTGGCAGTTCTGGGCCCGGCGGCGTGCGAGATGATGGTGGAAGCCAATCCCCGCAACTTTGCCGTCCGCGTCAAGATGGCAGATTCCCAATACGGCAAGGATTCCATGGAACTGGAAGTGGAGCTGGGAGGCATTGTGCTGGAACACCTGCGTGCGCGGGATCCGAGCGTGCGCGTCAAGCTCAATGACCCCGAGGTGACCTGCCAGGTGGAAGTTGTCCCCGGGAAAGCGCTGATCTATGCCCGGCGCGTGCAAGGTCCCGGCGGCCTGCCCGCGGTGACCAGCGGACGACTGGTGGCGCTGCTTTCCGGGGGGTTCGATTCTTCCGTGGCCGCCTACAAAATGATGCGGCGGGGCTGCCACGTCTCCTTTGCGCATTTCTTCGGCACCCCTTCGCCCTCGCACAATCCCTCCACCGGGGTTGCGCAAGACCTTGTCCGCACGCTTACGCCCTATCAATTTACTTCGCGCCTGTTTCAGATTCCCTTTGACGCCATCCAGCGCCAGATTGTGGCACAGGCTCACGAAAGCTACCGGGTGTTACTGTACCGGCGAATGATGACCCGCATTGCCCGGGAAATTGCGCGTGCCGAGCGTGCCCGCGGCCTCGTGACCGGCGATAGCGTCTCCCAGGTGGCATCACAGACGCTGCACAATCTTATGGCGATTGATCAGGGGGTTGACCTGCCCGTTTACCGCCCGCTGGCCGGCGACGACAAGGCGGAAATCATACGCTTGGCGCGGCAGATTGGGACTTACAGGATTTCCTGCGAGCCCTTTGAGGATTGCTGCCCGCGATTCATGCCACGCTCTCCCGCGATTTTTGCCCGTCCCTACGAATTGGATGAAGCCGAGCGCCACCTGGATATTGATGCGCTGGTTCGCCTGGGCCTGGAGGGCGTTACTTGCATCGATTACAAGTTTGAGCGGGGGGAAATCACCACCCGCGATGTTCTGCCCCGCCGGATTGAGAAATGGCTGGCAGCAAAGAAACCAGCCGAGGGGCAACCGGCAGCCCACGACGCGGCTTCCAAGTAAGGGAACAGGCTGCCGCACGCTCACACAAGCTGTAGAGTGTGAGTTATTCCAGCGCTGTGAGAGGTCCGAGCTAGG
>CAYTMD010000610.1:0-3636 GCA_964438685.1 uncultured Acidobacteriota bacterium
TTGTTTTGCCAATTCAACCTGCGCGGCAATGGCGCGCTCGTCCGCCTGGGCCGCCAGGATTTCCGTGTCGTCCGTAATGTATGTGGCCTTCACCCAATCGGCGCGGCTGGCGTGCACGCTGAGTTCAAGCAATTTCGCTTCGGCACTTTTGATAAAGGCTTCCGCCTCCGCTACGGTGGGAGGCTGCTTTACTGTGGGTCGTTCGTCAGCGATCGACATTGAGACAACTCCAAGGATTAGGATTCCGAGAATCAGTCCTTTGGGATTATATGCTGTGCGCCGTAGTTTCATGCTGCGCCCCCTCTTCAGCGGTTTGACATGTGACGTCGTATCTTAGGTCGTTTGGCCGCGCCGGGCAAGGGCAGTGCGCTGTCGAGAGTGAGGCGCGGTCCGGGTTAACCCCTAACCCCCTAACGCCCTATGCTGCAACTCCCCTTTGACGGCATTCCTGTTCTCGGGTATAACTCGGACATCGGAGGAGATCATGAACACTGTGAAAAGGGTTCTTATCGGCCTGTGCCTTTCCCTATGCCTGCCTTTTTTGGCGCAGGCGCAACTTGTGCAGGATTTCAATCCCCCGCCGTCACCGTGCTGCATGCCGCGGATTGCGGCCCAACTTGCGGCCCAACTCCAGGACTGGAACCAATTAGGCCGTTATCACCAGGATAACGTGCGGCTTGAACAAGCGCCCGCGGTGGACGGCCGAGTAGTCTTCATGGGTGATTCGATAACCGACGGATGGGACTTGGCGAAATACTTTCCAGGAAAACCTTATGTGAACCGCGGCATTGGTGGGCAAACGACCATGCAGATGGTCGTGCGCATGCATCCTGATGTGATCCACCTTCGCCCGGCAGCTTTCATTCTGTTGGCAGGGACCAACGACATTGCCAGCAACACGGGTCCGGAAACGCTTGAGATGATCGAGGACAACATCCGCGCCATGTGCGAGTTGGCTGCGAGCCATAACATCAAGATTATTCTCTGCTTGCTCACGCCCATCAGCGACTACGGCAAGGGGAAGCAATCCGTGCATCGGCCGCCCGCGGATATTCTGAGCCTCAATCATTGGATTGAAAGCTATGCCCCTGACGTCCACGCCCAGATTGCGGACTACTACACGGCACTGGTGGATGATAAAGGCATGTTGCGAGAGGGCTACTCCGAAGACGGTTTGCATCCCAATGCCCGCGGATTTGAACTGCTGGCGCCCGTTGCGGAAGCTGCCATCCAGAACGCCTTAAAATAGAAGCGGTTTGTATTTGGTGCCGAGTGGTTAGTGGCCGGCGAGCGGTGGCGGGTGATAATTACCCGTCATTCCCTCTGCTTGAGCGGGCGGTCATGGGACTCGCTGGCAGTCACTTTCCACCCGCCACTAACCACTATCCACTTTTCACTCCCATGTTGACGGGCATTGAAATCCGGCTCTTGACGGATCGTGACGCCGCGGCATATTGGCACCTGCGGCTGGAGGCACTGGAACGTGAACCCCAGTCCTTTGGCGAAGCAGCGGAGGAGCATCGGCAGACCTCGGTGGAGGTGGCCGCCGAACGCCTGGCCGCGAATCCTGGCGATAATTTTGTTTTTGGCGCGTTTCAGCAAAGCCAACTGGTTGGAATGGCCGGATTCTTTCGCTACCAAATTGCCAAAGCCCGGCACAAGGGGAGGATTTGGGGTGTCTACGTGCGCGAGAGTTGCCGCGGGCAGGGAATTGGGCGGGCGTTGCTCGCAGCCCTGCTGGAGGGGATTAAAGCCTGCCCAGGGGTGGAGCAAGTGTCCTTGACTGTAGTTACCGGGCAGGAAGCCGCGCGGAATCTCAATTGCTCGCTTGGCTTTAACCCCTATGGGCTGGAGCCACGCGGCTTGAAGGTCGGGGACCGTTATCTGGACAATGAGCACATGGTCTTGAAACTCTCGCAATTAGGCCATTAAGCCCATTGAGTCATCGGATCATCGGATCATCGGGCCATCGGGTCATTGAACCATCGGGTCATTGGTTCATCGAGCCATTGAAGAAACTGCCCGTTGACCGCCGTTAAGCGCTTCCGATTTTAGGCTTTCCCGCCTCATCTGCTTTCGAGAACAGACCGCGGATAAAAGAACGTCCTTAAATGGCCCAATGACCCGATGATCCGATGACTCAATGGGCTCAATGACTCGATTCGGAGTAGTACCCATCGCGCGCCTGCACAACAAGGTCCTTTTTCTTCGTGGTCAAAGTTATCTTGTGATACCCTGCCCCGGAGTTCGGCGGCTCGGGCGTATATCCCAGGCTATATTGGCTGCGCAGTTCTTCCTGGATTTGGCTGAACGTTTCATCAACGGGGTGCTTCTTGGACACCTCGAAAAAGCGTCCGCCTGTTTCCTTGGAAAGCCGCTCGAGAATCTTTTTACCGTCCGGCCGTGATTCCTGCTGATGCGGATACCCTCCGCCATGATGGCCCCCGCCACCCATGCCCCCTCCCATACCATGGTGCCCATAGCCGCCGCTACCGCCACCAAATTCCGGCTCCGGGGCGAAGAGAATGGAATAGACCAGCGTGTCGGAGCGTTGGGCCGCTTCAATGGCGCTGGCAAGGGTTTTCTTGCTATTGCGGTCAACCCCTTCGGAAAGGACGATCAGCGCTTTGCGTCCCCCCTGCTTCGCCATGATGTCATTCGAGGCCAGGTAAATCGCATCGTAGAGCGTAGTACCGCCACCGCCCCATCCACCCCGTCCGTGTCCTCCCGGCCGCTGGCCACCGGGCCCCTGGCGCTGGTCCTGCCCGGAGTCGGGTGAATCGCCGTGGCCTTCCTCGGAACGCTGCGGAACTTGCAGCAGGCTTAGTGCCTTCTGCAATTTCTCCCGTGACGCGGTGAGGTCCTGAAGGAGTTCCACCTCCCGGTCAAAGTGAATGACGAAGGCCTTATCTTTGTCGACCCGCAGCACCTGGTCAAGAAAAGCGGATGCGGCGTCACGCTCGTCACCCAGAACGCGATGCTGGCTGAAACTCGTGTCGACCAGCACTCCGAGCGTCAGGGGAAGGTCTGTCTCATGGGAGAAGTAGCGAATTGATTGGGGGCGGTCATCTTCCTTCAGCTCAAAATCATCCTGGCCCAAGTTCCGTACGATCTCTCCCTTTTTGTCGTGTACGGTGGCGAGTACGTTGACCACTTTTACGTGAACGGTGATGGGCGGCCCTTGCTGGGGTTGCGTTCCCAATCCCTGCTGGCTTCTGACCGGCTGAGTCGCAAGGAGCACCGGCAGCAATAGGAGGACGAAGGTAAACTTTCGCCAGCCGATGGATCGGCGGGCGAATTCACTGGCACAAGGTTGCGCAGGCTGCTTCAATACTTTTTTCATTTTCTTTGAAGTCTTTCCGCATCTTTAGTTATGGGTGCTGGCTGAATATGGAAATCTGCCCCGCCGCGTTTCCGTCCCACGTACTGCCGCTATTTCCCGGACGGAACCTCCGCAGGCGGCACTGTTAGATTCTGCCACACATTTGCTTTCCGCTTGGATGGGAAAAAGACCGGTAGGGGTTGTTTGTCTCCTGTAACCCGGCAGGGAAATAATCTGGAGCCACGATTGGTGTCAGGGAAGATGTTCGCCATCGCCATTCTGCGCCGGCCGATTGTGGTAGCATGGCCCTTGAA
>CAYTMD010000611.1:0-3636 GCA_964438685.1 uncultured Acidobacteriota bacterium
CGGCAGCCAAGGCGGTTATGGAATCGCACATTCGCCAGCTTGCATATGAACTTAAGCCATACGGAATTACCGCCAACGCCATTCAAGCCGGCATCACCGTTACCGCCGCTTCCAGCAAGATTCCTGGAATTGAGAAGCTGGCGGAGTTTGCGCGCATGCGGAATCCCGGCGGGCGCCTGACCACCCCCGAAGATATTGCCCGGGCGATCAGCGTGTTGATGAGCGATAAAACGCAGTGGATGACCGGAAACGTGATTCGCGTGGATGGCGGGGAAGATATCGTAACGTAAGGATCCAGGAGTCAGGAGACAGGAGCCAGAATATGCATGCATACATTGTGGCGCGCGGCTTCCAGTTCCTAACTTCTAACTTCTAACTCCGGTCTTTCCGCAAGAGCCAGTCTTTCCAATCCTCGGGTAGGGCAACAAGGCTGAGAATCCTCCTGATCTGTTCTCGGGTTGCGCGCTTTTCCCGATAAAGCTGCACGAACTCGGCAATCGTAACTCTTACGGATTCGCGGGAGGGAAGCGGGTATATTGGGTCGCCCGCCTGGATGGTGCCTTCCTGAAGAACTCGAAAGTAGCTGCCTGTTCTCCCGCTTTCCAGAAACGTCTTGGGAATACTCGGCGTCTCCAGCGCCAGTGCCAGTTTAAAGCAGGGCAGGCGCGGTTGGGTCACCACGAAGCGCGCCGTTCCGATGGCGAATTCATCACCTATCGCGACATCATTCTCGCCGAACACATCCACGGTCAGGTTCTCTCCGAAGGATCCCGGTCCCAGGTCTTCGCGCTGCAAGGTCTTCCTCCAGTGAAGGATGTTATCCCAGGAGTAGAGATAAACAGCCTTATCGGGCCCGCCATGGACGGAGAGGTCTGCCTGACCGTCGCCATCAAGATTCAACGTGTGGACCTGTACGGGTCCGGAGACGGGGGCTTTGAATATTCCGGTTTCAACTTCCTTGCCGTGTATGCTCACCTGGCGCGGGAGGGAGACGTTTATGGAAATGATTTTCATGAGGGAATATTCCGTTGTCTGTGTGCAAGAAATGCCCTTGTCGAACACCGACTACCGACAACTCCTCATAATAATCGAGTTTTGACGAAGCCGCCCGATTCCTATAGAATTAGTGCTGGGGTTTTCCTCTCCAGAGTGAGGGCTGAGCAGAGAAAAAAGATGCCAATCAAAAAAGTAATACTCGCCAAACCGCGTGGATTCTGCGCTGGTGTCGACCGTGCCATTGATGTCGTTAATATGGCATTGCAACTCTACGGTTCCCCGGTTTACGTGCGCAAGGAAATTGTCCACAACAAGTATGTCATCCGTTCACTTGCCGCCAAGGGTGCCGTGTTCATCGACGAACTGAGTGAGGTCCCTGATGGCGCGGTGGCGATTTTCAGCGCCCATGGGGTCTCTCCCGAGGTTCGTGCGACTGCCAATTCGAAAAACCTTAAGGTCATTGATGCCACCTGTCCGCTCGTGACCAAAGTCCATAGTGAGGCGGTTCGTTACGCTAATGAGAATCGTTCGATTATTCTCGTTGGACACGCCGGCCACGACGAAGTTATCGGTACGATGGGGGAAGTCCCGGGGAAGATTCAACTGGTGGGCTCGATCGCAGAGGCGGAACGAGTTCAAGTTCCGGACCCCGAGCGCGTCGCAGTAACCACACAGACCACGCTGGGCGTTGACGACGCCAACGTCATCATCGAGGTCCTTCGCCGCCGATTTCCGAATCTGATAACCCCTACCAGCGACGATATCTGCTATGCTACCCAGAATCGGCAGACAGCGGTTAAGCTCCTGGCCGAGGATGCCGACCTTGTTCTGGTTCTGGGTTCAGGCAACAGTTCCAACTCGCGCCGTCTGCGCGAAGTTGCCGAGGGTGCCGGGGCAAAGGCTTTCCTCATCGATGATGCCACGGAGATTGACCCTGCCTGGTTGGTGGGCGTGGAATGTGTGGCCATCACTGCGGGGGCTTCCGCACCGGAATACCTGGTGCAACAAGTTGTGGATTATTTTAGGGATTTGGGGGCCGAGCATTTTGAAGAGGTCATGGCCATCGATGAGAAGGTGACGTTCCTGCTTCCCCCGGAACTTTCCCGCGAGATGAATGCGCGTGGACTGACCCAGATCAGTTGAAGACGTCCCGTTTTACTTTTCCGGTTTACACCGTACTAACCCCACTTCTCACCACCCTGGAGCATCCTTGGAAATCAGCTGGAAGGGCGGAGCCAAAACCCCGCCCTTCCAAACCTGTGATGAGAATTCCGTGCCAGCTACTTGATTTTGACCATCACGACGCCGTACTTGGGGACGGTAGCGGTAAAGCTATCCGTAAACGTGCCCAGGTCCTTCTCAGCCCAGAGGTCGCGCACGGCCGCCGGCTTATTGATTCCGATCTTTTTAAAGTCAATTGTAACGGGATTAGGGCCATGGCCGCGGTTGAACAGGCCCACGGCCTTGCTACCGTCGGCGAGGGGCTTTACCCAAACATCCAGCGGGCCTTCTTCGGAAACCCGGTGGCCTTGAATGCCTGCGGCGTCCTGGTCCACGGCAATAATTTCCGGATTCGTCATGATGGCGAGCGACGAGGGAGAAACGGTGGTAAGGTCGGCGCTGGCAATCAGGGGAGCAGCCAACAAGCTCCACAGGCTCATCTGCGTGCGATTCTCGTCGTCGGTAAGCTTCTTCAGTCCCACCAGCAGCATGTCAGGATCATTCCAGTGGCCGGGCCCGGCGAAGCTTTGCAGGCCTTCTTGCTGGAAGCCGACCAGCGAGACGCGGTCGTAAGTGTAATCAAGGTCGCCCGCGGTGCGCCACATGCTCGCACCCACTGAGGGACCCCACGTCCAAACTCTCTCCAAGCCATACTGGCACAGACTATAGAGGATTGGCCGCCCCGTACTCTTGAGCGCGTCGCCCATCTTTTTGTATGCGGCCTGCATTTCCTCCGGCTTATAGACCTTGGATGCGCTGCACCAATCGTATTTTAAGAAGTCGACTCCCCACGCGGCGTAAGTCTTGGCGTCCAACTCTTCATGGCCGTAGCTGCCTTCACGCCGGCCACAAGTGAGCGGCCCGGGGGAGGAATACAATCCAAACTTCAAGCCTTTGCCGTGGATGTAGTCGGCAAGCCCTTTCATGTCGGGAAAGTTCTTATCCCCGTGAATCACTCCCTGGGCGTCGCGCTGACCCTCCCAGCAGTCATCGATGTTGATGTACTCATAGCCGAGCGCCTTCATGCCATTCTTGACCATCGCGTCCGCCTGGGCGCGAATCAAGGCGTCCGATACCTGGCAATAATTCTGGTACCAACTGTTCCAGCCCATCGGTGGCTTGGGAGCCAGGTTGTTATTTTGCGCACATAAGGTTGCACTTGAAGATAAAAGAATAACGAGTACGAGGCATCGCCCAAGGTTTTGGCAACGCGAACTTTGTTTCATGGTAAAACTCCTTTGTGAGAACTCGGTCTATGGGATCGGCTGAAGGTTGTGCCATTGCGGCAGGAAGGGCCCGCATTTCAGGACGCCGAGCGTCATCTTACTCCCCTGCCAGCAGTGTCGCAACATCTCGATGAGCCCGGGGTGTGCGACATAGAAGTTAGGAGCGGTGAATTTTCCTTTTTTGTGCTATTAT
>CAYTMD010000612.1:0-3623 GCA_964438685.1 uncultured Acidobacteriota bacterium
AGTTCGTGTTCCTTGGTCCAGCGCTCCGTCAAAGTTTTCAAACGGCTGTCGACTTCGACCTTTTGCTTTGCGATCTCCCCCAGCCGTTCCGCATGATCGGCCCCAATAGCCGTCTCGCGCTCCAGGATTCCCCGCTGAACTTCCAGGTCATCCAATTGACGTCTTGCGTCCTCAATGGCCGGTGGCGTCGAACTCTGCCCCAAGGCCAGCCGTGCGCAGGCTGTATCCAAAATGCTGACCGCTTTGTCGGGCAACTGCCTCCCCGCCAGGTAGCGATGTGAGAGCCGCACGGCAGCCGTCAACCCTTCATCCAGAATGCGAACCTTATGATGCTTCTCCAGCGAGGGAACGATGCCGCGCAGCATCACAGCGCATTGGACTTCAATAGGTTCTTCAACCTTGACCACCTGAAACCGCCGCGCCAAGGCGGCGTCTTTTTCAAAGAACTTCTTATATTCGGACCACGTGGTGGCGGCGATTGTCCGCATTTCACCGCGTGCCAGGGCGGGCTTCAGCAGGTTGGCAGCATCGTTCTGACCTGCCTGACCGCCGGCGCCGACCATGTTGTGGGCCTCGTCGATAAACAGAATGATGGGTACGGGTGAGCCCTTGACCTCTTCGATCAGACCCTTGAGGCGGTTTTCGAATTCACCCTTGATGCCTGCCCCGGCTTGGAGCAGCGCCAGATCGAGCGTGCGAACCACCACGTTGCGGAGCGGAGGCGGTACATCTCCCTGGGCGACGCGCGCCGCGAAGCCTTCCACCACCGCGGTTTTCCCGACGCCGGCTTCACCTGTGAGGATGGGGTTGTTCTGCCGGCGGCGCATCAGGATATCGATAATCTGGCGGATCTCCATATCTCTTCCCAAAACCGGGTCGATCTTCCCGGCCTTGGCGTTTGCCGTGAGATTGATGGTGAATTGATCCAGGTTTGCGGTCTTGCCGGCGCCGGCGGGGCGGGGAACTCCCGGAGCTGCTGCCGGAGCACCCACGGGCTCCACCATCTCTTCCTCTGACCGCTCGCAGATGGAAAGGAAGTCCTTGCGCAGGACCTCCCCTTCGATCTTCTGGAGTTCCTTGCTGACCTCGCGAACGAGCCGGCTGAGCTCATCATTCGTCACGAGAGCCAGGACCGTGAACCCCGTCCTGATCTCACCGGAACCGAAATCGATGGAGCCGATCGTCCAAGCCTCGGTCAACATCTTTACCAGCGTTGGGCTCAAGGTGGGCGTCCGCGCATTTCCCTTTTTGAGCTTGTCGAGGCTGCGGATCAGCTCGCCGTTGAGGCGCGATTTGTCAATGCCAAAGCGGTTTACGATCTGGGCAAAGTCACCGTCTGGCTGATCCAGAAGCTTGAGCACATAATGCTCGACTTCAATGTCATAGTTCGTACGAGTTAAGCACAGGCCCGCGGATGACTCTAAGGTCTTCCGCGTATCCTCATTGAGTTTTCCGATCAGTGATTTTAGGTTGATGGTCATAGGCGCTTCTTTCCCAAAGTTGGAGTATGGTTTCTGATGCGTCTTGCTTCATGGGCCGTGTCTTGATATAGGTATGCCATCCGAGTTGGGGAGCATCCTCCCCTTCCGCGCCCAACTCTAAAGGTGGCACATCACTGCGCTCCAAAATCAGCTTTATCTCAAAGTCAATTTCCCCGTTCGAAAAAAAGTCAGTCAAGGCCCGGAGCGACTCGAAGGCGGAGCCTTGCGGGAGGAAGTCCTGGTACTCTTGCAGGGACAACGGTCCGATTCCAATGCGGACGCGGGCCGTCTGATCCCACACTTCGTCACCTACTACTGCCCCGAATCCCAATTGCTCAGATTCGCCAAAACCGTCTTGCAGCGCGGTTTGGGTGTTGCGATCGAGCGGATACCAGCCACCCGCGAATTGTTCCACATCGACGGGAACTTCGAAATAATCGCGGAGAATATTCCGGAGGGCCTCGGCAGAGCGCGGATGTTGTGCCAGAAGGCCCGCGTAATAAAGCAGGGAATCATCGAGTACCGGAAGCCGGTTTTGCAAACCAGGCGTCCCGAGCCCAATCAGATCCATCAAGTGGTGTGAAAACGGGTCCAGACCCTCGCGCTCATAGGCGATCGAAAACCTGTATTTCTCCCAGGCAAGATAAAAAAGCGAAATCATGCGGTGGTTGAAAATGTCGAAAAAATCGACAGCGGAACGATCGCCCGCACGCGTACGCTCCGCCAACAGGGACGTGTAGTAGAGGGGCATTACGCCCTCTGGCCCGGTCAACCCCATGAAGTTGACTTTCATCCGTCCCGCGCCGTCGTTCGGCCATTCGAGAGATTGCACTTCGCTGGCAGGAAAAGCCAGAGTGGAATTCGCGATGAACCGCACAACTTCCGCGCTGGGAGGATGGAATCTCCCCACCGGCGATTTGTCGGGAAAAAGACGCTCCAAGAGGCGAACGGCTTGAAAGAACTCAAAGAGAAAAGGCTCCTTTCTGAGTTCAACTTCCGCCTTGGAGACGCTTACATCAGGATCGCTTGGCCTGCCCTTGGTGGCCATTGTTTCAGTACCGCCCTCCGCTGGCGAGTTTTGACGACCAGTTGGCTGAAGCTATTGAGCGACGCGTACAGCCCCAGAAATCGGTCGATGACCGCGGCGAATAGATACACCCCGCCCCCCGCATAATCTTCCTCGTCAAACTCCATTTGAACTTGCGTGCCGCGGGCGAAGGCAATTCCACTTTCAGAATTGATGCGTGCAAAGTGGCGCTTGCTGGTTACGTCCACGATTCCGGAGATCTGCTTGTCCAGATCAGCGGAATCCGAAAAGTTATAAAGACGGAAGACCTCCTGCAAGGCCTCCTTGCCCTCCTCGACGATGGACAGGTAGTTCAATGATAGATGGGAAATCAACCTCCAAAGCGCGTCCCGTCCCATGGGGGGCCGGACAGTTGGAGTGGGTTTGCGCAAGGCGACGGCACCCTTGATTGATCCGATTCCCTCCACCTCGAAATCACCGCTTTCGTTCCCAAACGGCAAGCGGGAAATAATGTCACGATTGGTGCAAGTGGAATGAACCGTTATCACCTGCGCGTCCGGCAAGCTGGTATGCATGGAAAGGTCGACCAGAAGCAAGGAGACTTCCGAACCCTCGTCCCCCTTCCGGGCGGAAGGACGCCGCGTGGAGTACCAAAACGTTTGGTTCTTTTCCCTCAGCGTACGGTGGCGGTAGGAATAGAACGGTTCATAGTGGGTAAGTTCCTGGGTTTCGGGATCGGAACTAACGACATCCTCTATGGAGAAAATCTCGGTGGCCATCCTCCGCCGCGCATCCGGAACCACGGGGTACTCCGACCGCCGCTGGGTCAGCATGATCGGCTCGGCCGTCTGAGGAAACAGGTTGATAATGGGCGAGCACCCCAGAACTATCGCTTTGGCCGTAACGCCCACTGCCAGTCTTTGCTGCCGCTGCTCGGGTTCAAAAGGGGCGATGAGGAAGACGATTTCCACGCGTCCGCCGGGAACCGCTTTCAAGGGTTGTTCCAGGTCACCCAGTTCAAAAAACAGGAATTTCTCAGGAAATGCGAAATACTCCTGCAGCAACCGATAGCCATCGAAAGACCTTCGCGAGTACGGTAATACAGATTCTGATTC
>CAYTMD010000613.1:0-3614 GCA_964438685.1 uncultured Acidobacteriota bacterium
GACTTTTGCGGCTCTCCCCAACGAATTCCATTTTGGTAAAGACCCCCTCACCCCCACGACAAGCAGAACGTGGGGCCCCCTCCGCCTTGCGGTCCCCCCTCTCCCCCAAGGGGGCGAGGGGAAATGTATCGTTAGTTTGGCGTCGTATTCGTGATCGTTCACGAGCAGAACCGTGTTCGCCACACGGCTCGTCTGCTAATTTGGACAGCAGTGTCCTTGGGTCGTCGCTCCCCCCAGAATTCTCACTCCATCGAGCTCCGTTTGCGCTTGCTGCCGACTATGGACTGGCGCTCCAGGAAGAGACATTACGTCAACAACAAATCCCGTTTTCCATAGATTGCGTAAGTGGTTTTATTGTCAGTAGCCTATCAGCTTTGGTGGAGGAAAATCGCCTTTTCCAACCCTTTATTTTCAAAATGTTACCAGCTTTGGCGCTTCGGAGAGCTTGGGTGACAAATGGACATTATGGCATTGGCAGTTTGGCGGAATTTGAGGAGGGAAAGCAGCAGCATCGCACCTTGTAGTTTCGACCGTCGGGTACCGCACTTACCAGACTCGGGGCCAACGGACCCGGGACCCTACCCGCGCCTACATACTAGCCTATTATCATGCCGTTGTCAAGAGAAACAAAGCCTGCGGCCCCCGCCGTCGCCCGGCTGCCCGCGCTCGGCCAGGGATTTCGGTGAGAAACCGGTGTCCAGCCCCGCAAACCCATGGGCGCGGCAGGGCATCTCACAAGATGATGTTGTAGCGCTGATTTCGCTCGGGATGGTATCCTATGGGTCTGCACCGAAGACAGGGCGTACGAAAACAGGGCAGGCTTACAAACTCTTACGAGGAGAGAAATCACGATGGTGATATCGAAGTGGCAAGGTGTTCGCATGGGGACGGTCTTCGTTCTGTTCACCCTTTTTGCGGTTCATCCTATCCTGGGGGCTCAGAACCATGTTGTCAGCCCTGCCGAAATGCAAAAAGAGGCTGTGGCTGCCACCCACACGCGTCAACAAAACGTTGATACTGTCACTCGATTCTTGTCTTCGGCTCAGGCAAAGCAGGCACTTCAGTCTGCGCACGTGGACCCAACGCAGGTCAAGAATGCCGTGTTAACCCTGAGCGATGAGGACGTTGCGCAGATGGCGGCACGTGCTGACAAGGCACAAGTCGATTTCGCCGCGGGGAATATGTCGGATCGCGATATGATCTGGCTCATTCTAGCGATTGTGGTTCTGATCCTGGTCATCATCGCCGTTCGTTAGGTTCACCCATGTTGCGTTGTATCGCTCCACTACTGGTGAGCCTGTCCTTCTTCACTGCGGTCTTGGCAGGCCAGCAGCCCGGTGTATGGCTTGACGTTCCGTTCGTGAGCCAGGAGAAGAATGGCTGTGGCGCCGCCAGTATCGCCATGGTGATGCAGTATTGGGGACGCCAGCAAGGGAAGTCTCCTGGCGACGACGCGGAGCAGATCCAACGAACGCTGTACGCACGCCAGGCGCAGGGGATCTATGCTTCCGACATGGAACGCTATTTGCAACAGCATGGGTTCCGAACGTTTGCTTTTGCCGGTGAGTGGAAGGACCTGAAACAGCATTTGGAGAGAGGCCGCCCGCTCATCGTGGCCCTTAAGTCCGGCCACTCCACCCTGCACTATGTGGTGGTGGCGGGTCTGGATTCGCAGCAGGATACGGTGTTAAAGAACGATCCGGCGGAGCGCAAGTTACTCAAACAGAAACGTTCCGACTTCGAGAAAGAATGGAAAGCCGCTGGCAACTGGACTTTGCTGGCCGTGCCGCAGCAACGGGACGACGGACCGCATCGGTAGTCCTTCTCCTTGTGCTGAGTTGTCTGCCATCGCGGGGCCTCGCGCCCAACCCACCACAGATCGACAATCTCGCCAAAATCAAAGAGCTTTTCACCGGAGAACGTTGGGACCAACTCGTGAAAGAGGTGGAGTCAGCCCCCGCCACGGCCCCCGTGCGGGAAGCAGAGATTGATTACTACTACGGCAGCGCTTTGGCCCACCTGGGGCGGTGG
This sequence comes from uncultured Acidobacteriota bacterium, assembly GCA_964438685.1. Classification (GTDB taxonomy): domain Bacteria; phylum Acidobacteriota; class Terriglobia; order UBA7540; family UBA7540; genus Bog-366. The sequence continues at coordinate 2,032 of CAYTMD010000613.1, forward strand.
AACCAAGCGCGCGCGGCCTTTCTGGCAGGGCGGCGCCTGCTCCCGAACGACGCGCGTTTTCCCGTCGAGCTCGGCGGAGTCGCGTTTAAGCAAAAGCGTTATTCCGAGGCTGTGCGATGGCTACGGATAGGGTTGCGGCTCGCACCGAGCGACACTTACTGCAGTGACTTCCTGGCGACAGTCTATTTCCTCAAAGGCAACACTGAGGCGGCGCTGAAATATTGGAACCGCGATGGCAAGCCTCGCCTTGAAAAGGTGCGGATTGAGCCTGGGCTGCGGGTTGATCCGGCACTGCTGGATCGGGCTTTTACCTTTGCCCCCGCCCGCACGCTGCGGCTCCCTGATTTCCTGACCACCCAGGCGCGCGTCGGAGGTCTCGGAATTTTCCCCGCGCCTGTCTGGCATTTGGAGGCACTCGATAATGGAACTTTCGATATGGCCTTCCAGGGACAGGAGCGTAACGGGTGGGGGAATGGCACATGGCAAACACTGCTCTCAACATTTCAGGGCGCGTTCTATCAAACGGTCTATCCTGAATACTTCAACCTGGGGGGCTCGGCGACCAACTTCTCATCTCTCCTGCGTTGGGACGCGCAGAAGCGCCGTTTGCTGGCTTCCCTCTCCGGGCCGATTGCACAGAACCCAAAGTACCGTTACCAGGTCGGCGTCGACCTGCGAAATGAAAACTGGGACCTTCGGCAATCGTCGCAGGGACCCGCCCCGGTGCTTGGCGCGCTCAACCTTCGCAGGAGCGCCGTAAATGGTGAGGTCACCTCTCTCAACAGCGGCCGTTGGAGTTGGCTCACTGGCGCCGAACTTTCCTATCGCGACTATCGGAATGTGGTCAGCGGAGCCCGGTTGCCAACGGAAGTCCTATTGAGCGGTTTCCAGCTCAAACAAGTGGCACAATTGAATCACGAATTGGCGCGCCTGCCGGAAAGACGATTCGACAGCAAGGCGACGATTACTTCCGAGGCGGGGGCGGTCTGGTCAGCCCCGTCACATTCGTTTGAAAAGCTGCAAGGGTCGGTCTCCAATCGCTGGTATCCCAGGATAAGCGGAGACGACTACGCCGTGCAGTGGCACGTACGATCAGGAAAGACCTTTGGCAGTGTTCCCTTTGACGAACTGTTTATGCTGGGCATGGAACGCGACAATGACCTCTGGATGCGAGGCCACGTCGGAACGCGTGATGGCCGTAAAGGGAGCGCTCCTTTGGGCCGTAACTACTTCCTTTCCAACTGGGAGATTGACAAGCAGATCTACCGCAATGGCTTTTTCAACTTCAAGCTCAGCCCCTTTGTTGACACGGGCAAAAGCACCGATCCCGCTCCCGGCCTGGGTTCGGGGCGGTGGCTGTGGGATACGGGCTTGCAGGCGAAACTCCGCGTCCTGGGCGTCGGCGTCACGGTTGTATACGGAAAAGATTTGCACTCTGGCCAGAATGTTATATATATCACTGCGAAACAGTAAACCCGGGGCACGCTGGGGAATGGATGACAACCCAACTCCGCCTCCGGCCGAGGATCTATACTGTTCACCTAAGGTGATGGGCATCAATTCGCCCCCTCACCCCCACGACC
>CAYTMD010000614.1:0-3603 GCA_964438685.1 uncultured Acidobacteriota bacterium
TGGCCTTCGTCGCCACCATTTACGGAGTGGGCGCCGCCAACCTGCTCTTCCTCCCCTGCGCCGGCAAACTCAAAATACGTATTCGCACTGAGCAGCAGAGGCGGGAGATGATGCTGGAAGGCGTGATCTCCATCCTGGAAGGACTGAATCCCCGCATGGTCGAAACCAAGTTGCAAGGGTTCCTGGCGGAAGCTCCCGCACCGGCGGAATCCCGGGAGCCCTCCCCATGAGCCGGAGAAGAAAACGCGCCGAGCACGCAAATCATGAACGCTGGTTGGTTTCCTACGCGGACTTCATCACACTTCTGTTCGCCTTCTTTGTGGTCCTCTTTGCCTCCTCCCAAGTCGATAAGCGCAAGGTGGGGAAGATTTCCAAGGCAATGCAGGAAGCCTTTGAACAGATGGGGGTCTTCCCGGCGGCGAACTCACGCGCTCCCGTTGTTATCAGCAATGCCCTGCCGGCAGGGTACATTCAACTCGTCGAAAATGCCGGTGCGATGTCGGGCCATGGCAAGACGTCATCCCCATCCGAAAAGACAAACAGGCCCGCCCCTCCTAAAGATATGGCAACCCTGCAAAGAGAGCTCACGAATACCCTGGCGCCGGAGCTCAAGCGGGGGGAGGTATTGCTGAAGCTAACGGGCGAAGGGTTGGTGATCAGTCTGCGGGAAGTCGGCTTTTTTGATAGCGGGTCGGCGGACCTCCGGCCCAAATCCGAAGGCGCGGTCGACCGCATTTCCCAAGTGCTCAAGGCTCAACCCAACAATCTGCGCATCGAAGGCCATACAGACAACGTACCCATTCACAATTCCCACTTCACTTCCAACTGGGAGCTTTCCACCGCCCGGGCCACCGAGATGATCAGGCTGTTCATTACCCGTTACGACTTCCCCGCCACACGCCTTTCCGCCGTTGGATACGCCGAGTATCACCCGGTGGAGAGCAATCAAACCGCTGAGGGCAGGGCCCAGAATCGCCGGGTAGACATCGTTGTTCTCGCATCCGCCCCGGAAAGACTGGAAGGCAGTAGGCAATAAACAGTAGGCAGTGGGCAGTATGCAGTTGGGAAGAGGGAACTGCCCGATCTGCCGACCTGCCCACTTGCCATCTCTTGCGGCCTTCCGCTTTCCGCCTTCTGCCTTCTGCTTTCTTCGCCTCATGTTGTTGCCCATTGCTGCCGATAGGATGCTGAGGAACAACAAAGGCGACCATGACGCCCACGCTACGAGAACTGATTCGCGAACGAGTGGAGAAGTTGAATTCCATACCCACCGTTCCCGCCATTATCCGCCCCCTGCTGTTTTATCTCGAACGCCCCGTTGACCAGGTGGACGTCCAGCGCATTGTGGATTTAGTCTCGTGCGATGAGTCCATCTCCGCCCAGTGCCTGCGCGTGGCAAATTCCGCCCTGTACTTCCGCTCCCGCGAGGTGAAGTCCGTGCACGGGGCGATCGTTGTGCTCGGCGTGCGCCAGGTCCGCGAGATACTTCTTTCCTGCAGCTTGCTGAATCTCCTGCCCAAAGAGAGTTGGGTTATTGACCCGCTGGTTTTCTGGGAACACTCCTTGGGTTGTGGCCTGGTAAGCCGTTTCTGCGCCCGCAAGGCGCGCTTTAAGGAGCCGGAACGCGCATATCTGGCGGGACTGCTGCACGACCTGGGCGAACTGATCAATATGATGTCGTTCCAGGAGGAGTTCCGCGCCGCGGCTCAACTGGCGCGCACCGAGCGGATTCCCCTCCATCAGGCCGAGCGTTCAGCACTGGGATTCACTCACTGCGACACGGGGAAAATTCTCGCCGAACACTGGCGCTTGCCGGAGGATATTGCCGAAGTTGTGGAACATCATCACGACGTTCAGCAGGCAAAACTCCACCCCGTGCTGGTGGCCTTGGTGAGCTTGTCAGACCGGCTCTGCCAGGTGCACGAATTGGGCTACGGCATCAACGAATCGCCTGACTGGAAGCTGGAGGAAGATCCCTCATGGGCGGTCTTGACGCGGGAATATCCCATCGTCGCCAAAACTGATCCCGCCCGTTTTCTCCTGGACATGGAGGAGTTTGTCACGGAAGCGCGCAAGTTGGTGCGGTCCATCCTTCGAACCTGACCTGTCTGCGGCGGCACAGTGGCGGGTTCGTGTTCGTGGCTCCGCCCACAGGTGCGACCAACACGCCACAGAGATTTTCCGCTTAGGTTTTCAGAGTGTGCCCAAGACACAGCGAAGGGGTGGCGTGCGCCGAAGTAAAACCCGGAGTGCGAGAAGTTGGAATGTTGGGCCGTGAAGAGGCGCCTGGAATCCATTGCTTGACAAGAGCCCATTAGCCATTGATTTCCGTGATTAGCACAATCGGGCGTCACGGCTCGTGCCATTTAGGGCTACTTATTGTCCGACCAGTGGCGCCAAATTACCACTCCACATCACGGCCAGCGGGTCCTACCCTCGGTCTCACTTGCGACAAAATTACCCTCGCCAAAGTTGAGATTTACCAATGTTTATTTTTCCTGATTTGCGCCATTTACTTGCCACCTCCACGCATGTATAACATCCGGCGTAACGCTGAAACGCGGGCGGGCGCATTGCGAGCGTAGCCCTGTGTTTCGAAAAATGATCAAGGCAGCGGGGGCTTGAAATGCCGTCCGCTGATGAGCACATAGAAGGTGTCCGCGCACGCAGCGAGGATCGCGAGTCGCATGGCTGTGCTCGCCATGCGCCAGCCGGCCCGCTCGGGCGAGGATTAGGAGTGGAAAATGAAAGCTAAACGTTCAGAAAAGCTCTTCCGGTCATTCGATGTCTGGAAGAGAATCCAGTCCCCTAAGGGGGTCCAGCGGTACAGGTGTTTTGAGGATCTCGCCTCGCGGAAATTCTGTGTGCAGAGTTCGGATTTCTATCGTAATCCTGTGACACTTCAAGCAGTCTCGGAGCTGGAAAAGCAGTTCATAGAACTTCTGATCGAGCAGTCGCCCTTCGAACGCTCAGGAGGATTCAGTTCGATTGAGGCCGCTATTGAAGATCATGATCGGATCATTGAGGAGTAAATGAAGACATCGTCCGATCTCTGCATTCCACAATTGTGCGGCGTAGGGGCAGGCTGGCGCGGGGCGAGTGCAGTTCTGCGTTTCGAAAAATGATCAAGGCAGCGGGGGCTCGAAATGCCGTCCGCCGATGAGCACATAGAAGGTGTCCGCGCACGCGGCAAGGATCGCAAGTCGCGTGGTTGTGCTCGCCATGCACCAGCCGGCCGCAGGAAACAAAATCGCACGGATACGATCGCGAGGACTAAACACCGCTAGAGAAAGGCGAAGCAAGGCGCATCAGGGCTCAACGCGCATTGAAATCGCTTCCCAGTACTCCACCCTAGGAGGGTCCATGAAGACGGTAGCTGCTCAAGATGCTGAACGAATCGTCGCGGAGAAAACCAACGAGGAGCTTCTGGCGATAGTCGCCCATCCCGACGAGTGGGCAGATGAAATGTTCGCTGCCTCCCAGGCGCAGCTTCAGAAGCGGGGTGTTCCATTCAGCGCCCCGATTCCGGCCGTTCCCCAGGCGAAGGCGCCCGCACTACCGCCTGGCAACAAACCCAGGCCGGTTCTGGGGGTAATTATTCTT